>JAGCYZ010000015.1 GCA_017960545.1 Bacteroidales bacterium
AGAGGAGCCTTGTCAGAATCTTTCATCTTCTCGCCTACCAAATCAATGGCATCGTAAAAAATAGAATACGCGATACTCTTCTTTCCCTCCAACATGAGATTGTTCACGAAACGGGTAACCATCGTGTCGTGAAACTTGGGATCAGGAAGTAGAATCCTCTTTTTAGGCTTCGATTTTCTCATTTTAAATAAAGATAAATAGGTGATAAAAATTACTTCTTAGATTTCTTAGGCCTCTTTGCTCCGTAGAGTGAACGTGACTGAAGACGTCCTTCTACACCAGCGGTATCCAAAGCTCCTCTAAGGATGTGGTAACGTACACCCGGAAGGTCCTTTACACGGCCGCCCCTTACAAGCACGATTGAGTGCTCCTGGAGGTTGTGGCCTTCTCCCGGAATGTAAGCGTTCACCTCTTTAGCGTTTGAGAGACGTACACGGGCAACCTTACGCATAGCTGAGTTAGGTTTCTTAGGTGTGGTTGTGTACACACGCAAGCATACGCCACGCTTCTGAGGGCAAGCATCAAGGGCACGTGACTTGCTCTTAAGCTCTATTGTCTCGCGTCCTTTGCGAACTAATTGTTGAATTGTTGGCATAAATGATTGTTAGTAAATAATTTATGTTTCTTTACCCCATATTTTAGGGGGTGCAAATATACGAATAATCTGACAAAATGCAAAAAGGGGCGCAACAAATTGCACCCCTTTTACTTATGTATTATAAATACTTACCTTCTGAACGCGGCAAATTCAACGTCTTTCCTGGCCCTTGCGGCAAGGTCTGCGTTGGCGTTTGCCAGTGCAAGGTTGGTGTTCATTTCACCCACATTGCCCTGACGTGCGGCTATGATGGCAAGGAGATACTTCACCTTGGGATCCTCGCAGTGGGCTGCGGCCTTGGCCTTGTCCAGCTGGTTGGTGAGGATGTATGCCAGAACGGTGTTGTGGCAGCATCCCGGAACGTTTGCGAGTTCCTGGGCGGCCTTTGCGTAGTTGCCGTTGAGGATGTCAATGATTCCCATATTGGCGTTGCCAATCTCATCGCCTGCGGAGGTGAAGCAACTTGCAGCGGTTACGAAGTCACCGTTGCGCATTGCGATAACGCCGGTGGCGTTCTTGAGGTCAGCGTCCTGGGCCTTTACCTTTGCGAACTCGCGGGCAGCCCTTGAGAGGTCGCCTGCCTGGAGGTAAGCGACGCCAAGGTTGTACTGTGCCCTGTCGCTTCCAAAGCGGTCGATAGCCTGGTTGTAGATCTGAACCTTCTTGTTGAGGTCGTCCACGAGGGTGGCCACGTGGAGGAGGGCTTCCTCGTCAAGGACGTTGATGTTGTCGTTGAGGAGGGCCTTGAGCTCGTCCTCTGTGTAGTTCTTGAATTCTACGTTTGCAATGAAGCGGGCGCGGCGCAGTTCGGGAAGAACCTCTCCCTTGAGCTCCTTGTAAACCTCAGACATATTCTTGATCTCGTTCTCACGTACGGCAGGGTCGCTGTACATTGAAAGGACGCGGAGGATAAGGTCCTTGTCCTCTATGTCAGACTTGGAAACAAGCTCCTGGAAGCCTTCCCAGTCCTGTCCGATGCTGGACACCTCGGGGCTGCCGGCATCGCGCTTTCCGGTAACTGAAGACCAGGCCTTCTCTGCGGAGTTGGCCCTCCTCTCGGAAAGGGTGTTGTTGAGTTTCTGGCCTCCGTCCGGAGAAGCGTAAGCTACTATCTCCGTTCCTGCGAGAGTCTTGCGCTCGTTGGCGGCAATCTCGTCCAGGGCAGCCTGGAAGTCCTTGATGGACTGGCTGGAAAGCTGGGATGAACGGACGTCAGATGAATTGATGGTGTAGAGAATCTGTCCCTCTTCAGTCATACTGATGATCTCCTGGTAGTTGTCCTCCTTGTAAGGAACCAGTCCGTCCTGCTTTACAAGCATATAGGTGGTGTTTGCTCCATCGGCCACCTTTCTTGTGGGAAGATAAACGTAGCGGCCCTTGTAGCCAACCCTTCCGCGGAGTTCAAGATAGCAGTCTTCCATTCCTTCCTGGTATGCGAAGCGTACCCTCTCGGACACTGTGCCGCCGCGGGACGGAACCACCTTGAAGTTGTCCTTGACTTTCTCGCCCTGATAGTAGAGGGTTGAGCCCTCAACCTCACGGTTTCCGTAAACTATGACAGGCGTAACCTCCAGTACGGCCTTTGGATGGAAGTATCCGTCAGGATAGGTTACGTTGAGGTCTGCGTTGATCTGGCCGGCAACCACCTCAAGAACTGAAGGGTTGCAGTCAACCAATACGTTCTCGGCCATCTTGGCCATCTGCTTTGCAGGTGCGCAGGCGACGGTGGCTATGCCCAAAAACGCCAATGTCAATAATTTCAATGTCTTTTTCATTTTACACTATGTTATTTTTAATATTGTCGACAGCATACAAATATAGCCATAAAAATGCTATTTTTGCACAGAATTAAAATTTTGACTTGTGTAATACATGGATTCACAGGAATTACAAAAGCTGAAAAATAAGTTCGATATAATCGGCAACGATCCGGCGCTCAACAGGGCGCTGGAAACAGCCGTAGCCATAGCTCCCACAAACCTTACGGTGCTCATTACCGGAGAAAGCGGAGTTGGAAAAGAAAACATCCCCAAAATCATACATCAGAACAGTCTCCGCAAAAGCGGCAAATATCTTGCCGTGAACTGCGGCGCAATACCGGAAGGAACCATCAACGCAGAGCTCTTCGGACACGAAAAAGGATCTTTCACCGGCGCCATCGCAGAGCGCAAGGGGTACTTTGAAGTGGCCGACGGCGGCACCCTTTTCCTTGACGAGATAGGGGAACTCCCCAAGGACACGCAGGCAATGCTGCTGCGCGTGCTCCAGGACGGAGAGTTCATCAAGGTGGGATCCTCAAAGGTGGAGAAGACGGACGTGAGGGTGATAGCCGCCACCAACATCAACCTGATGCACGCGGTGAGCACCGGCAAGTTCAGGGAGGACCTGTTCTACAGGCTCAACGCCATCCAGATAACAATGCCTTCCCTGCGTGACCGCAAGGACGACATCTACCTCCTTTTCCGCAAATTCTCCTCCGACTTCTCCGAGCGATACGGAATGCGCAAGGTTAACCTCACCCACGACGCCATTGCAATGCTGCGGGATTACAGGTGGCCCGGAAACATCCGCCAGTTGAAGAACGCCGCGGAGTCCCTCACCGCCCTGGAGTCCACCAGCATTTCCGGCGACGAGCACAGGGTTGAGATAGACAAGGAAACCCTGTCCAAATACATCCCCAAGGACGATCCCAACGCCCTGCCGGCCCTTGTATCCGCTCCGCAGAGCAGTATGAGTTCCGATGACAAGCAAATGATTGTCAAGGCTTTGCTGGACCTGAAGCAGGAGGTGGACCGCCTCAAGACAATTGTGGCCTCCACCGCCATCAAGCAGGCGGAGCCCCAGATCCAGGAACCGGAGGAAGTTGAATGGCAGGAGCCCGAACACAGGGAGGAGCCCCAGGAGAGCCGCACCCTGTCCATCCAGGAGATTGAAAAAGAGAACATAGCCAGGGCCCTGGAGAAATTCGGAGGCAACCGCAAACTTGCCGCGGAGGCCCTTGGAATATCTGAAAGGACCCTATACAGAAGACTGAAGAATGAGTAAACTGCCCCTCATAGCCTTTATGGCGGCTTGCGCGCTGTGCGTAAGCGCCTGCGGCATCTATTCCTTCTCCGGAACCTCCATCCAGCCGGACGTGAACACCATTGCCATAGACTTCTTTGAATACACCGCTACCAAGGTGAACCCAAGCCTCAGCAATGACATCACGGAAGCCCTGCGCGAGCAGTTCCGCAAGATGACCAAGCTGGAGCAGGTGGAAATTGACGGAGACCTGCATATAGAAGGCACCATAACGGGATACGACGTTACCGCAACCGCCATTACTGCAAATGAGGTCGCCTCCCAGAACCGCCTTACGGTTTCCGCAAAGATTGTGTTCACCAACCGGCTCCACGAGGAGGACAACCTTGAGAAAAGTTTCTCTCAATATGCCGATTTCCCTTCCACCCAGTCCCTTGACGCGGTGGAAAGCACCCTTTGCAAGGAAATCATAGACAAACTGGTAGAAGACATATTCAACTCCACCGTAGCGCAATGGTAAACCTGGACAATATGCCTCTGGACGATCTCTCCGCCCTGGTGACCCGGTATCCGTGGTTTGGCGCGGCGCGAAAGGCCCTGTGCTGCCGCACAGGCCAGTTCGCTGACGCAGCCCTCTACGTCTTTGACCGCGGCATCCTGGCAAAAGCCGCCGCGGAGGCAGGCGTATCGGCCCAGAGCGTCACTGAATATGTCCGCAAGGCGCCTATGGAGCAGAAGGTGGTGGTGGTTGGCGGAGACTATTTCACCCAGGATGCCTATGAGTCTGTGCGCTCTGGGCAGGAAGCGCCTGCGGTGGTAAAGAAGAAAGATCCTTCGGCTGCGCCTCAGGATGACAGGAAAGCTGCGCCTCAGGATGACAGGAAGGTTATGTCGCTGGATGACGTGTATATTACGGAGACGCTGGCGGAAATATACGCCCAGCAGGGATATTTGGAGCAGGCAAAGAGCATTTATTCCAAACTAATCTTGCGTTATCCAGAAAAAAGTGCTTACTTTGCAACCCTTATCGAAAAACTGAATAATATTAATAATCAATAACTATGAACGCTGTATTCACAATTCTTGTCGTTCTCATTATAATTGCGGCAGTATTGCTGACTCTTGTGGTTCTTCTCCAGAACGGTAAAGGAGAGGGCATGGCTTCCAACTTCGTAGCCGGCAACCAGGCTTTTGGCGTAAGGCAGACAGCCGACATCCTTGAGAAAGTTACCTGGATCCTGGTAACCTTCATCCTTGTGGTTTCCGTAGTTTCTTCCTTCACCCTTGGTACAAGCGGAAAGGACGTTGACGTTACCAACAGGATTGAGAACACCACCACACAGGAAGCTCCTGCATTCCCTTCACCTACTGACGGACAGACCCCTACCCCCAGCGCCCCTACATCTGAGGCTCCCGTAGGAGAGTAATCTGCCATATTGTCAGTCCGGCAAGGGTCGGAATATAATTTGAGGCTTATCACCTGCCCGAGATTTCGGGCGGGTGTTTTTTATTATTAATTGTAAACAGTATGGAGAACAAATACGAATTTTTAAGCAAATACGCCATCAACCTCAACGATATGGCTGCAAAGGGCAAGCTTGACCCTGTGATAGGCCGTGACGATGAAATACGACGGGTCCTCCAGATACTGAGCCGAAGGACCAAGAACAACCCTATCCTGGTGGGCGAGCCGGGAGTGGGCAAGACTGCGATTTCAGAAGGCATTGCCTTGAAGATAGTGGACGGGAACGTCCCGGAAAACCTGAAGTCCCGCAAGGTGTATTCCCTGGATATGGGAGCGCTGATTGCAGGAGCCAAATATCAGGGAGAATTTGAAGAGAGACTCAAGGGAGTGGTCAAGGAGGTAGTCGAAAGCAACGGGGAGATAATCCTGTTCATAGACGAGATCCACACCCTGGTGGGCGCGGGGCGCAGCTCCGGAGCAATGGACGCTTCAAACATTTTGAAGCCGGCCCTTGCGAGGGGCGAACTGCGCACCATAGGCTCCACCACCCTGGACGAGTTCCAGAAATACTTTGAGACCGACAAGGCCCTGGAGAGGCGTTTCCAGAAAGTGATGGTGGACGAGCCGTCGCCGGCGGAGTCCATAGCCATCCTGAGGGGCCTGAAGGAGAAATACGAGAACCATCACCGCGTAAAGATAGAGGACGATGCCCTCATTGCGGCGGTGAACCTCTCCCACAGGTACATCAACAACCGTTTCCTGCCGGACAAGGCCATAGACCTTGTGGACGAGGCCGCCTCCAAGCTCCGCCTGGAGATGAACTCCGTTCCGGAGCCCATCGACGACCTCAACGCCCGCATACGCCAGCTGGAGATAGAGAAAGAGGCCATCAAGCGCGAAGGCGTCTCCCTTAAGATGGAGAAGATAGAGAGCGAACTGGCGGACCTGAGCGCAAAGCGCGAAGAGCTTATGACGCGCTGGAAGGACGAGAAAGGAATAGTGACTGAACTGAACAACCTGCGCCAGCAGATAGAGGACTACAAGCGCGATGCGGCAATCGCGGAGCGCGCCGGAGACTACGGCAAGGTAGCCGAGCTCCGCTACGGCAAGCTTGCCGGGGCCCAGGCGCGCCTGCAGGAACTCTCCGAGAAGCAGGCCGCCATCAAGGACCCTATCATCACGGAGGCCGTGACCCCGGAAGACATTGCGGAGGTTGTAGCCCGCTGGACCGGCATCCCGGTAAGCCGTATGCTGGAAAGCGAGAAGGAGAAGCTCCTCCGTATGGAAAGCGCCCTGCACAAGAGGGTGGTAGGCCAGGACAAGGCCATAGCGGCCGTGTCCAACGCCGTCCGCCGCTCCCGCGCCGGCCTTTCCAACGAGAAGAGGCCTATCGGTTCCTTCCTGTTCCTGGGATCAACCGGTGTGGGCAAGACCGAACTGGCAAAGGCCCTGGCGGAGTTCCTGTTCAATGACGAGAACCTCATAACCAGGATAGATATGAGCGAATACCAGGAAAGGCACACCGTGAGCAGGCTGGTGGGCGCGCCTCCGGGATACGTAGGATATGACGAGGGCGGCCAGCTTACCGAGGCCGTAAGGCGCAAACCGTACTCCGTTATCCTGCTGGACGAGATAGAAAAAGCCCATCCGGACGTATTCAACGTGCTGCTTCAGGTTCTGGACGACGGCCGCCTTACGGACAACAAGGGCCGTACGGTTGACTTCAAGAACACCATCCTCATTATGACCTCCAACCTCAAGGAAGAGGAGCTCAAGGCGGTTATGAGGCCTGAATTCCTTAACAGGATTGACGAGATTGTGGTATTCGACCAGCTCACCAAAGACAATATCAGGGAAATCGTTCACATCCAGATGGACCTGCTGCAGAAGAAACTGGAGGACGACAACGTCCAGCTCAGCTACACGCCGGCCTTCGAAGACTATATGGTTGAAGAGGGTTACAGCCCCGAGTACGGCGCTCGTCCTGTCAAGCGTCTCATCCAGCGCGAGCTGGTGAACAAGCTTGCCAGCGAGATCCTGCAGGGAAGCATCCGCAAGGATTCCAAGATAACCGCGGACTTCCGTGACGGCAAAGTTGTCCTGAACAATTAAAAGACTTAAGCAGAATTTATCTATATTTGAGCATTGATTGTCAAGTATATGAAAAGATTCTGCTTACTTCTTCTGGCGCTGCTGCCTCTGGCGGCTTGCTCGCCTAAAAACTATAATACGGCATCTCAGAAAAAGGTGGTTGTCCTTGGAGATTCATACAGCACCTTTGAGAATCGCATACCTGAAGGCTACGCAAACTGGTACTTCACGGGACGGGGAGGCAACGACGTCCACGATGCCTCCCTTTGCTGGTGGAGCCTCCTGTGTGCACAGAACAAGCTGAACCTCCTGTACAACAGCAGTTACAGCGGCTCAGCAATCTGCTACACCGGTTATGACAACATGGGCCCCGAGACATCGTTCATAGCAAGGGCCAAGACGGACATTGTGGCTGAGGACGGCAGCATAGGCCGCTGCGGGCAGAAGCCGGACATACTGCTTATATTCGGCGGCACCAACGATGACTGGAGCGGCTCACCCCTTGGGGAGATTCCGGCCCCCGGAGCATGGCGGGACGGCAACCTGTATGAGTACTTCCCTGCAGTGTGCTACCTGTTCGGCTACCTGAAGGAGCGCCTCCCTGACACGGACATCTACTTCATCCTGAACACGGACCTGGGCCGCCAGATCACCCGCTCTATGCCGGGGATCTGCGAGCAGTATGGTGTAAAGTGCATAACCCTCTTCCAGATAGACAAGATAAGCAACCACCCGTCCGTAGCCGGGATGAAAAAGATTGCGGACCAGGTGGGCGCAGCCCTTTAGGATGGGAGCAGGCCAGTTCAATACATTCCTTGTGATAATGGCCCTGGCGGCCGTTGTGGTATTCGTGTGCCTGTTCTTCGTGGATGCAGGGTACGGCAGGTTCTACAACCGCAAGTGGGGCCCCAGCGTGAACAACCGCCTGGGCTGGGTACTGATGGAAGCTCCGGTGTTCTTTGCCATGCTGGCCCTGTGGTATTTCTCTGACAGGCGCGCGGACGTAACCCGCCTGGCCTTCCTTCTGCTGTTTGAACTGCATTACTTCCAGCGCTCATTCATATTCCCCCTGCTCATACGAGGGGACTCCCGCATGCCCCTCTCGATAATCCTGATGGGGGTGCTCTTCAACACCCTCAACGCCTTCATGCAGGGCGGATGGATCTTCTATATCTCCCCTGCCGATATGTATCCCCCACAGTGGATGGGGACCTTCCGCTTCTATGCGGGCGCCCTCCTCTTCTTTGCCGGAATGTTCATAAACATACAGTCTGACAGCATTATCCGGCACCTGCGGCAGCCCGGGGACACTGCACACTACCTGCCCACGGGCGGCATGTTCCGCTACGTAAGTTCTGCCAATTACTTTGGCGAAGTGCTGGAATGGACCGGATTCGCCATACTCACCTGGTCCTGGGCCGGAGCGGTCTTCGCCCTCTGGACCTTTGCCAACCTGGGCCCCCGCGCCGCGCGCATCCACAAGCGTTACCAGCAGGAATTCCCCACGGAGTTCGATGCCAAGAAAGTTAAACGAATCATACCCCTCTTATACTGATGCCTGAATCCAAGATATTCACCGAGGCCCACATAGGACCCGTCACCCTGCGCAACCGCGTCATCCGTTCCGCAGCGTTCGAAAACATGGCCTACGGGAACCGCCCGTCCAAGGACCTGTTCGACTATCATACGGCCGTGGCGCGCGGCGGAGTGGGAATGACCACGGTGGCATATGCCGCCGTATGCCAGTCCGGCCTGTCCTTTGACGGCCAGCTGTGGATGCGGGAGGAGATCGTCCCGGAACTCAGGGAACTCACTGACGCCATCCATTCCTACGGCGCAAAGGCATCCATCCAGCTGGGGCACTGCGGCAATATGACGCACAGGGCCACCTGCGGATGTATGCCCGTGGGCGCCTCCGGAGGCTTCAACCTGTACTCACCCACCTTCGCCCGCAAGCTCCGCAAGGAAGAGATCGCCCGGATAGCCGCGGACTTCGGCAACGCCGTCAACCTGGCCCGCAAGGCCGGCTTCGACTGCGTGGAGGTCCACGCCGGCCACGGCTACCTCATAAGCCAGTTCCTGTCGCCATATACCAACAGGCGCAGGGACGAGTTTGGCGGCTCCCTTGACAACCGTATGCGCTTTATGCGAATGGTGATCAAGGAAGTGATGAAGGCCGCCGGGGACGATATGGGCGTGGTGGTCAAGGTGAATATGCACGACGGCTTCCGCCGCGGAATGCAGACGGAGGAGTGCCTTGAGGTGGCAAAGGAGCTGGAGCGGCTGGGCGTCCACGCGCTGGTGCTCACCGCCGGCTTTGTGAGCAAGGCTCCAATGGAAGTGATGCGTGGCGCGATGCCGCTCAAGACCCTGCGCCACTATATGGATTTAAAGAAGTTCTGGTGGCTCAAGGCGGGCCTGGCCCTTGCGGGACGCATCGTCATACCAACAGTGCCATTCAAGGAAGGATACTTCCTGGACGAGGCCAGGATATTCCGCGCCAACCTGTCGCTGCCGCTCATCTACGTGGGAGGCCTCATCTCAAAGGAGAAGATGGAAGAAGTGCTGGACGCGGGCTTCGAAGGCCTGCAGATGGCGCGCGCACTGGTTCACGATACGGACTTTGTGAACAAGCTCAAAAGCGGAGAAGTATCCTGCAGCGGCTGCAAGCATTCCAACTACTGCATTGGGCGTATGTACACCCTGGATATGAAGTGCCACTGCAAGGTGGACAACCTTCCTGCCAGGCTTGAAAAGGAAATTGCCAAAGCAGAAAAGGAACTATGACGGCGCTTGTAACCGGTGGAAGTTCCGGAATGGGACTTGAGTACGCGCGGCAGCTGGCCGCCAGGGGTTGCGAACTTGTAATTGTGAGCAATCGCCAGGAGGAACTGGATGCCGCAGCGGCAAAGATCCACGAGGAATACGGTGTAAACGTACTGCCTTGCTTCCAGGACCTGAGCGGCTGGGACGCCGCTGATCAGTTGTACGGTTTCTGCACACAGAAGGGTCTGCAGGTGGACATATTGGTGCTTAACGCCGGATTCTTTTTCTTCAAGGAACTGCAGCAGGAGGACTGCGGCCTGGCCAGCTCAATGATTGGCCTGCACGTGAACACCAATACCCGTATGTGCCTGTTGTTTGGCAACGATATGAAAAAGGCCGGCAAGGGCAACATAATCATAATGTCATCAATGGCCGCGGATATTCCGGCTCCTGGCATAACTGTTTATTCAGCCACTAAGGCATACCTCAAGAGTTTCGGGAAATCCCTGTATTACGAGATGAAGCCATACGGCGTGTGCGTAACCACCGTTATGCCCGCCGCCATTGCCACTCCTTTATACAGGCTCAGCGACAAATTGCTGGACCTTGGAGTGAAAACCGGGCTTATCCGCACCCCCCAGTCCCTGGTCCGCAGGGCCCTCAGGGGGATGGACCGGGGCCACAAGACGGTCAAACCTGGCCTGATGAACGTCCTTCTGCCCGGCTTCATAGCCATACAGCCATCCGGAATAATCAGCGCACTCTGGAAGAAATGGAAGAGATAATCCCCGGAAGCATAATAGTCACCGGCGCCAGCGGAAGCATGGGCAAAGCCGCCTCTATGGCTCTTGCGGCCAAGGGGCATCCGGTAATTATGGCCTGCAGGAATCCTGAAAAAGCACAATCCGTAAAGGAAGAAATACTTTCCAAAGTGCCACAGGCTTCCCTGCATCTTATGCAACTGGACCTTGCATCAATGCAGTCCATAAGGGAATTCGCAGCCGCCTTCAAGGGAGCCCGGCTTTCGGGACTGCTGAACAACGCAGGCACAATGCCGCCCCGCTACTCCCTCACGGAAGACGGTCTTGAACAGACCGTTGCCGTGAATTACGCGGGCCCTTACCTGCTCACGCGCCTCCTGCTTGACAGCTTTGCCCCGGACGCCGGCATAGTCAATGTAATCTCCCTGACCGCCCGGTACGCCCGCATTGACCGCGGCCTGTTTGAGAAAGGTCCGCGGGATTTCCACCAACTGCGCACTTACGCCACTTCCAAACTGGCCCTTATGCTCTTCAGCATAGAGCTGGCAAAACGCACTCCCCTGCACGTAAATATGTCAGACCCGGGAATAGTCAATTCAAATATGATAGACCTGGGCCGCTGGTTCGACCCCCTGGCTGACGCCCTGTTCAAGCCGTTCTGCAAACGGCCGGAACAAGGCATCGCCCCCGCAATATCCGCCCTGGAAAGCCCTCAGACAATGAAACTGTTCAAAAGGAACAGTTGCCTGGACGTTCCCGCGCGTTTCCTTGACAACCCTTTGGCGGGGTATTTGTGGGAAGAGACCGCCCGTAGGACAGGTTTATAATTATTTACTATCTTTGCATCCTACACAATTATTGAATTATGAAAAGATTCTTCTATATCATTCTTGCAATGGCTTTGGCCTTCTCCTCCTGTGAGAAGCAGCCAGTCAACCAGAATCCCGGCGGCGGCACTACTCCAACTGGTCCCACCACTCCTCAGGAGCCGGAGAAAAACTGGACTTACTATTATGTAAACAACTTCGCCTATGACCTGATGGACACATACTATCTCTGGAAGAAAGAGATCAAGGCCCAGCTTATGGCTTGGACAGACCAGGAAGAACCTATCAAGAAGGTGGCGTCAATCAGATACAAAGACAATTCAGGTAACGACATAGACAAATGGACCCAGGTAACGGACGATTACAAGGCATTTATGGGGGACGTGACCGGTGTCACCACCACATATGGCTACGATTTCTATGATTTCGAACAGGACAAGGAGAACACCAACAGGGTTCTCGCAACCGTTCGTTATGTCTATCCCAACAGCCCTGCCTCAGAGGCCGGCCTCAAGCGCGGAGATGTCATTGTCAAAGTCAACGGAAAGGATATTCCCATAATATGGCAGGGAACTGCCGGTTATCTGGACACAGACTTCATTTACGACCAGATGGTCTACAGCAGCAATTGCACCCTGACACTCAAGGACGGCAGCAAAGTCTCTATGACCGCAAGGGAAATGATTGAGAATCCTGTCATTATGTACAGGGTCATCGATAACGAAAAAGGACAGAAGATAGGTTATCTCCATTACACATCTTTCACCGCCGAGTCCTGCGCTTCACTCATCGAGGCCTGCCAGTATTTCAAGTCCGAGGGCATCAAGGAACTAGTCCTTGACCTCAGGTACAACGGAGGCGGTGCCGTGGTTGCAGAGGAAGTGCTCATCTCAATGCTTGCCCCAAGGGCCAATGTAGAGGCGGGAGACATCTTTGAGACAGAGGTTTACAATACCGAGTACGCCGCTCAGATGGTCAAAATGTACGGTCCTGAGGCTGGAACCAGCAGATTATCCTTCCAGCACGACTTCAGGTTCGACGGCAAGGATTACCATTTCAACACTGAAGATGCAAACATAGGTCTGGAGAAGATCTATGCTATTGTAACTGGAGACAGCGCTTCTGCTTCAGAAGCCCTCATCTGCTGCCTCAAGCCCTTTATGCCTGTTGTATTGGTTGGAAAACAGACTTACGGCAAATACTGCGGAGGCTATATCATTGGTTCAGACGATTATTTCCAGGACATCATTGATTATTATACGGAGAATCACACCAATGACAGTGCAGAGGCCATTGAATTTGGAAAGAACGGCCTCAAGTATGCCAAGAACTGGGGACTTTACGTAATGTTCTCCCGCTATGCGGACAAGGACGGCGTCACCCTTTGTATGCCTGATGGAATCAAGCCGGACTATACCGCAATGGACAACCCTCAGGACGGCTTCCAGTTTGGCGACCCCAACGAGACAATGCTCAAGACAACCCTCAGGCGCGCAGGATTCACCGTTACTGAGTCTTCAGGCTCTCAGCAGCAGGCTCCGGCAAGGTTCGATACCGGCGTAGAGATCAAGTTCCAGCGTCGTGAAAAGCCTGGTATGGTAAGGGAGCTTACTTCACTTCCAGGACATCGCCGTGATCCGCAGATACCACGGATTTCCAATGATCGGTATACCCGGGCTGAGTAAGTCCCGCGGGAATACCCTCTGAATACTGTGAATGCCTGAAACTCCCGTCGGAGTTTTGGGCTTTTACATTTCCGTCTATGAACTTGACCAGCAGGGTCTCCTCCAGGTCTGCCCAGTCCTGGAACTGCTGCTGGGCTGTGGATATGCTGTATTCTGTAATTATCCTGTTAGCGGAAGCCTTGTCTCCCTTGGACAGGTAGTCCAGGGCCACAAGGTCGTTCTTCTGGACCTCCCCGAACATCTGGGCGTTCTCAAAAGCGTCTATCCTCTCGCGCACGTATGCGGCCATATGGTTGTACATCTTATAGCAGGCGTTGGCCACGCGGTTGCACATCCAGAAAGCGGAGGTGGGAGAATAATGCAGCATATCGCCGTTGCCCACGCGGAAGCACTCGGGAATGTCTGAGGAAGCGGTATAGATAGGCGTCACATAAGACGTTGCGGCATCGTCGCAGCCAAACCAGATTATTCCGCCAATCTCGTCAGGGAGATATCCGCGGGCCTGGCCCACGAACCAGAATCCTGTCTGCTGGGTGGCGATGGCCCTCTCGTTGACGTAGGTCTTGCCGCCGGACTCGAACTCCATAGGCCTCCAGCGGTACGGCAGGGCGTTTCCGCCAGCTCCAATGTCCGTGGTCATATCCATAGGGGTGCCCTCGTAATGGTCGCGCATAACGTCAGCCACGTCCTTTACGGTAATCTTGCGGGAAGGCTTCACAAAGAGAGGCATTTCGCCCTTGAGGTCATATCCCATTGCATAGTTCAGCCAGTCGCCTGCGGGGCGGGAAACCTCCTTGCCGGACTCGTCCATATAGGTGAAGACTCCGTCGCACAGGATGTTGAAGGCGGACCAGGCGCGGGCGTCGCAGCCGCGCACGGTGCCAAAGTCAAGCGGGCAGTAAGCGTCGCGGAATGAGAATTCCTCATCCTTGCCGCTGAAATAGCCCTTCTTGCGGGCGAAGGTTATCACGTCCGGGGCGTAGAGACAGTTCTCGGGATCGTTCAGGGGAAACCTTGTGATGCGGGACTGGTTTGCGTGGGCGCAGATATATCCGTCAGGAACGCGCCTTGCCACCCACACTATTCCCTTCTCCTCCGGGCCTTTTCCAATCAAGTCCATCACCCAGGCCTCCGTTCCGTCCGCAATGGAGAAACTCTCCCCTTCTGAAGGGTAGCCGAACTCGTTTGCCAGGCTTACAATTATGTCTATGGCCTCGCGCGCCGTCCTAGCCCTCTGGAGGGTGACGTAGATAAGGGAACCGTAATCCATAACTCCGGCCGGGTCCGCAAGTTCCTCGCGTCCGCCGTAGGTGGTTTCGCCAATCACAAGCTGGTGCTCGTTCATATTTCCCACAGTCTGGTAGGTGTGGGCAATCTGCGGAATGCTTCCCAGCGGCTTGTAGGTGTCCCACTCGCGTATAAACAGCTTGGAGCCCGCAGGCCAGTTGGCGGCCCTGTTATAGTACAGCTCGCCAAAGAGCAGATGGGAATCCGCCGCATAGGAGACCATACAGGATCCGTCGGCGCTGGCACCCTTGGAGATGATTATGTTGGTGCAGGCATCGGACTTTGGTGTAAAGATTGCTGTAAGCATTATAGCAAACGCACAGATTGCAGTTTTCCTTATCATTTTCGTTTTATCGTTTAAATGTTTAATTTTGTGTCCTGTTTCCGGACAAAGATAATTTTTTCCAGAATATGAAACTGAAATTGACCCTTATTTTGTTCCTTTGCGCACTGCTCGGCCCCTGCTGTCTCAAGGCGGGTGCCCAGGCTACAACCCCGGAAGAGCAGCTCAAGGAGTTGCAGAAAGGCATTGACGAATCCGTGGAGAAGATGGCAGACAACTACAAGCTGGAAGACTGGCAAATCTTCTACGTAGATTCCATAATGACCCACGACTTCCTTGCAATGAACGAAGAGCTTCAGCAGCTTCAGAAAACAAAGGCTACCAACACGGACCTGTACCAGCAGATCCAGGACAAGTGGATGGACCAGATGTACGAGGCCTTCCACAAGGTCTTTGACGAAAAACAATGGGCCCGCTACCTGAAGAACGGAGCGGAAAGGGAAAAGAAGAACCGGGAAAAGAGAGCGGCAAAAAGAGAAAAAAGTCAACAATAATTCAAGATGACAAGAGAAGAAATAGACCGCCTGCGCCAGCAGATAACTGAGCTTAAGTGCAAGACGGCCAAGGAAGTGGAAGAAGCGCGTATCCGCTTCTTGGGCAAGAAGGGAGAGCTCACCCGCCTGTTCGATGAGTTCAGGCTCGTGGACAAAGAGCAGAAAAAGGAATTCGGAAAGGTCCTCAACGAGCTCAAGCAGGCCGCAACGGCCAAGATTGAGCAGCTTAAGGAGATGGCTCAGGACGCAGCAGCGTCCCTGATGCCCAAGCAGGACCTTACAATGCCGGGAGACCCTTACGAGCTGGGATCCCGCCATCCGGTTTCCATAGTAAGGCAGGAAATCGTGGACATTTTCCGCAAATTTGGCTACGATGTGGCCGAAGGCCCTGAAATTGAAGACGACTACCACGTATTCGAGGCCCTCAACTTCCCTCCCAACCACCCTGCCCGCGATATGCAGGACACTTTCTTCATCTCCTCCGGACATCTTAATCCGCTGCTGCTCCGCACGCACACATCCAGCGTGCAGGTGCGCGCAATGGAGAAGATGGACCTCCCCATCAGGGTGATCTGCCCCGGAAGGGTTTTCCGCAACGAGGCCATCAGCGCCCGCGCGCACTGCATCTTCCACCAGGTGGAAGGCCTCTACATTGACGAGGGCGTCACCTTCGCGGACCTCAAGCAGTCCATCCTGCTCTTCGCCCGCGAAATGTTCGGCCCGGAGACTGAGATCCGTATGCGTCCTTCCTACTTCCCGTTCACCGAGCCTTCGGCCGAAGTTGACGTCAGCTGCAACATCTGCCACGGCAAGGGCTGCAACATCTGCAAGGGAACAGGATGGCTGGAGATAATGGGATGCGGAATGGTAGATCCCAACGTCCTTGAGGCATCGGGCATAGATTCCAAGAAATACAGCGGCTTCGCCTTTGGTATGGGACTGGAAAGGATTGCAATGCTCAAGTGGAGGGTAAACGACCTCAGACACTACTTTGAGAACGATATGCGCTTCCTTCAGGAGTTCGATACCGCAATAGAAGTGTAAAAAAATTTGGGATTAAATATTTTTGGTGTATATTTGCAATCCCGAACGCGGAAATAGCTCAGTTGGTAGAGCGCAACCTTGCCAAGGTTGAGGTCGCGGGTCCGAATCCCGTTTTCCGCTCCAGATTGTACAGCTCGACACCAAATGTCGGGCTGTTTTTGTTATTTTTATTACTTTTGGGACACATAAGAAACGTGAATATGATTGCTAAAAGAATAATCCGCCTCGGAGTCCTCCTCCTTGGTCTCGTAGCATTGGCCTCTTGCGGAAAGGATCCCGCCATAACCCCCAACCCCATCCTGGGTTCCTGGGAACTGGACTACACCCAGTTCAGAGGCCCCAACGGAGAACTTTACGAACAAAGATGGGATCACAGGCAGGTTGTAACCTTCAAGGAAGCGACCGGCACCGTGGAGTACATATTTCCGGACAATACGTCAACCGTTTCGTTCGGCTACTATCTGCAAAACGGAACCCTGTATTACAATAATGTTTACGTAGAGCTGTCCTACAACGGCGAATCCGCCCAGATCCTTAACCTGGAAGGCAACGAGATGAGAATTCTCTTCAGAGGTGAGAACACTCCGTGGGAAGAAACCATCAACCGGGGCAAACCGGACGAAAAGACGGTGAATGTCGTAAGCGAAGTGGATATTTACAAACGCAAGTAACCGTTGCGCCTTACAGCTTGTAATAACTGCCCAGTATCTTTGAGAACAAAGGTGCTGGGAGTATTTTTTTAAGCAGGACGGACAGGCGCTGCACTAAAGTGGAAACCACATAGTTGTACCTGGGATTCTTCTTGGCAACAATCTTTACAATCTTGGAGGCGAGGTAGTCCGGCTTGAGTCCGGTGGTCTCATCTTTCTCAATGCTTGCAAGGGAATCCGCGTAGGTCTTGTACACTTCATACGCCTCCGGGTCCGCCACGCTCTTGCGCTGCGCGGTGAACGCGGTGGCAAAATCGCCCGGCTCAATTACCGTAACCTTGATTCCCAAAGCCTTGGTTTCCAAGCGAAGGGCTTCGCAATATCCCTCGATAGCGAACTTGCTGGCGGAATACATCCCCTGGAAAGGCAGACCCATAAGGCCACCTATTGAACTGAAGGCTATGATCTTGCCTCCTCCCTGCTTTCGCATTACCGGCAGCACGTAGTGAACGCAGCGGACCAAGCCCATGAAATTCACGTCCATCTGGCGCTGGGCGTCCTGGATGGACGTATATTCCAGCGGTCCGCCTATTCCCATCCCTGCATTGTTGATGAAAACGTCTATGCGGCCCTGTGCCTCAACCACCTGGTCCACGGCAGCCTTCACCTGAGACTCATCCTGAACGTCAGCCTTGATGTAGGTGACACCGGGGATGAACTCCTTTGCGTTGCGGTGGGTACCATAAACGGTATGGCCCGCTGCACAGAGCTGTCGGGCCATAGCTTCTCCAAATCCGGAGGTGATTCCGGTAATGAGGATTATCATATTCCTATTTTATTACTCCTACTTGTCTGAATACCTTTTCTAGCCTGTCAACAGCTATGTCAACCTGCTCCCTAGTATGGGTTGCCATAAGGGCGAAACGGATAAGCACGGAATCCTGAGGTACCGCAGGGGCGATAACCGGAGTGATGAATACTCCCTCGTCCAAGGCAAGTTTCACAATCTGGAGGGCCTTGGTGGTATCCCTTACGAACAACGGGATGATAGGAGACTGGGTGTGTCCGGTATCGAATCCGCGGGCCTTGAACTGCTCCTGTGCGTAATGGGTAACGTCCCAAAGGTTCTCAATGCGCTCCGGTTCAGTGAGCATAATGTCAATTGCCTTGCTTACTGCGGCAACGTTTGCCGGAGGCATACTCGCGCTGAAGATAAGCGCGCGGGCGTTATGCTTCAGGAAGTTCATTATGTTATGGTTTGCCGCAATGAATCCTCCCAGGGAGCCGAATGACTTGGAGAACGTACCCATTATGATGTCCACCTTGTCCGTGAGGCCAAAGTGGTCCGCGGTTCCGCGGCCGTGGTCTCCAAGGACACCGAGGGAATGGGCGTCGTCCACCATTATGTATGCGTCGTACTTCTCGCAGAGCTGGACTATTTCCGGCAGCGGGGCAATGTCTCCTTCCATTGAATAGACTCCGTCAACTACAATGAGCTTTGGAGCGTTCCTTGGGCAGATGCGGAGTTTCTTCTCCAGGCCGCGCATATCGTTGTGGGGGAACTTGAGCACCTTGGAGAATCCCAGGCGGCTTCCGTCAATGATGGAAGCGTGGTCCAGGGAGTCCAGAAGCACGAAGCCGTCCCTGAAGGACAGGGCGGAGATGGCTCCGAGGTTGGACTGCATTCCGGTACTGAACGTAACGGCCTCTTCCTTGCCTACAAGCTTTGCAAGTTTCTCTTCAAGTTCAAGGTGGATGTCCAGGGTTCCGTTAAGGAAACGGGATCCCGAACAACTTGTTCCGTATTTCTGTATGGCTGCTATGGCTGCCTCCTTGAGACGGGGATCATCTGAAAGTCCCAGGTAAGAATTGGATCCGAACATAAGGACGTCCCTTCCCTGCATCTTTACAACGGGGTCCTGGCCGGACTCTATGGGACGGTAATATGGATATATGCCCAGGGCTTTGACTTCATCTGCGCGGGTATATTTTGCGCAAACGTCATCTATTATTCTTTTCATACGGTTTGGTTTTAGAGTCCCTTTGGGACTGTAACAACAAACAAAGATAAGTAATTTTATTTAATTTCCGCTTCGCAGGTCATACCAAGACGCTCCACGCCCTCTATGAGGTCTTCGCAGACGCGGATCTTGGCCGCCTTTGAAAACAGCGGCAGCTGGTAGCCGGTATTTCCGTCATAGCAGGTTACCTTGAGTGTGGTGTCTCCCTTGTGCTTCTTCAGAAGCTTGAGAAGGTTCTTCCTGAATTCCGGGGTGATTATCTTTGTGTTGATGTTCAGGTTAAGATAGGCTATGCGGTCGTCATTGAGATTGCCAAGGAAACTTATATTGTTTATGTCCAGCCCGAACTGTCCGTCGCCCCTGAAGCGCTGCTCCTTGATCTCCGCCTCGATGTAAATGGCATCGTGCAGGTTCAGGAAGCCTATGAACTTTTCGTAATCCTTTCCGAACAGGGCCAGTTCATATACGCCGCTCTCATCCTCTATGGTAATCCTCTTGCCCTTGCGGTTGCTCCTGGTGAGCAGGTCCTTGGTATCTGTGATGATACCTGCGAAATTGACCTTGCGGCCTTTCTTTGCAGTCTGGCACTCGTCAATCTCGTCCTTTAGGGCGGCCAGCTTGACATTGGTGTATGTACGCATCTCAAAGGCGTACTTGTCCAGCGGATGGGAGGAAATGTACATTCCTACCAGTTCCTTCTCCTGCTGAAGTAGAGCCAGGCGGTCCTCTTCCTGCGTCATCTCCGGGAATTCAGGGCGGACGGGTTTCATCTCCTCAACCTCCCCGAACAGGGACGTTGCGGCGTCAACCTGGTCATTCCGGTACAGTTCGGCGTAGTGCACAAGTTCGTCAATGAACATATCCCCGCTTTTTCCCGGAAGGAAGTACTGGCTGCGCCTGTACTTGAAGGAATCCAGCGCGCCGGTATATATGAGGGACTCCAGCGCCTTGCGGTTCACAATGCCCGCCATCCTCTCCATAAAGTCGAAAGGATCCTTGAAGACGCCCGCGCTCTCCCTTTCCTTGATGATGGCCTCCACTATGTTCCCGCCAAAACCTTTGATTCCGCCAAGCCCGAAGCGGATCTCACCCGCCTTGTTCACGGAGAACTGGGACTGCGACTCATTCACGTCGGGGCTGGTAACCTTGATTCCGTTCTTGCGGCAGTCCGCCATTATCTCCTTGAGCTCGTCCATGTTGGAAGCGTTCTGGGTGAGGTTGGATGCCTGGAATTCAGAAGGATAGTGAGCCTTGAGGTATGCGGTCTGGTAACTTACCCACGCGTAGCAGGTAGCGTGGGACTTGTTGAACGCATACTTGGCAAAGGCTTCCCAGTCTTTCCAGATCTTTTCCAGCATAGGTTGCGGGTGGCCTTTCTCCTTGCCTCCGTCCATAAAGGAGACTTTCAGCTTGTCAAGCTCTTCCTTCTTTTTCTTGCCCATAGCCTTGCGCAGATGGTCTGCCTGGCCTTTGGTAAAGCCGGCCAGGCGCTGCGACAGCCTCATCACCTGCTCCTGATATACAGTGACGCCGTAAGTTTCCTGAAGGTCGTCCTGCATATCGGGGAGGTCGTATGCAATTTTGGATGGGTCTGTTTTGCGGGCTACGAAGTCAGGGATGTAATCCATAGGGCCCGGACGGTACAGGGCGTTCATTGCTATGAGGTCCTCGAAGCGTTCCGGACGCAGTTTCATAAGCCATTCCTTCATTCCGGCCGATTCAAACTGGAATATGCTCTTGGTGTCGCCGCGGCTGTAGAGGTCATATACGGCAGGGTCGTCGATGGGGATGGCCTCTATGTCTATGTCAACTCCGTGGTTCTGCTTTACCATTGCAAGGCAGCGGTCTATGATGGAAAGGGTCTTGAGGCCCAGGAAGTCCATCTTGAGCATTCCAACGTCTTCTATCTTGGTGCCCTCGTACTGGCTCACCCACACTTTCTGACCTGTAGCCTTGTCCACTCCCATAGTAATTGGAATGTAGTCAGTGAGGTTGCCGCGGCCTATGATCATTGCGCAGGCGTGGATGCCCACCTGGCGGATGCATCCCTCCAGGCGCAATGCATAGTCCAGGACCTCCCTGACAAGGGGAGCGCCGTTCTCATACTCTTCCTTGAGTTCCTTTATATACTTGACGCTGTTGGCCAGGGTTGGCTTCATCTCCTTCTCCTGCCCGTCAACTTTTACGTTGAAGGCACGGTCCGGAATCATCTTGGTAAGGCGGTTGGACTCCGGGATGCTGAGGTTGGCTATTCGCGCCATATCCTTCACTGCCAGCTTTGCCGCCATTGTGCCAAAGGTGATGACGTGCGATATGTGGTCCGCTCCGTACTTGTCCTGGACGTACTGGATTACGCGGTAGCGGCCTTCGTCGTCAAAGTCAACGTCTATATCCGGCATTGAGATACGGTCCGGGTTCAGGAAACGCTCGAACAGGAGGCCGTAACGGATTGGGTCCAGATTGGTGATTCCTAGGCAGTATGCCACCATTGAACCGGCGGCGGAACCCCTTCCGGGGCCCACGGAAATGCCGTTCCGCCTTGCCCAGCCAATAAAGTCCTGCACAATGAGGAAGTAATCCGGGAAACCCATTCCGGATATGGTCTTAAGTTCAAAGTGAAGGCGGTTTTCCTGATCGGGGGTGAGGTTGGCGCCATAGCGCCTGTGAGCGCCCTGATAGGAAAGGTGGCAGAGGTAGGCCACGGAGCGGCAGAACTCATCGCCGCGGTATTTCTTTTCCTTGACGTTGCCCTGCTTGTCCTTTATGATCTCATATTTGCCGTTCTCTATGATGTCAGCATATTTTGCCAGATGCGTGTCTATCTCCGCAAGGAAGGCGGGGTCTATGTCAAACTTGGGCAGTACGTGTCCCCTGTCAATGGTGTAGGACTCTATCTTGTCCAGGACCTCAAGGGTGTTGGAGATGGCTTCAGGATGCTCAGGGAACAACGCGGACATTTCTTCCTCGCTCTTGAGGTATTCCTGCTGGGTGTAGCGCAGGCGCTTGGGATCGTCCACCGCGGAGTTGGTGGTAAGGCAGATGAGACGGTCGTGCGCGGGGCCGTCGTCCTTGTTCACAAAGTGAACGTCGTTGGTGGCCACCACCTTTACGCCGTGCTTCTGCGCCAGCCTGAAGATTTCCTCCGTATAGAACTTCTGCTTCTCGTACAGTTCCAGGCTCATTCCGGGAACCTCCGTCTTGTGAAGCATCACCTCCAGGTAATAGTCATCGCCAAAGACCTTCTTGTGCCACTGGATGGCGGCATCGGCGCCGGCGGCGTCGCCTGCGACGATAGCCCGCGGCACCTCCCCCGCCAGGCAGGCGGAGCAGCACACAAGGTCCGCGGCGTATTTCTCTATGACCTGATGCGAGACACGGGGGCGGTTGTAGAAGCCCTCGATGTGCGCGGTGGACACTATCTTCATCAGATTCTTATAGCCGTTGTAATTCTTGGCCAGAAGGATCAGGTGGAAGTATTTGCCGTGCTCCTTGTCGTGTATGCGGTGGTCGAATTGTGAAACATACACCTCGCAGCCCACTATGGGCTTTATGTCAGGGAATTTCTTGGCTACGTCCAGGAAGTCTTTCACGCCGTACATATTGCCGTGGTCCGTAATGGCCAGGCCGGGCATGCCCAGTTCCGAAGCCCTCTTGAAGAGCTTGGAGATATCGGACATTCCATCCAGGATGGAGTACTGCGTATGTACGTGAAGATGGACGAAAGACATAACACAAAACTACAAAAAAACGCCCGTATTCCGTAGCGGAAAACGGGCGAATTTCTATAAAGTTTTCAACCTACTTCTTAGCAGGAACTTTGTTGGCTTTAGTACTATTCTTCATTGTAACATCGTACATAACCGGGGTACCGATCATGATTGATGCGTAAGTTCCAATGATAACACCAAGTACAAGGGCTACTGCAAGACCTCTGATGGACTCTCCGCCGAATATTGCGATTGCAATCATAGGAAGGAGGGTAGAGAGGGAGGTGTTTACAGTACGTGTCAGGGTTGCGTTGAGCGACTCGTTGACGGTGTCCTTGAAGTTGGCGTTGGGGTGCTTGGCCAGGTTCTCACGGATACGGTCGAAGATAACCACGTTGTCGTTGATAGCGTAACCGATAATTGTAAGGATAGCCGCGATGAAGGTCTGGTCAACGTCAAGGTTGAACGGCAGGATTCCTGAGAACAGGGAGAAGAAGCCGATAACGATGATGGTTGTATGGGCCAGGGAAACAACGCCTCCGAGTCCCCAGGTCCACTTGCGGAACCTCATTGCAATGTAACCGAAGATTACGATCAGCGCAAGGATTACGGAGATCACGGCTGAACGCTTGATGTCGTTTGCGATGGTTGCTCCCACCTTGTCGGAACTGATGATTCCGTTAGGGTTGTCAAGGGTGGATACAAATCCCTCGAGAGGAACATTCTCTGTGAAGAACGGCTTGAGGGCCTGGTAGAGCATGTTCTCGATCTCAGCGTCAACGTCGGTGGACTCGTCCTCGTACTTGTAGGAGGTGGTGATCTTCATCTGGCTGTCGCCTCCGAACTGCTTGACCTCGGCTGAGGAGTTGGCAATTCCGTTGGTGGCGGCCGCATCGTTGAATACGTCAAGAACTGCCTCGCGTACGTCCTCTGCCTGAACCGGCTTGTCAAAGCGTACTACATAGGTACGGCCTCCAGTGAAGTCGACACCATAGGTGAAGCCCTTGAATGCCATTGAAAGGATGGCGATGAGGATGAGGGCTCCTGAGATGATGTAAGACCACTTGCGTGCGCCAAGGAAGTCGATATGGGTGTTCTTGAGGAAGTTGCGGGTGAGCTTGCTGTCAAAGGTGATCTCCTTGCCCTTTGCCACCCTGGCCTCAAGGATAAGCCTTGTGATGAAGATGGAAGTGAGCACGGAAGTGATGATACCTATGATAAGGGTTGTAGCGAATCCCTGGATAGGACCGGAACCGAATACGAACAGCACGATACCGGTAAGGAGGGTTGTGATCTGACCGTCGATGATGGCGGAGTAAGCGTTCCTGTAACCGTCCTTGATTGCAAGACCGATTCCCTTGCCGGCCTTAAGCTCTTCCTTGATACGCTCGTAGATAATGACGTTGGCGTCCACCGCCATACCAAGGGTCAATACCAAACCGGCGATACCAGGCAGTGTGAGAACTGCTCCGAATGCTGCCAGGGTACCGAACAGGAGAACCACGTTGGTAAGGAGGGCGATATCTGCCGCAACACCTGCGCCTCTGTAGAAGAAGATCATGAACAGGAGCACCAGGATGAAGGCGATAACGAAGGAGATGAGTCCGGAACGGATTGACTCGGCTCCAAGTGAAGGTCCTACGACCTGCTCCTGTACGATAGTGGCAGGTGCAGGGAGTTTACCTGACTTGAGCACGTTGGTAAGGTCGGTAGCCTCTTCAATGGTGAAGTTTCCGGAAATCTGGGAGTTTCCTCCGGTGATCTCAGTGTTTACGGTAGGATATGAGTAAACGGCACCGTCAAGCACAATGGCTACCTGGCGTCCGATGTTCTCCTTTGTGAGGCGGGCCCAGGTGTTTGCGCCTTCCGCGTTCATTGACATTGAAACGGTAGGGTTGGCGGATGAGCGCTGGTTGTCGTAAGAAACACGGGCGTCGGTAACTACATCTCCGTCAAGAGGAGCCTTTCCGTCACGGGAAGAAGCCTTGATGGCTACAAGCTCGTAAACATTGTCTCCGGCGAAGAATGAGCTTGGCTTGGCGCTCCACATAGGGATGAACTCTGCAGGGAAGAGGTCAGCCACCTGAGGCATTGACAGATACCTGTCAACAATTGCCATGTCAGAAGAATTGGCGAATCCCAGGCAGGCGTTGCCGCTCATATTGGAAAGCTGGAGGACAGAGAACAGAGGGTTCTGCTTCTTGTATGCCTCGAGCTGGGCGTCGGTGAGGGTGTCATCGGTGTTGGCGGCGATTTCCTCGGAAAGGATATCGGCGTTGTCAGCAGCGGTCTCCTCTCCATTCTCCTGGATAGTGTCTGCATCCTCGTCTGCCATAAGCTGGGCAAGGAGTGAGTTGGCCTGTACCAGGTAAGGATAGAGCTCGCTGTACTCGTATGTTGTCCAGAACTCGAGGGAAGCGGTTCCCTGGAGCAGCTTGCGGACACGCTCAGGCTCTTTTACGCCCGGGAGCTCCACGAGGATCCTTCCGGTGTTTCCAATCTTCTGGATGGAAGGAGAGGTAACTCCAAAGCGGTCGATACGGTTGCGGAGTACGTTGAAAGAGTTGGCAATGGCACTCTCGGCCTCGTCCTTGATAACAGAAATGACTGCATCGTCAGAAGACTCCGGAGTGATCTTGTCCCTGAGTTCGTATGTTCCGAAGATCTGGGCAAGCCTCTGGCCGCCTGCGACCTCTTTCCACGCTTCACCGAACAGGGTGATGAGATCGGACTGGGAAGACACGCTGCGCTCCTTTGCAAGGGCAAGTGCCTGCTCGAATGCAGGTGTTGCGTTGTCTCCGGCCAGAGCCTTGATAAGATCTTCCAACTGAACCTGGAGCATTACGTTCATACCGCCCTTGAGGTCCAGACCAAGATTTATCTGCTTAGCCTGTACGTCCTTGAATGTGTGTCCGAAGTATACTTTTTCTGAAGAGAGAGAATCTGTGTATCTCTTCTGCTGTTCCTTGCGGAGAGAATCCAGGTAGAAAGCCTGGTCTGCGAGAGGAACTCTGCCGAATGCAGCTGAATTCTGGAAGGCCGTTACGGCATCTTCGGCATACTTTTTGGCTTTCTTCTCCTGGATTGAGTTAACCAGGGTGAAGGAAAGCTGCCAGATGCAGGCCAGGACCAGAAGGATAGCTACAAGTCTGATAGCGCCTTTACTTTGCATAACTGTTATTATTTCTTAAATTTATATTGTCTGGATAGTTGTCCAAAATAGTTTGCAAATTTAGTATTTTTTTAATAGAAATAAAGTTTCTTTCCAAGTATTTCGTATTTTTGCGCTTACACTTTAACATTATCCGCATGAAATCCTTCGCAAAGGTGTTATCCTTGGTCCTGATTCTGGCATTGTGCCCCTTGGCGGGCCTCCAAGCCCAGAACAAGGCCGATTCTTTGCGCAAGGCATACGACTTTGCCGGAGCCGTTGAGCTCTGCGAACAGATGATCTCCTCCGCGGAAGACTCCCTGGAACTTGAAATGTGGGACGCCTCTATGGTGCTTGCCCAGAACGGACTCAGCATGACCGAGTTCTGCCTTGACCCTGAAGTGGTGGCAAAGGTCCGCCTCCCCATCAAGGACTTCCACCTGTTCTACCCAATGCAGGCCGGAAGCTGGTATCCTGTTCCCAACCAGTTGGATTCGTCGGAATTCGACGGTTTTGCCCAGGCGCTTTACATTCCCCGCGGCGCAGACGAAATCTACTTCTCCGCCCCGGACACAAGCGGTTTCAGGAACATTTACCAGACCCAGTACCTGGACTCCCTGTGGTCCGTCCCGGAAACCGTGTACGATATGATCACGGACCAGTCCAACGAGATCTATCCCCTGCTGAGCCCGGACGGGCAGACCCTGTTCTTCGCCTCCGACGGCCTGTACGGAATGGGCGGCTACGACATCTACTCCACCACCTGGGATCCTGACACCCAGTCCTGGGAGATGCCCGTGAACCTGGGCTTCCCCTTCTCCTCCCCGTATGACGATTTCCTCTTCTACAACACTCCGGACGGCAAATACTCCATATTCGCATCCAACCGCGAAACCTCGCGCGACAGCGTGAACATATATGTGCTGGCATACGACAGCAACCCCATCCGCCGCTCAATTGACAACACGGAGCGCCTGAGGGAAATTGCCGCCCTCAACCCAAAGAACTCCGCCAAGATAGACAACACCTCCGCGGTAAGGTCCTCCCTTGTAGAAAACTCGGAAGTGCAGAAGTACTCCCTCCAGGCAGACCTGGTAAAGTCCCTGCGCGACTCCCTCTACCGCTTCCACGACCAGATTGACGTAACCGAGCTCCAGGGCCGCCTGAACGAAGCCATCCGGACGCTCCAGCGTCTGGAAATGGACTTCCTGTCCAGCGGCCTGTCCTTTGACCTCAGCGCCCTGCAGAAAGAGACCCAGCGCCAGGTAGTGGGCGTCAAGTCCGGATTCACCTTCAGCAAGAACGAACCCGGCACCCAGTTCCACCTTGACATAGAAGAGCCCGAACCCACCGAAGAAGACGCCGCCGCAGCCGCCGCTCTGGCAAGGCAGAAACAGAACGCCCGCCGATCCAAGGCCAAGCCCGTAGAAATCACCCGCTACACCCTTGTGATAACTCCGTCCAACGGCCGTGCCCTCTCCTCCGCCGCAATCTCCGCCATCCGCTCCAGCACCTCCAAGGACATTATCCGTCACCTGGACGAAGGCGTGGTCACCTTCCGCATAGGCCAGTTCGACACCCCCGAACCCATCCACATAATAATGGAACATCTTGCCCGCAACGGCGAACAGAACTGCACCATACAGGAAGAAACCATTACAGTACAGCAGCCGTAAAGCGTCCTACCCTATTGCGAAACAAAATTTTATATGTATATTTGCCATCCCATTTGGTAAAACCACAGTGGTGAGATTGGAGAGGTGGGTGAGTGGCTGAAACCACCGGTTTGCTAAACCGACGTACGCTTCACGGCGTACCACGAGTTCGAATCTCGTCCTCTCCGCGCTATGCAATCAAGAGGGTAAACGCCGCACTTTCGAGTGCGGCGTTTGTCGTTAAGGGGCGTCCGTGGAGAACTTGTTCTCCTAAGGATGTCCCTTGGCGGCAAACACAGGCCGTCAGGCCGTTTACCCTTCTTGATTGCTCGCGGAGAGACCGAGAAGAGCGAAGGCGCAGCGCGCCTGAGCTAATCTCGTCCTCCTCGCGGACTCAACCATATCCCCCGTTGCTCCGCAACTGCCCCATCCTGTGGCGTACGGCCTTTTAACACCCCATTCATCACTCCAGCGGGGAAGATGAAATTCGGAGGGATGGGTGGTAATTCGTAAGTGATTGATTGTCAGTGATGTGGGAAACGGAAATCGTCCCTCTGCACCCATTTGGCTGCGGAGGGACGGGCAATGTGCCTCTCAGGGCACTGTAAGGCTTCTTGCCCGTCCCTCCGAATTTCACATCGAGCCGTTATCCCAAGAAAATGGAAAAACTAGTCCTTGTCTCCCATCATATGGATCCTGGAGAATTCATTTTTGAAGGGGACGACATCTTGTTCCGAAAGGATGCCGAGATTATACTTGTGCTTGACCTCACCGACAAAAAACATATACATCTCATGGCCTTTCATAGTGGCTATGATAGGCGGGAAGGCCTTATGGGCTTCGGGCGAAAAGCTGTCTCCCCATCTGCCGTGTCGAAGGCAGTCTGAAACAATACGTTGCGCGGCAAAGACCTGCCCGGATTCGAACAGTTGTTTCGCTTTAAGAATGTATGTCTCCCAATCAGTTTGTTTATATGCTGAAAGATAGGTTGTGACATACTCTATGATGTCTTCCGCCCGGCTGGAACGGGTAAGGATGCGAAGGTCGGGACCGACTAAAAAGTATTCCGGGTGGGAGGTAATGCCCAGTTTCCTTTCAACACTCTTTTTGTTTTTCATCCTTGAGATGACAAACAGAGTCCTCCCGTAGTCGGGATTGTAATTCTGGAAATAGGGCTGAATCTCTTCGTTTGTATACCATACTGGGAGCGTTCCCGTGGATTCGTTCTCGTCTTCAAAGGCCAGGATGGTGAACAGTGCATCATCATTTGACAACCTGGACAATTTCCTTTGTCCAGAGACAGGATACTTGACATCCGGCACAGTCTCTTGGTAGGGAACCTGCGCCAGGCATAATGTCGAACATAGAAACAATGCAAATGATAATGACAACGTTCTTCGCATAAATGTAAGTTTAGCTGACTATCAAAGGTAGTGAATTTCGGTCACTTCCGGAAAATGAGTAAATTTGAAGCATGGAATACCTGTCAAAGCAACGATACGACGAAATTGCAGCCGAGTTGAAGCACCTTATAGACGTGGTCTATCCCAAGGTGAAGGACGACCTGGCGGAGGCCCGCGCCCAGGGGGACCTGAGCGAAAATGCTGGATACCGTGAGGCGAGGCGCATCCAGGCCAAGACCATCAGCCGTATCCGTTTCCTGCAGAAGGTCCTGGAGCATTCCCGCGTGCTTGATACAGACGCGCTCCCGAAAGACAGGGTAAGCCTTCTGAGCAAGGTCGAATTCACGAACCTCTCTACAAATACCCGCATGAAAATAGAGATAGTCAGCCCTCACGAGATGAACCTCGAGGCCGGCAAAATATCTCTGAAATCCCCTATCGGGGCTGCCCTGATGGGCAAGAAGGTAGGCGAAATAGCCGAGGCCAGGGTTCCCTCCGGAACCGTGCGCCTGAGAATCGAAAGCATCACCCTTGACTAGGGGATTTCGCACGAATAACGGGATCAGGGTTTGGCGAAGGTGACGGTGACGCTGCCGGAGCCGAGGGCCTCTTTGAGGCCTGCGGTGGAGGCGAGCTTGCCGATGCGGGTGTAGCTGTAGCCGCCGGCGCTGCCGTAGAACAGCACCACGCAGTTGCCGGAGTAGAGCATCAGATCTCCGGCCGCGATGGTGCTGAAATATTTGTCTGCGCGGGGGAGGGTGACACCGTAGCAGTATTTCTCATTGCCGTTGAGCTCGGACATATCCAGCGTAAGCGGCAGTTTGGCGACGAAAGCCTTGCCGGTTTCGGTGGCCTCGATGGTGGCGGTGAAGGTTTTGCCACCGGCGGTGATATTTATGGTCATGGGTTCTTCCTGGTTAGTGCTGCCTCCGTCAGAGCCGGTGCCGTTGCCGCCGGGCTCCTGGGTGGTGTTGTCGGGGGTTTCGGCCTGCAGTTCTGGCGAACAGGCCGGGGCCAGCAGGCAAAGTGCGATGGCTAATCGCAGGAGGATAAAGCTTGTCATAGTGGTCGTCGCTGACAGGTTTGCAATCAGTTGGTTTTACAGTTGCTAATATAATGAATCCTTTTCGTTATATTCGCTAAAACTGAAATCGCAATATATGATTACTCTGGAAAAAGCGACGCGTGAGGAACTCGATTCCGTCATTGCGTTTTATGACGATGTAATAGACAACACCCCCCAAATGGAACTCTACGCCCGGTGGAGCAAGGGAGCGCATCCCACCATAGAGGGCCTCAAATCCTATATAGATGAAGGCAGCCTTTACCTGTACAAGGAGGATGGCGCCATTGTTGGCGCAATGGCCCTTCCGATGCATCAGGGCGAGGATTATCACCCGGTTGCCTGGAGCAACGAGGTGCCGGACAACCAGGTGGCTACGTTCCATATCCTGGGCGTCAAGCCCGATAGGCAGAGGTCGGGCGTGGGCGCCGCGATGGTTCGCAAAGGCGTCGCCCTGGCCCTGGCGAACGGGATGAAAGCCGTGCGTTTGGACACCCTGGCGTCCAACAAGCCGGCGCAGCGCCTGTACGAGTCGTTGGGCTTCGAGTTTCGCGGCAAGCAGTATTTGTATGCCGAGAATACAGCCTGGACCGACTTCTTTTTCTACGAGTATGGCGGCAGCGCCGCGGCTGCTTTCCGCCCTATGCGGCGGTTCAAGCAGGCGCTGCCGGAGCAGGAGTGCCAGGAGATATTGGCAAAGGCCTACAGAGGGACTTTGTCTGTAATAGGCGATGGCGGCTACCCCTATGCGCTGCCAATCAATTTCTGTTACGCGGACGGCCATATCTGGTTCCATTGTGCGTTGGAGGGGCATAAGATAGACGCCATCAAGGCCTGCGACAAGGCCTGCTTCACGGTAATCGACGAGCCCGTCAAGGAGCAGGGCGAGTGGTGGTACCACGTGCGCAGCGTGGTCTGCTTCGGCCGCGTGCGCGTGGTCTCTGACCAGACCGAGCGCATTACGCGCCTCCGCCAGCTGGGCGCAAAGTACTTCCCCGACGGCTACGACATCGACACCGATATGGCCAAGAACGCGCCCCGCGCCGCGGTGCTCGACTTCAAGATCGAGCATATGAGCGGCAAGCGCGTCCGCGAAAAATAACCTTTCCGAATTATTGTTTCAGGGGTCTGAGGTGCAGCAGGGTTACTTCGCTGTCGGTGCCCAGCCGGAGCGGGAGCCCGAACGTGCCGCTGCCGCAGGAAACATATACCTGCAGGCGCCCGCGCCGGTACAGCCCGCGGTTGTATTCGAACATGCGGTCATTGATCAGGGTGAGCGGGAAGAACTGGCCGCCGTGGGTGTGGCCGGCAAGGAACAGGTCGGCGCCGGCCGCCTCCATATAGCCGGCCCCCACTGGGCTGTGATGCAGCACAACGGTGGCCATAGCGTCCGATACGCCCATCCTGGGCATCACGCTCTGGATGGTCTCGTTGCTGAGTGCTGCGTGCATGCTGTCGCGCGCAGTGTTATCGGCCACCATATAATCGAGGCCGATAATCTGCAAGCCAGCGTATTCCGTCGCCTCGTTCTCCAGCACCCGCATCCCCGCCGCGCGGCAAAGCTTCTTCACGTACGCGGCGTTCACATAGGTGTCGTGGTTTCCATCGACAAAGAACACCGGAGCCTTCAGCTCCTTCATTGGCGCAATTACATCCTCCGAGCAATTGTACCAGCTCTCTATGAAATCGCCGGTAAAGAAGATGACATCGGGGCCCGCGGCCTGTACCATATCCACCAGTTTCTGCAGATGCTTCCTGCCGCGGAAATGCCCCAGGTGGACATCGGTGAGCTGCACCGCAGTCACCTCCTTGTCCAGGTGGGGCAGCTCTATGGTAACTTCCTTCAATTCAGGGGAGGCCGCGTGAATTATCCCGTATGCCGATACCCCCACGGTAATCGCCAGCACACATATGCCGAACACCGTCTTCCCAAAAGGCACAATCAGATGTACCATATCCACCGCCAACAACGTCAGCAGCAGAATTACCAGCACGGCGCACAGATGGCAGAACAGCACCGTGAACAGGTGCATTAGCGGGCTGGCTGTGAACTTGCCGGCATAGGTGGCCATCGCTGTCAGCGACAGCACCACGGCCACCCCGTAGCCGGCGCACCACCACGCCGGCCTTGTCCCCGTCACCCAGGCCGTCCTGGAAGCGATATACCAAACCGCCCCACCCAAAACAGCCAAGAACAGTATCACCATCATTGCCACACCCAATTTCTTCATTTCTTCTTCCGCGCCCACGTGTTTGCCAGTATCACCACCACAATGCACAGAAAGAACACAATGAAGCAGAAAGATATGACACTCGCCGTAGAAGATTCTCCCAAATTCATGAACATCAAAGGAGCCAGCACCAGCATCAGTCCTCCGATAAGCCCACGCAGCCGCTTGACATTATACTCCGCCTTCTCCTGCTTCGAGGCCGTGTTATACCCCGCAATAAGATTATCTCCCTTACCCACAAGGACAACTATGCCCATTATGGCCAGCATGGCCGCGATCACTGAGAGTATTACAATTTCTATCACCATTGTTAATTATTTAATACTAACGAATATAATCATTTTCCCTATATTTGTTAGAGCTATAAACCCAATTCAAATGGCAAAGATCTACGTCGCCTCCAGCTGGAGGAACAAATATTACCCCCAAGTGGTACAACGCCTTCGCGAGGCGGGACACGAAGTCTATGACTTCCGTAACCCGCCGCACGGCGGCAACGGCTTCCGCTGGACCGACATCGACCCAAACGCCCCTGACTGGGACTTTAACGAGTATGCCCAGGGACTGCACCACCCAAAGGCGCAGCGCCAGTTCCAGGCCGATATGGAGGCCCTGGAATGGGCCGATACCTGCGTCCTCGTGCTCCCCTGCGGGCGCAGCGCCCACACCGAGGCCGGCTGGATGGCCGGCGCCCGCAGACGCGTCATCGCCTACATCCCAGAAATGGTCGAACCCGAACTTATGTACAAACTCTTCGACGGGGTAGTGGGGGAATTGGAAGAGTTGGTGAAAGCATTGGAGGATTGAATAACAAATGAATATTAAACTTGAAAAACCTGAAGACTACCGTGAGGTAGAAAACCTGACCAGGGAGGCATTCTGGAATGTATATCGTCCCGGTTGTACGGAACACTATGTTTTACACTGCTATAGGGATAATCCCGATTTCATCCCTGAATTGGATTTTGTGATGGAGGAGGATGGCCGCATTATAGGCCATATAATGTTCTCAAAGGCCCAACTGGTCTTGAACGATGGAACCTGCAAGCCTTCCTGGACGTTTGGTCCCATCAGCATCCATCCGGACTATAAACGGAAGGGGTATGGGCTGCGGCTGCTCCAGTATGCGCTTGCGGAGGCCCGTAAAATGGGTGTCGGCTTCCTGTGTATGGAAGGCAATATTGACTTTTACAGCCACGCGGGGTTCAGCCTGGCCGGCAATTTCAACATCCATTACCACGACTTTCCCAAGGAGGAGGTGGTCCCGTTCTTCCTGGCACAGGAACTCATTCCGGGCTGGCTTACCGCCCAAGGGATAGATGAAGCAACCTATTGTCCGCCCAAGGGCTATTTTGTTGCTGATGAAAACCCGGAAGCGTTTGAGGCATACGAAGCCTCTTTCCCTAAAAAGGAAAAACTCAGGCTGCCCGGCCAGCTGGCAACCCAATAAATCATTATTTAGAAATCAAATAAAATTATGTGTATGACGATACTGGAAGCAATAGAGATGAGGCACTCGGTGAGAAAATACACCGGAGATCCCATACCGGAGAATGTCCTGGCAGTCCTCCGGGAAAAGATAGACGAGGTTAACAGTTCCGGGGACCTGCACGTACAGCTGGTTACGGACGAGCCAAAGTCCTTCAGCGGACTTATGGCGTACGGAGCATTCTCCGGGGTCAACAGTTACCTGGTAATGGCCGGGAAGAAGGACGATACCCTGGACGAGCGCATAGGCTACTATGGAGAGCAGCTGGTCCTGCTGGCCCAGACCCTGGGCCTGAACTCCTGCTGGGCGGGAGCCAGCTACAAGAAGATTCCGGGAACCTACGTCCTGGAAGAGGACGAAAAGATTGGGTGCTACATTGCCTTGGGCTATGGCGTTACCCAGGGGAACGCCCACAAGAGCAAATCAAGGAGAGATGTCAGCAACGCCAGCGACCTTACTCCGGCGTGGTTCAACAAGGGAATAGATGCCGCACTCCTCGCCCCAACCGCCGTCAACCAGCAGAAATTCCAGATAGAGTATCTTGGGAAGAAAGGCGATGACGCAAAGCCCAAGGTCTCCGCAAAGCCTGTATTCTCAATGATAGGCTATGCCAAGATGGACCTGGGAATTGTCCGATACCACTTTGAAGTGGCCGCGGGGAAAGAAAACTTTGACTGGGCCTGAGGCCGGACTCCCCTATTTCAACTGCCCGTATAATTCCGCATCAAACTCCTCCAGGGCCGTCACACCGTGCAGGTGGTTGATGGATATCCAGGGAAGCCAGGTGCGATGGGCGCCTATTCCCCTGATGGGATTCATACGCCAGTGCTCCTGCTGCCAGCCGGGGCCGGCCATATCGTAGGTCCGGCCCGGCAGCGCGAGCATTGCCTTGGTGCCGTGCAGCAGCACGTGCGCCACGGCCAGCTCGTGCGCATCGCCGGTGTATTTGTACAGCTTTGCGTATAGGGGGACGGCCCAGTCCAGATACTGGTCAACGCCGCCCACATCGTTGGAGCCTATTCCGTTGGCGCCGGTGGTGGGGACGCCGGGCTTCCAGCCCAGTTCGTCCGGATCGGCGCCAACCGGCATCGGGACGTTCCATATCCATATCCAGGTCTCGGCGTAGTCTGCGGCGGCCTGGGCACGGGCGAGCCATTTTTGGTCCTTGGTGTCTTCGTAGAGGGTCATAAAGGCTTCGGCGCTGAGCATTCCGGACTCCTTGTCGGCTACGCTGGAGGTTCCGGTGGCGCCCTGGTAAACGCCCTGGCTGCCGAATTCATCCCAGATGTATTCTCCGGCACGGACGGCGGCCTCCTTGTAACGGGGGTCTCCGGTGAAGTTGGACAGCTTCACCAGGAAAGGGATGGGAGCGTAGGAGAGGGCGCCGGACTGGTCCGACACGGCTCCGTCGTCGCCCCAGGCGGCGGGGAAGGAGCCGTCCTGGCGCTGCAGCGGCAGGAGCCAGTCCGCAAAGCTCCGGCCCCACGCCAGCCATTGGGGATGCTGGATGCCGTGAGATTTCTCACGCTCCAGCATATCCATCAGGCGGGCGAGGTCCTCGGGGATGGGGCGGAGACCCCAGCTGTTGCCGCCGTGGATGTTTCCAACCTGACCGGTGCGCAGGTTCAGGCCTTCGCCAACCGGCGGATCAAGCGGGACGTAGCGCACAAGCGTGGCCATTATCTCTTCCGCCAGCTGGCTGAAGCGGAGGCCCCTTGCGCTGTTGTCCCTGTATGCTTCCAGCAGGAACTGCTCAGCAATCTCAACGTGCTTTCCGCAGAAGCCCAGAACAGCGTATTCCCATATTTCCAGCTCCGCTGCCGAGGGGTCAAGGTCTATGCCCAGCTGGCGCGCCCAGGCCTGCATCCGCGGGATGTCAGGATTGTATGCCGAGCGGGAGGGGAATGACCTGTATGCGGGGCGGAAAGAGCCCGGCTTGCCTGTCTTTGCGTCTATGACGAAAGGCACACCCGCTCGGTCCCTGTATTCTATGACCTGGGAGGCCAGGTGGTCCAGAAGCGTGGTGCGCATCAACTCAAGGTCCACTTTCTGGACCTTGGGGTCCAGCGCACCCCAGGCGTCCCGCCAGGCATCGCGCTCCACCTCCGGCATTCCTTGGGAAACTCCTGTAAGGAATGCCAGCGTGTACTTCTGCGTAAAGCCGTCTTCCACCGGATGGAGGCGTACGCGCACAATGGGCTGGGCCGGAGTGGTCGCGGCCCTGAAACCTCCGCCCGCAAACTCCCTGCAGGTACCCGGATATATGAACGATACTCCTGTGCCTTTATCCTCGGCCGCCATTTCCAGGGTTCCGAACCCCAATGAAGGCTCTATCACGCTGTCCGTCGCCGAGGCGGTGGATTCCTCCCAGGTGGTAGCCCCGTCCGGCTTCAGGTTCAGGACGCCGAACCATCCGTACTTCTCAGATGGGCTGTCCACAACAACCCCGAGCGGCGCGGAAAGGTAATCTTCCCTGAGGGAGAAATAACCGGCGTCATAAAACGCACGGCCACCCTTGGAATAATCCGTGGTATGCGGATCTCCATATATGACTCCGGGGATGAAGAATTTGCAGTCCGCCCATCGGGCCGGGGTATTCATCCCGGCGGCGGTACAGAAGCCCGCACCTTCCAGCGTGCCGCTTACCTTTACGGTGCGGTCCAGCTGAAGGGCGTCCCCTTCTATTTTCCAGATATCGGTAAAAGAGAATATTGCTTCGCCGGACTCTATGCTGGCGGTGGCTTCAACCAGATTCCCGTTACGCTTGACGGCGCTGTATGCCGCCTCAAGGACGGTCTGCTCCGTCCCATCTATATATAGATAGACTTTGGCTGGCGCCGTCTGCTGAAGGGTCTTCCCGTTGGGACGGTCCATCTCTATGCCATACTTCCCCTGGCCTGAAGGGGTAAATGCTACTGAGCAGCCGGAATCAGTCCGCCCCAGGCGGACAGCACGGCCGCATCCTGCCAGCAGAAAAAGGGCTGCCAGCAAGAATCCTGCGGATATTATTCTTTTCATCTCTTATTTTTTCTCCAGGGAACGGAGACCTGTCTTGACGTTCTCTATGAGGGCGTCGGAGGACATTGTGGCGCCGGAAACGGCGTCCACCTCGGCCTCCAGAGCCTGCTGGACGGTCATACCCTTGAAAGCGTCCAGCACTTTCACCGCCATCTCGTAGAAGGAAGGCGTCTCATCGCTGGGAAGGGCTTCTACAGATTCAATCTTTCCGCCAACAATGGTAATCTTCACCGGAGTTGCGGCGTGATGCCCCAACACATCCTTGCACATCTCGGTGGTGTCAATCACCTTTTTATCTTCCGCCTGTTTCTGGGCAGCTGCCGGGAAAACTGTAAAAGCTACGGATGCCAGCGCAATAAGCGCTACAATCGCAATCAATATTTTAGAAGTCTTTTTCATAAAACTTTATTTCCTATTGCAAAGTTACCTTTTATGCAAGCAACTGTATATCCCTATTTATTAGGAAGGGTGACCTTGAACGAAAGTCCCGCCGCAGGGGTGAAGCCTGCGTGAGCAGGAGAAGGGGCGCTGGCAACGAAAGGTTCCAACTTGACATCAAAGCCCGCCAGCCCTCTTTGCGCCCTCAGGTCCTGGACATACATATTCTTGACCTTGGCGATGCGTACCGCGTCAACAATATTCCAGATTTCCAGTCCTAAGTTGGCCAGTACACAAATCACGGAAACAGTAGAAATGTCATAGTCCGTAACGTAGATTCCACCGTTAGATCCTGTGGTATAATGGACTTCTACTCCATTGCTTGCTATGCTTGACAGCAGTCCGCTTCCAAAGAAGAAACCGGCGGCACGCCACCACTCTCCTTCTATTGCCTGACCCAGTCCGGGGATGACAAAAGAAGCAAAGCCAAGCCAGCCCGGGCTGAATCTGTCATCATATTGGCGAATATACATCTTAGGGTTGTAAATATGCTTCAACTCCTTGTATCTCAGGCCTTCAGGAACCGGACCTTCAGAATAGGCCGTATGTACAGGAACACCGTCAAAGACATCCTTTTCTCCGTTCTCGTATCTGATCATAACAACCTGGGCCGTGCTGATCGAATATGTGGGGCCGTCGAGATTGCTGAATCTTTTATATTTTATCATCAAAGGCGAAACCTCCTCCACCTTTGCCTGGATATCCTCTCCGCTGCGGGTGGTGATAATATCCTGTGCCCGGGAAACCATCACGCTCCCCAGCATCATTACTGCTATAAATATCAATCTTTTCATTGCTCTCATTATTTTCTCTGCAAATATAATCATCTCCCACCTTATTTGAAATACCCCGCTCCTCCCGCTCCACCGCCTTGCACGGAAGGAGCGTTTTAACCCCCTTTTTGCTCCTTCTGCTCCATCGAATGGAGCGGGAGGAGCACCTCGGCCTTTTCAAAGACTCTCTAGCATCTTCGCCACCGCTTCGTAGGGGAGGCCTGTCACCCTGGCCATCTGATTCACATTCGAGGCGAAGCGGAAGTGCAGTTGGCGGAGCACTTCGGCTTGCTCTTCGGGCAAAAGATCCTTGACCGAAGCCTTTCTATAGAGGGTCTGGCAGAGATCCTCCACTACGGGGTAGATAGTCTGATCCCTGAAGACAGGACCGGAAGAGTCCGGTGCGTTGAGCAGGGACCGGGCTTTCGAGGAGTTGTTCAGGTAGTAGTTCATCCTCTTTGGGGTTCTGAATACGGACTCCACGAAGCCAGTTGGTACGTACGACCCAGGGATTATGAATCCTTCCTCCCCCACTAAGAGTCCTGCCGGGGCGTCCAGTTTGCTGTGTGTAATCCTGTATCGGGCTCGGGCGGAAAGACTCTCAAGGAGAATTCCCCTGGGCTTGGCTACTTTGAAGAAAGTGTTGCCTGTGCCCCAGGGGTAATCACCTGGGTTCGGGCAAATATTAGCCGCAACGCTGTTCATCTGCACATAAGCGATGGCTCGGCAGAGAGAATCCTCGGAAACATCCACTCTTCTGATATCCACTTTATTCCTCCGGAGACTCTTGGCAATCCCGTATTTCCGGCGGGTATAAAAAGAAAAGTGCCTTTTGAATTCGTTAATGAATTCCAGTGCCTGGCCCCTGGTGCATTCCAGTATGAAATGTACGTGATTGGACATCAGGATGAAAGCTATCACCTTAACTCCGAACATTGCTGCGATGATAGGGATAGCGTTCATCGCCGTTTTAAAGTCTTCCTGGTCTTTGAACCATATCTTGTCTTCAAGATGGTCAGTAGTAACTAGATAGAATTCCATATCGTTTAAGTTTAAGTTCAGGTCACAAATATGTGTAATTGCATCCTTGCACCAAATACCCTAAAGGCAAAAGTTTCTTTTTCTTTATACGATTTTTGACCGAGGATAAGACTTCCCTGCTCCTCCCACTCCAATGCGTGGAGTGGGAGGAGCAAAAAGGGGGCAAAAGTGCTCCTTCCGTGCCAAGAGGTGGCACGGAAGGAGCAGGGTAAGGGAGGGGATACCCGATTGGAGCGGGTATGACGGGAATGGGACGCGGGGGGGGTCAGTGCGCGGATTTGAGCTTGCGGGTGAGGAGGTTGGCGCTGAGGACGATGCCCAGGACGATGGCGAGGGTGATCTTGACGGAGCTGAAACCTGCGGCAAGGGCGGATTCCATCTGGGTGGAGACTACGAAGTAGGAGCTCCAGAAGACGCCGGCGCCGGGAATCAGCGGAAAGATTCCGCATATGAGGAATACGGTGCTGGGGCACTTGAAGCGATGTGCGGCGGCCAGGGACAGGAGCGCCACCAAAGTGGCTGCGAAGAATGTCCCGCCCGCCGGGCCCAGCCCAAGGTATCGGGTGAACACCAGGTACGTCAGCCATCCGGCCATACCCACCACTCCGCACTGGAGATAGAATCTGCGCGGAACGCCGAACAGAACGGCAAAGGAGGCCGTACCCAAGAACGATGCCGCCAACTGTATGGGAAGCAATGCGGTGACCGGATCCGTAATGGTCCCGGTAAGATGGATCATCTCACCTTGGATGGCGCTCTGTGCAATGAAGGCAAGGCACACTCCAACGGCTATGCACAGGAACACCATCATTGCGTCCAGCAGGCGCGTGATGCCTGCCAGGTAATCTTCTCCGGCGATATCCCTAAGGCCATTGGTGAAAGCCACTCCCGGAATTAGCGGAATAAGCGTTCCCACCATCATATTACCAAGGTTCTGCCCGAAGCCAAAACTGTTGAACAGTATGCAAAGCGCCGTACCGAGCGCACCTGCAAAGATGTTGCTGAGCGGCTTGGAAAGCGACGGGACGCACACCAGGACCAGGAACAGATACACCAGCGTCCCGGCAACAAGCGCTGCCGCGCAGTCAAGCAGGCTGCCGCCGAAGATGGCGCAGAATGCGCCACTTCCCAGCGCCGCGCCTGCGAACTGCTCCCACAGCGGCTTCTCCGGCATCTGCCGTATCTCCTCCACCTTCCTTTCCGCCTCCTCCAGCGTGTACTTCCCCGCGGAGACGTCGCGTGAGAACTGGTTTATGTCCACCACCTTGTCCAGGCGCGCTCCCTTGATTGGGATGAACTTGACGTTGGCATAGGCCTTACCTGTTGTGAATATACCGTTGCTGAGGACGAAGAAATTCTCGTTCTGCTCGCCAAAGTGGGTGGCGATCCTCTCCATTGTATCCTCTACACGGGAGATCTCCGCACCGTTCTCAAGCAGCACGTGTCCGGCCTCGGAAGCCAGTGAAAGTATCCTTGCAGAAGTCTCTTGGCTGTTTATCATAGTTTATTTTTTGCGTCCTCCCCTGCGGTCAACCCATATCCAAAGCAGATACATCAGCGCTCCCCAGACAAGGAACAGCAGTACATAGACCCAGAAAGGCAGGGTTGCGGTGTATTCATTCCTGTTGACGTATTTTTCAAAATTGGGGATGTCCGCATAATAATAGGCCCCGGCCCCGAAATCAAGGTCGTCCTGGAGGCCGAGCCCATTTGCCATTATATAAATGACCGTGGCAAGGACGGCTATGCCCACAACGGCAAAAGCCACCCTTGCCACAGTCTTTTTCTTAGCCATTTAGTTCAGAACGGGAATTGGGAATACCTTTCCTGAAAGCAGGAACCATACGGCAAACAGAGTGAGGGCTATGTTGAACAACTGGCCCACAACATACAGCCACAGAACCTTTCCGCCCTGCATCTGCTTTACAATCTCCTTGAAGTTGGTGTCAAGGCCGATGCTTACGAATGCAAGCACGAACGCCCAGTTCTTGTACTGGTCAAGCACCTTGTTTATTGCGCTCACCTGGTCAGCTCCGGCAAGAGGCTGGATGATGAAGGATGCAATGAGGGAGGCTACAAAGAAACCGATGATGAACTTGGGGAAGCGGGTCCAAATCTCGCCTGCGCCAACCTTCTGGGTTCCGGTCTTGTCAACCTTGGTCGCGAAGAACAGGGCAACGAAGAAGGCGATGAAACCGATGAGGATGTTCTGGATCATCTTTACAAGCACGGCGGCCTTCTCGGCCTCTCCGCCAAGTGCGGAACCGGCTACTGCAACTGCTCCGGTGCTGTCAACGGTACCTCCGATGAGGGCTCCTCCCATAATGGGGGACATCTGGGCCCAGCGGATGAGCATAGGCTCGAACACCATCATAAGGACGGTGAAGATAATGGAGATGGACACTACCATTGTAAGGTCTGTCTTCTTGCAGTTTGAAGCGGCGCCGGTGGCGATGGCTGCGGAAGTACCGCAGACAGAAGTCGCCGCCGCCATGGTGATGACCAGGGGCTTGTTGTCAAGCTTGAGGACCTTTGTTCCGAACCACCACATAAAGATGATGACGATAGGGGTGACTATCCAGGCGATTCCAAGTCCGTAAAGGCCGAACTTTGCAATGTTGGAGAACAGTACGGAGAATCCCATTATCACCAGACCGGTCTTGATGTAGAACTCAGTCTTTACGGCAGGCTTGAGCCAGTCAGGAACCCCAACGGTGTTGGAAATAAGAAGTCCCACGATCAATGCCCAGAAAGCCCACTCAAGATAACGGTTGAGAGTGTACTCGGCGCTGATAAGGCGCACGATGACAGCAAGGACGAACAACCCGAGGAAAGCCGGGATGTACTTCTTCACATTGCCGCCCATAAGCTTGACTCCAATGGTGAAAAGGACGCCAAGGACGACAACTGTACGCAAGAGTTTCCACCAGAAAGCACCTGTTGCCAACTGGCTACCCAGAGACGGCAGACTTGCCGCTTTAGCTTCTCCCAGCCCGAATGTGCTGAAACTGAGCGCGGAGAAGTTAAATGCACCTGTAAGGACTGCTACGCAGCCGATAAGGATTACGATGAATCCGATCCATACGGCCAGCCAGTCTTCAGTGCTGAAAAGTTTAGATTTTTGTTTGCTCATATCTACATAGATTTGATTTTCATCGAAAGCCGGGCGCACAGTCCCGGGAAGAAACGTTTGATATAGACCATTATGAGTTCCTTGCGGCCCACGAGCACCTCGCGGCGGCCTTTGTCAAAGGCGTGCGCGATCTTTCGCGCAGCGTCCTCGGGACTGAGGCCGCCCGCCTGCCCGGGATCCATCTTCCCGTGCTGCGCGCCGCCCTTGTCCAGGGCATAGAACGATATGTTGGTCCTGACCCTGCCGGGGCACACCAGCGTCACGCGGATGCCGCGCGGGGCGTACTCCGCCCGCAGGGTTTCAAAGAAACCGTAAAGGGCGTGTTTGGACGAACTGTACGCGCAGCGCAGCGGGAAGCCGAAGCGCCCCGCTATGGAGGTGGTGGCGGCTATATGCCCGCCGCCGGCCTCCAGCATCCGCGGCAAAATGGCCTTTGCCATAGCCACGGGCGCGAAGTAGTTCACTTCCATAATGCGGCGCACCATTTCCATTGAGGTGTCCTCAACGGTGGTGCGCTGGCTGATTCCTGCGTTGCAGTACATCAGGTCAATGCCTCCGAACGCATCCCAGGCCTGCTGCACAAGCCCCGGGATGCCCTGGGCGTCAAGCAGGTCGAAAGGGAGCGCCTTGGCGCCGGCGGCCCCGAATCCCAGGCACTTGTCGGCCACGGCCTCCAGTTTCTCCTGTTCATTGGAAGTAACCACCACATAGGCTCCGCGCTTAGCGTAGAGATATGCACAGGCTTCTCCTATACCTGACGATGCTCCGGTAATCCAGACTTTCATCTAAAACAGATTCTTTACTTTTTTTACTACCTGCTCCGCATCCAGGTCCGGTTCCAGAACCAGGTCCGGCTGCTTGAGCACAAAGCCTTTGCTTATTGCACCAAGCGTTCCTCCGCCGGTACAGTTAAGCATAATGTATTCGTCTTTCTTGACCTTGCCTTCAGCGACGGCCTTGGCAAGTGCTGATACTGCGACGCACGCAGCCGGCAACAGGTCATAACCCTCCAGGTTGCGGAACAGCAGAAGCCAGAATACTATGTCGTTGTTGTCGGCCAGATAGACGTCTCCCCCACTTTCCTTGAGCGTGTCAAAAAGGCCTCCGGCAATGCCGTAAGGGGGTTTCCTGTTGGAAAGTACCTTGGCAAGGATGACCTCCGCCTGGCGGCGTCCCTCCTCGGGTTCCAGGTCGACCAGCTTGCGGGATTCCTGTTTCCAGGAGTCGTACATAAGGGAGAACGGAGCGTTCTGGGCCACGTAAACGCGCATATGGTTTTCGCCGAAGCGTCCGTCAGCCGCCAGCCTCTGCGCGTTTTCCCAGGCCGCTATGGCTCCGGTTCCGGAGCCTACCGCCTGGAAATAAGCGTCGGGTATGCGCCCCACTTTCTCAGCAAAGCTGAGGATGGTGGTGCCCATACCGTCGCGCCTCGCCACGTTCTTGGCTCCTCCTTCCAGGAAGAAGCCGGGATCCGTGGCCAGCTTTTCGCCAAGGGCGATGGCATCGTAATAATCGCATCCGTGCGGCACCGCGACAAGCTTGACGCATTTGTCAAGCGGCTTGCGGAACCACAGGTCGTGGCAGCTGTCCAGAGGAACGCATATCACTACCGGGATGCCGTTGTCCGAGCACACCTGGGCGAACGCCCTTGCGGTGTTTCCGGCAGACTGCACCACCAGCACGCGCTTTTCCTTCTTTTCCATACGGGCAAGGACGCTGTAGGCCTCGGTCTCCTTGAAGGAGCAGGTCTTCATCTTTGCCCCTATCTTGGGGTTCCAGCCGGAGAATGTTATATACAGGTTCTCCAGTCCCAGATACCTTGCAAGTCCCTTGGACCTGTATGTAACAGGGGCGCTGGAGTGCTTGAGAGTGCGTTTGATGGGCATCCAGTTGGCATAACGGTATATTCCGTCAAGCTCTTTGCGCACTGTGAATTCACGGTTTTCGTACACGGCCCTTACCAGCGAGGGTTCAGGGCTCTGGGGGTCCGCCATAGTCCAGCCTTCATCTTCAAGAAGACGTCCGGTGGCCACGTTTATCAGACCGTATTTTGTGGGTTCGAATCTCATAGTTTATTTGATGATGGCCATGTCAGGGATATCTTTATCGTACTCTCCGCGGGCGAGGCGCTCCTTGATGTCGCGGAACGCGTCAAGCGTGCGCTCCACGTCTTCCATACTGTGAGCGGCGGTAGGGATGATCCTGAAAATGAGCATTCCCGGAGGAATTACGGGATATGTTACAATTGAGCAGAAGATATGGTAGTTCTCCCTGAGGTCCACCGCGATGTTGGAAGCCTGGTTGATGCCGCAAGCCAGGTGAACCGGGGTCACGCAGGCCTCTGCGGGGCCAATCTCATATCCCAGCTCTCGGAAGCCTTCCTGCAGGCGGCGCGTAACTTTCCAGAGTTGCGCGCGGCGCTCGTCGCCTTCCGGGCTGTCGATAATCTCAAGGCGCTTGATGCAGCCTTCCACTATTGGCATAGGCAGAGCCTTGGCGTACATCTGGGAGCGCATATTGTAGCGCAGGTAGGTGATGATTTCCTTCTTGGAAGCCACAAATCCGCCGATGGTGGCCATTGACTTGGCGTAGGCGCCAATGTACAGGTCAACGCCGTCCATTACGCCAAAGTGCTCGGAAGTTCCCCTTCCGTGAGGCCCCATCACGCCAAAGCCGTGGGCATCGTCAATCATAAAGCGGAAGTTGTACTTCTCCTTGAGGGCCACTATCTGGTCCAGGATTCCAAGGGCTCCGGTCATTCCAAAGACTCCTTCGGTGATTACCAGCACGCCTCCGCCGTTCTCGTCCGCCACCTTGCAGGCGCGGGCCAGGACTTTCTCGCAGTCAACGATGTTGTTGTGGCGGAATTTGTATTTCTCTCCAATGTGGAGACGGATTCCGTCAAGGAGGCAGGCGTGGCACTCGGCATCGTAAACGATGACGTCATGACGTCCCACAAGGGCGTCGATCGTGGATACGATTCCCTGGTATCCGAAGTTGTACAGGAAAGCGGCCTCCTTGCACTCGAACTCTGCGAGCATACGCTCGAACTTCTCGTGCAGCGCGGTGTGGCCGGTGAGCATACGGCTTCCCATAGGGTAAGCCATACCCCAGCGGGCGGCACCCTCGGCATCCGCCTTGCGGATTTCCGGGTGGTTTGCCAGTCCGAGGTAGTTGTTCAGGCTCCAGCACAATACTTCCTGGCCGTTGAACCTCATATGGGGGCCAAGTTCTCCCTCAAGTTTAGGGAAGGCGAAATAACCTTCGGCTTTCTCGCGGTACTGGCCTATGGGGCCGCCGGTAGAAGCCATGATTTTCTCAAAAATGTCTTTATACATATTAATCTTACTTGATTCTTTCTCTTGAAACCAGACCCATAAGGCGGAACAGGAACTTTGGAAGCTCTTTACGGGGATCCCGCTTCTTAAGGTCTATGAACCATCCCAGTTTCTTTACAACCGGGACTCTTTCCGTCTCTACGAACTCTATGAGGGTACCGTCCGGATCCTCTATGTAGGTGAAGCGGCCCGCGGCGTCTCCCATATTGAATTCCTGGCCTTCCGGACAGCTGTCAACGGTGAAGGGATGGCCCAGGGCGGCGCAGTGCGCTCCCAGCGCGTCCGTGCCGCACACGTCGAAGCAAATCTGGATGAATCCGGGGTCTCCCCACTGCCGCCCCTCGAAAATCTTGCGGGGCGCGTGGTCCAGCGCCTGCACCAGTTCTATGGTGTTCTTTCCCATAAGGCCCGCGAAGGCGCCCTTGCCCTGGCCTGAAGGGGCCAGGAGCACACGCCTGTAGCGCTCCGTGCAGCCAGGCATTATGTTCCAGTCGTCAAAGATACCTATGGAGTCATACAGGAGAGTGTCATAGCCCAGGACGTCCTTGTAGAAAAGGATTGAGGCGTCCATATCCGAAACGCCCACGACGGCGCCGAAGATGCCGCCGTTCATACGGTTCTGCTCAATGTACACGTCCTTGTTTTCAACAACCTGGAAACAGTTGCCATAAAGGTCTTTGACATAGAAGCAGGGCGTTCCGTCCGGCAGCGTGGAAATGTCTCCTACGCCATCCCATTTTTCCCTTATAATGCTGTGGAAAGCCTCCACGTCCCGGCTTTTGATTTTGGCGGCGAATATGCCAAGGTCACCCACGGAAATGTCAAAATCCGCACTGACCGGTTTCCTCTGGGAGTACTGCCAAATTTCCAGACCGCCGCCGCCTTGAAGGTTTACGGCTATGCAAGCGTGACGTTTCTGTGCCTGGCCTCCGGTGTATGGAAGCATCCTTTCTGCAACAGTATCGTCTTCCAGAATTTTGATGTCCATTCCGAACATCTCAATGAACCAGTTCCAGGATTTGCGGAAATTGACGGTTCCCACACCCACCTGCTGGATGCCTGTTATAGAGAAATCTGCCATATAATATGGTATATAAAGTTATCAAAGATAGCAATCATTTTTGTATCTTGCGATAAATTCACAGGTTAGTTTATGAAAAGACGTGCATTATTTTTCCTGTGCGCAGCCATATCCCTTTGCTGTGCAACCGTTTCCCTCAATGCCCAAAACAAGCCTCTGGACCACAGTGTCTATGATGGATGGCAATCTGTAAGCGCCGTGAAACTTACCCCCGACGGCGGTATGGTAAGTTACGAGGTGGTACCTCAGGAAGGGGACGGAACCCTATATGTAAAGAATCTGAAATCCGGTGCGGAACTGGCCGTGGAACGCGGTTCAGGCCTTAAATGGACCGGGGACGCCAGCTGGGCGGTATTCACCGTGAAGGCTCCGTTCGACTCCACCCGCCAGGCCAAGATTGACAAGAAAAGCAGGGAAGACCAGCCAAAGGACAGCCTTGCGCGCCTGAACCTGCGCACCCTGCAGTGGGAGATGATTGGCGCATCCGGAAGCACCGCTATGGGGCTTGACGCGGCGCCGTACATCTTTGCCGCGCAGGAGGTGAAAGGGCGCAAATCCAGGAAACTTCTGGTAATTGACACCGCCACGGGCGCGGTGGATTCAATATTGAACGTATCTTCCTTTGAGGCGGACAAGACAGGCAAGCGCCTGGTTGCCGCCACCGCAAAGGAAGACGCGGATTCGCTTTCGCGCAGCGCCGTCATCCTCTATGACTACGCTTCGGGCAAGGTTGACACCCTGTCGGCAGACAAGAAGTCATACGCCAACCTGCGCTTCAGCGACAGCGGGAGCAAGGTGGTCTTCACCGGAACGGACCAGGAAGAGAAGAATGACGGCACACCGCGCCACTCCGTTTATCTGGCGCAGGAGAAGGTAGTGACAGCTGCAACGCGCCGCACTCCGGCCGTTACCCGCTGGGATACCGGCGAGGTGCTGGCCGCAGACTGCGCGGACCTTCCCAAGGGCTGGGTGGTTAGCGCCCCAAGCCGTCCGGCTTTCTCCAACGGCGCCGGACGCCTGGTGCTCACCCTGTCGGAATATATGCCGGCCAAGGACACCACGGTGTATGAATTCGAAGCAGCCCAACTGGACATCTGGGTCTGGGACAACCACACGGTTCCTCCAATGGACAAACTGGGGCGCTCACGCACCCGCACCGCCGTCGTGAACCTGGATCAGCCGGGCAAACTGGTAGTGGTTTCCGCCAACCCTTCGGACAGGATAACTTTCTTCAACGGAGCTGATGCGGACTACGCTCTCTCAACTGACACTGACAATTACGTGATTGACAATATGTGGGCCTCCGACAGCAGGGCGGACATTTCGCTGGTGAACCTGCGGGACGGCAGCCGCAAACTCCTGAGCAAGGAATCCGAAGGCTACGGCATCCCTTCGCCTTATGGCAAATACCTGGCTCACTTCAACCCTGCCGACGGCAACTGGTACTGTCTCAACCTTTCCAGCGGCACCCTGGTGAACCTCACCGGAGCCACCGGAATGAATTTCTGGGACGAAGAGGACGACCATCCCACAACCGGCTACGTGCCAATAGGCACCCCTTCCTGGGTGGGTACCGACGAGGCTCTCCTCCTCACTGACAAGTACGATGTATGGAAGTTCTCCCCCGACGGTTCAAAGGCGGAGAACCTCACCCGCGGCGCAGGCCGCAGGGACAAGGTCCAGTACCGCGTGGTGAACCTTGACGGCCGCACCAACCCGTACCTCTACCAGTTTATCAAGACCCAGCCTGCAAAGGGCACAATACGTCTTTCTTCCTTCGATACCCAGACCAAGCAGAACGGCTACGCCACCGTTGACATTGTCCGCGGCGGAGATCCCCAGGGATTCCTGGCGGAGAAGTCCTTCACAACGGTCACCAAGGCAGACAACGCCGATGTGATCGCCTACCTGAAGGGAGACTTCCGCAACCCTATGGACCTGTACATAACCAGGGACAACTTCAAGACGGACACCAAGCTCACCGCCATCAACCCCCAGCAGGCCCAATACCGCTGGGGCGATGTCCAGCTTGTCCACTGGAACGCATACGACGGAACCAAGCTTGACGGCCTGCTGTTCACTCCTGACGGAGTCCAGCCTGGCGACAAGCTTCCTATGATGATATACTTCTACGAGAAGAACTCGGAGACCCTGTTCAATTACCGCCAGCCTGCTCCCAGCCGTTCTACAGTGAACATTTCATTCTTTGTGAGCCGCGGCTATGTGGTATTCATACCGGACATCGTCTATGTTGACGGCCACCCTGGCGAGAGCGCATTCAACTGCGTATGTTCAGGCGCTGAGTCAATGTGCCGCCAGTTCAGCTATATAGACAAATCCAAGATGGCCATCCAGGGCCAGAGCTGGGGCGGATACCAGACAGCGTACCTTGTAACGCGCACAAATATGTTTGCCGCAGCGGGCGCGGGCGCCCCTGTGGGCAACATGACCAGCGCGTACGGCGGAATTCGCTGGGAGAGCGGCAACAGCCGTATCGGCCAGTATGAGCACGGACAGAGCCGCGTTGGCACCACATTGTGGGAGGGCGTGGACCTCTATCTGGAGAACTCCCCCGTCTTCCACGTTCCCCACGTGAACACCCCGGTGCTCATTATGCACAACGATGCGGACGGCGCAGTTCCTTGGTATCAGGGAATAGAGTTCTTTATGAGCCTGAGGCGCCTTGGCAAGCCCGCCTGGCTGCTGGAATACAACAACGAGCAGCACAACCTGTCCGAGAGGCGCAACAGCAAGGACCTTTCTATCCGTCTGTCGCAGTTCTTCGACCACTATCTGAAAGGCGAGCCTATGCCCGTATGGATGGAGAGCGGAATACCTTACGCCCGCAAGGGTAATTACTTTGCAACTGAATACGCAGAATAATAGAATATGAAAAAGCTGTTTTTCACCTTATTCGTCATATTGACGGTGACTGCGGGGGCGCAGGATAAAGTCACCCGTACAGTCCTGGAACTGGGACGTACTGACAACCGTACAATGCAGCACGCAGACTACATAGCCCGCAACATAGGCGGACGCCTGGTGGGCACGCATATGCTGCATCACGCAGAGGACTGGGTGGCGGACCAGTTCCGCTCCTGGGGCCTGGAAGTGACCTTGCAGGAAGCCGTGACCATCAATGTGGGCTTCGACCGCGGCCCGTGGTCCGGCCGCTACCTTGCGGAAGACGGCTTTACCCTGCACTTCGGAACCCCGGCATACACGGCAGGAACAAGGGGCCGGCAGAAGGGCCGCGCAATCCTGGAGCCCAAGAACCAGCAGGAATTCGACAGGGTGAAAGGCGCTCTGAAGGGAGCCTGGGTGATGTTGGAGACAGGTGCCACCAGCGGGCTGGCCATCGACGCCAGCGCCAAGGCGGATTCCACCCGTGCGGCGCAGCTCGCCGCCGGTGAGGACGCCGTGGTGCCAATGTACCGCCAGATGGTTGAAGCCGGCGTGTTGGGCTTCATCCGCCCTTCCAAACTCCCAATGCAAGTCCTCTATAACAGGGCTACGTGCTTCGACCTTACAATGGACAACCTTCCAACTGCCTGCGACATCCTCCTGGACGAGCACCAGTTCGAGATCCTGAAGCAGAAGGTTGCGGACCGCCAGGAAGTGATCCTGGAGTTTGACATCCGCAACCACTTCTTCCCCGGCCCGATGAAGTATCACAACATCCTTGCAGTGATACGCGGCTCCAAGTATCCGGACGAATACGTGATGATGGGAAGCCATCTGGACGCCTATGACATTGCCACCGGCTCCACCGACGACGGCCAGGGCGTGTGCGTCACTATGGAAGCCGCCCGCCTGCTGGCCGCCGCCGGCGCCAAGCCCGAGCGCTCCATTATGTTCTGCATATGGACAGGTGAAGAGTACGGCCTCCTTGGCTCCAAGTACTTCGTGGAGAACAAGACCGTTCCCTGGAACAAGATATCCAACTATTTCAACCGTGACGGAGGTCCTCTGGCTGCCGTTTCCGTAACAGTTCCTCCCTCAATGTACGATGACTTCGTCAAGGTTTGCAAGCCCCTGGAGGACTATAACCCCAAGATCCCCTTCAAGGTAAACAAGCGCGAGGGCGAACCCGGCGAGCGTCCTAAGACCGCCGGCGGCTCTGACCACGCATACTTCGCGATGAACGGCATCCCGGCCATCTCCTTCCGCGAACAGGATGTCTTTGGATACGACTTCGTCTACCGCGACATCTGGCACACGGAGGATGACCTCTATGACCATCTCATCCCGGAGTATATGGAGCACTCCGCCGTTGTCCAGGCCGTCACCGCCTACGGTCTCGCCAACCTTGGCCACCTCCTCTCCCGCTCCGACCTCTACAAAGACTGATTTAAGTGATGAATACCAAGTTGATGGATGCGGAGGCCTGGAGGCATACTTATAGCATAAAGACAAAGCAGATAATACAAAACGACCAATAGAATGAAAAAGATTTTCAGCGTTTTTTTAGGTTGCCTCCTGGCAACCACCGCATTTGGGCAGAGCGCACAGGAGATTGTTGCCCGTATGGACGAGGTAATGAGCCAGCATGACGAAAAGGAAGGCTTGGTTATGACAATGGATATGAAGCTCCCCATATTGGGTACCATTTCCACTACCGCATATACCTTGGGCAATAAGATCCGTATGGAAGCCAATTCAGGAGGAAAGAATCTCATCACCTGGATGGACGAAGAAACTTCCTGGACCTATGATGCCGAAAAGGGTGAGATAGAGATAGAGAGCAGGGACGGAAAATCCAGCGAGGCGGAAGACAATGCCAAGATGCTCACAGGAATAACTGAAGGTTACAGCGTTTCCTTAAAGAGACAGACCGCGGACGCCTGGTACATCAACTGCAAGAAACTCAAGACCAACACGGAAAAGGATGACCCCAAGACAATGGAGCTTGTTGTGGCCAAAGAAACGTATCAGCCAATCAGCCTTTCCGCAACCGTTTCCCTGGTAACCGTCACAATCAAAAACTTCAAATTTGGCGTAACTGAAAGCCAGGTAACCTTTGACCAGTCAAAGTATCCCGGCGTAAAAATCGTGGACAAGAGATAATAATAAGTAAAAAAAATTTGCAGATTAAAAATATTGTCATACCTTTGCAGTGTACTATTGAACTAATACACAAGGATACTAAAAGAAATCTATATGAAAAAGGTACTGACAACTCTTCTGGGAAGCATACTGTTTTGCTCTTCCCTGTTTGCAGGAAAACAGAATAACGTAATACTGCGCGGAAGCGCCAGGGACGCATCGGGCGAGCCCGCCGCATACGCCACCGCCTTCATCTCTAAAGCCGACGGCTCAATTGCGGCGGGCGTCTCCGCCGACGCGGACGGCGTCTTTGAGCTTGCCGCCCCGGCCGGCGAATATACCCTGACAATATCCCTCGTGGGCTACAAGGACGCCGTGCAGCGCGTAAGGATGGAAAGCGCACTCACCACCCTCCCCCCTGTTGTCCTGCAGGAAGACACGGAACTTCTGGGCGAAGCCGTGGTTACAGCGGTGATGCCAAAGACAAAACTGACAGGCGAAGGCCTCCAGACCTCCGTGCACGGTTCCGTGCTTGAGAACGTGGGAACGGCCAAAGACGTCCTGGGAAAGGTTCCAGGAATAATCAAGGGAGACAACGGTATTGAGGTTATAGGCAAAGGGTCTCCGCTTATATATATAAATGGCAAGAAGGTCACCGATGCCGGCGAGCTTGACCGCCTTTTGAGCCACGAGATTCAGAGCGTGGAGGTAATCAACAACCCGGGCGCCCAGTATGACGCAACGGTGCGAAGCGTCGTACGCATCCGCACCGTGCGCCGCCAGGGCGAGGGCTTCGGCTTTGACGTAAACCTGACGGACCAGCAGTCCCTGCAGAAAAAGGATTTCAACGATCCAAGCAGCGCGCTGAACGTCAACTACCGCAAGGGCGGAGTAGATGTATTCGGCGGCGTGAACCTGGCTAAAAAAAGCAACAGGCAGACAAGCGACCTGATCCAGGAGACAATGGTCGCATCCTCCACATTCAAGCAGGACGAAATCCTGATTGCCGATGTAGAATACAAGGAGATAACCCTCACCGGCGGAGCCAACTGGCAGATTGCCGACAACCACTACATTGGCATCAAGGCGGACTGGAACAGGATTCCTTCTCTAAGCCAGAATGTCTTGCTGGAAGGAGACCTCTTCCTGGACAACGTCCTTATGGATCATCTGAAGACCGAAACAGATGAGACCAACGGCAGCCCTATACCACATTCTTTGGGAACCAATGCCTACTATAACGGACAGGTGGGCAAACTGGGAATAGACCTGAACCTGGACTACTTTGGCAAAGGCGACAGCAAACTGGCCCATTCACGGGAGAAAAGCACCATAGAAGATGCCGATGTGAATACGGAGGCAATAACCGGCAACCGCCTGTACGCAGCCAAACTGGTGCTTTCTTACCCTGTATGGGCAGGCCAGCTGCAGGTGGGTACGGAGGAGACTTTCTCCCGCCACAGCGACGATTACAGGATTACCGGAGCTGCCATTCCGGCATCTTCCGCCCGCGTCAGGGAGGACAACGCCGCCGCTTTTGTCAATTACGGATTCTTTATCTCCTCTTTGGGACAGATCAGCGCCGGCCTTAGGTATGAGCACGTAAATTACGCCTATGACGACCTGCTGGGAGACGGCAGTTTCTCCAGGAAATATGACAATGTATTCCCGTCCATCTCCTATGCAAACGCCTTTGGACCCGTCCAGGTGATGGCCAGTTACAGCGCCAGAACCGCCCGCCCGGACTTTTCCAATCTCTCAAGCGCCATCCAATATGACAACCGCTATACCCTTCAGAGCGGCAACGCCGCGCTGCAGCCGGAGAAAATACAGTCCCTGAACGTGACAGGTGTCTGGAACTTCCTTACTATGGTGGTAAACTATGACCGCACGGACAACCCCATCATCACTTTGGCCGATCTTTATAATGACCAGGGAGTGGTACTGCTGAAGCCTCACAACAATGACACCCCTCATAGGGCACTCACCGCTTATCTGGTCGCCCAGCCTGTCATCGGTGTCTGGTCTCCAACTTACGTTGCAGGAGTGCAGCAAAGCTGGCTGAACGTCGGGAACCTCAGTTTCAATGACAAGCCCATCTGGATCGCCCAGCTGAACAACGCTTTCCGCTTTGGCCAGGGATGGCAGCTGGAAATCAATGGGGATTACCACAGTCCGGGCTATTCCGCCAATGTATTGGTTCTCAACCATTACCTGGACATCTCTGCCGCCGTCCAGAAAAGCCTGCTGAGCGATGGCTCTTTGGTAATCCGTCTCGCCGCCTCTGACCTTGCCAACCGTGGAAACAACAACGTAATGGTTGACCGAAGCCATTACCGCGTGAACCAGAACAACAGAATGGACACCCAGCGGATTACCCTCTCCATCCGCTACCGCTTCAACAGCGCCCAGAGCAAATACAAAGGCACCGGAGCCGGAGCCGATGCCAAAGCGAGAATGCAGTAAAAGAAAAAGGGACGTGGTTTCACGTCCCTTTTTCTTGTGATTATTTCTGAGGAGTAATTACGCGGTAGTTTCCGCTCAGGTGCATAAATGCAAACAGGCGGAGAAGACCATCGTAATAGGCGTCAAAATAACCGTCATCATAGGGCTCGTTCTTGCTGTCCCAGAGACGCTGTACGAACTCCCTTGAAATCTCGTTGTCCGCTGCCAGAGTAACGGCTGCCGTTGTTGCAACAAGACCAACAGAGTGACGCAGTTTCTGTCCGGCGTACTCGCGCATACCGGCGCGCATCACGGTCTCGACATCTGTTCCATCTACGTTGTACTGGTCCACGAAATCGTCTATTCCCTTTGAATAGAAGAAGTTCTGGATGGTATTGGCGTAGTTGTTCTGCCACTCCTTGTCCGCGCAAGCCCAGGAATAATCCAGCGCAATGTTCATAGGAACGCGCCAGGAATCAAACCTGAAAGTAGGCTTCTGGGTACGGCCGCCGAATCCCCTTACCATAAATGAACCGTCGTAGTTGTTGTAATCCGGGTTCAGGCCGGTCTCGGGATTGATGCTCTTGTGCAGATACTCGCGGCTCGCCTTGGCGCACTCACGGTAGAAGTCTGCACGGCCGTCATTAGCCCAGCGCGCCCATACCTCGTAGAAAGCGGGAATGTGATATGAAGGGTCGGTGTAATTGATTCCGCCGCCGTCTGGGGTGAAGGTAATAAGGTGGTTTTCCTTGTTGATGAAAGGCATGATACCGTTCTGTGAACCGTCCTTCTCCCAAGAAGAATTCAGGATGTTCTGCGCCTCGGCCAGATAGTTGATATCGCCGTCGTTGCCCCAGCGGTTAGAAGCGAATACAAGGGCTGTGATAAAGTAAAGCTCGCCGTCTGAGGCGGGGCCGGCTCCACGGATGGTGCCGTCCGGAACGCTCAGGCTCCAGGCGAAATATCCCTTCATAGGGCCGTCCTGGTACTGCATATACTTCTTGCTCCAGCGCCATAGTTTGTCAAACTCTTTCTTCTTGTCAAGCTGTACGCAAACCATAAGTCCGTAGGACATTCCCTCGGTACGGGCGTCGTAGTTCTTGATATCGGACACATAAGCCATATCGTCCCCTACCTCAAAGTAAACTTTGTTGGGTCCGTAAAATACCTCCTGGAAAATAGATTCCAGCTTTGCGTCTATCTCCTTCTTGGGATAACCCATCTCGGCAAAGACATTGCGGTATTTTCCTGTCTCGAAACCGCCTTTATCCCAAGGCTTAAGCTGCTTGGGCTTGCAGGATACGACCATAAGGACGGCCGCTAAAACTATAAGCAACTTCTTCATATTACCTGTCTCTGAAATTCCACTTTGAGTTGTCGCTGTTGAAGTCGTATTTGCCAAGTGCTACGGTAGAGTCTCCGGTGCAGATAAGTGCGAGAGGCTCGTCGTGGCCTGGAACGCTCTTAGGCATAATCCTGTATGTTCCGTCTATCAGCTGTTCAATCCTCCAGAGCTGCTCATCCGCGCCTGTGAATGCAGGAACCGTTATAAGCTCCTCTGCTTCTGTGGCGGCAAGGGCCCTGTGGGTTCCCTCAATCTCAATCTTGTAGTATGGGAATCCGAGGTATCCGCCGGCATCTTCAACTGGAGTGATAGTCCACCTCTGGTGAGGACGGAACATATAGTCGTTTGCTCTCACGCCAATCTCACCCTTTGGCCAGTCTGCAATCACATCCACCAGCTGCTGGTTCTCTATTGCGAATGTAGGATCATTTACGCTTCCGAATCCTCTTGTGCTCCTGCCGGCCATACGGACGAAGTCAACCGCAATCTCAAGGGCGTATCCCCTGCGCACTGACTCAATCTCAAAGGAGCCCGGCTTGAATTGATCTGCCACGAACGGCCAGTCATCCCTCCACTGGAGAGCGTTGATTGCAAGTACAGATCTGCCGCTCAGATCCATGTCAGCCTCATAGTGGCAAGACATTCTCTCTACTCCTTCGTCAACTACAAAGTGTCCGAAGTGGCCTGGTCCAGTCACCCTGTTGCCTGCAGAAAGAACCATCCTTCCGCCGCCTTCCATCATATCACGACCTACGTTGTCATAGTAAGGTCCGCGAGGGTTACGTGAACGGCCTACAACAATATTGTAAGTGGAATTAACACCATCGCAGCAGGTTCCGTGTGTAGCAAGGAGATAGTACCATCCGTTGCGGTACATCATTGCCGTTGCCTCGCAGTCAATTGCTACGTCTGTAGCAACGTCTCCCGGCATGCGGTTGCCCGTCTTAGGGTCAAGCTCGCAAATGCGGATGGTTCCGAAGTATGTTCCGTATGAGCACCAGAGCTTTCCGTCAGGTCCCATCAGGAATGCAGGGTCAATTGCCCAACAGTCTTCGTCAGCCTCGGCCCAAGCAACAAGCATAGGGTCTGAATATCCGAAGTCCGGAGATTCCGGATCCAGGGTCTTTGTCCACATTGTGATGATATTTCCGCGGGTCTTGCCCTCGGTGCCTGGGAAGCCTGCGCTGTAGGATACCAGATAGCGGTCGCCTATCTTGATTACGTCAGGGGCAACGCCGCCACCAGTGCGTACTCCACCACCGGTCCAGGTATAGCCGTCCTCTGAAATGAGGCCGCCGCTGCCGGTTCCAAAGGTATAGTATTTACCGTCACACTCAGCAATGGTGGAAGGGTCGTGTATAAAGATATTGCCTTTTAACTGTGCGTTGGCAGAAATGGCTGACAGAGCCATAAGAATAATAGCTGCCGCTAATATGTATAATTTCTTCATAGCTGCTGTACTTTACTGGTTTGTTACTGTGAAATCCTTGAAGATGTTTCCGTTCTCATCATAGAAGCGGATGCAGAAATCGCTCATTCCAGGGCCGTTGATGACGGTTCCCCTGACAACGTTCTTGCCCTTGTGAAGGGTGAGCTTAGGGGATACGCAGTCGTCAACTACCATACGGCGGTCGTTGGAAAGGAGGATTGCCTCTTCTCCGTTGACATACCAGATGGAACCTGAATTGGAGCCAACTGCCATCCTTACGGTCACGTCCTTGTCCACGTTGATTACCGTAACAGCCATAAACACTCCCTCTGTAGGCCTGAGTCCAAGTCCGGAAGCGAAACGATAAAGCTTCACGTTATACTTCTTGCTGTCAAGGCAGTGCCATTTGAGTTTTGTCTTGTCTGCAAGAGTAACTGTCTGCCCGTCCTTAGGCACCATTGTATTCTGGTCCTTGAAATAGACGGTAGCGAATTCTTTCCTAAGATAGCTGTCGTTGAAAGCAGCGTTAGAATTCAGACCAGGTTTTCCGATAGGTTCCAGCAACGTCCATCTCTGAACGAAACCCTTTGCGTCCGGTCCTGCCGGAACGGCAGTGCTAGGAGAAAAATAGTCTTCTAGCGTCAGTGGAGGCATCTGACCCGGAGCAGACTGTGCGTTCATTTGAATCCCTAGTCCTAAGAAAAAGAGAGTCAAAACAATCAATTTTTTCATTTGTTAATTATTTTAAGATTAGTGTGTACCAAAGATACAAAAATAATATAAATGGGCGGACCTTGAAATATCAAAGTCCGCCCAACTCAATAAACTAACCTGATTCTATAAAAGAGTCACTCTATTAATTCCAACCAGGGTTCTGGTTCAGGTTCTCGTTCTGCTCAACGGTGTTCTTAGGGAACGGCATACGCTCGTTCTTTCCAGCCTTGAAGCCGTAATCCTTGTTGTAATAAGCATCGCTGTAGTCAACAACAAGGTGGTGAGGCCTTCCGGTAGGATCTCCTGTATTAGGATCGTAGAAGTCATCGTAGAATGAAGGAACTTCCTTACCCTGATCCTTGAGAACTGTAGCAGCGTCGCCCCAGCGTACGAGGTCAGCGAAACGGCATCCCTCTACATACATCTCGAAGCGCTTCTCCTGCTTAACGTTGTCCATTGTAAGTTTGTCATAAGTAGGAGCACCTGCGCGCTCTGCCACCATGTTGAGGTACTGCAGACCGTCGTTGTCGCTAGTCATTGCGCAAGCCTCGGCATAGAGCAGGAGAACTTCTGCGTAACGCATTACGTTCTGGTTCTCGTGGGTGTTGGAGTCTGTGTTGGCGTTGAGGTCAGCACGACGTGGAGCCCTCTTCATTGAGAAGTAACCAACGCTTCCAAAGTAGTGGTAACCAGGCTGGATACCGATCTTAGGATTCATCCTCTTCTCTTCTACGCTCTGGCCCTCGAATCCGTTCCACTCAAGCTCCTCGATCATCTCGTCATAGGACATGATCCAGGCTTTCCTACGGTATGAGTCAGGCTCGTGGCTCATAATAGCCTCTACGAAAGACTTTGAAGGGTTGCCACCGCCGCCCCATCCTTCTGACTGGATGATCTTGGTAGGGAGGGTCTTGCCCCAGAATCCACCGTTTCCTGAACGCCACATATCGGCCTGGTTGGCCTGGCCGTGGTTCTTTCCGGTGAGACGTACTCCAGGGAAGTCAAGATAGTTGAGGTCGAGGAGCTTCTCCTCGCAAGCGTCGCACTCGCCGTGGAGGATCTCTGACATCTTGGTGCCGGGAACAAGTGCGTACTTGCCGGAGTTGATGACAGCCTTGAGGCTGGTCTTTGCTCCGTTCCAATCCTTTGCGAATACCTGGATCTTACCCTTGAGTGCAAGGGCGAACTCCTTGGTGGCGC
>JAGCYZ010000016.1 GCA_017960545.1 Bacteroidales bacterium
TGCTGGATTGCAGTGAAGGTTGAGGACGGAGGCCCTGCAATATACAAGCAGGAGAGGATAGGGCGTTTTGGAAGGCCGTTCAAGATACTCAAGTTCCGCTCTATGCGGGTTGACGCCGAGGCTGCCGGCCCGGCCCTTTTCTCGGGAGATAAAGACGAACGCCTCACCAAGGTGGGCCGTTTCCTCCGTGCCCATCACCTTGACGAACTCCCTCAGTTGTGGAACGTGTTTATGGGCGATATGGCCTTCGTGGGTCCCCGCCCTGAGCGCAAGTTCTACATTGACCAGATATCCAAGGTAGATCCCCGCTACTTCTACCTATACCAAATCCGTCCCGGTGTAACGTCTTACGCTACGCTCCGGAACGGATATACTGATTCTATGGAAAAGATGCTCACCCGTCTGGAATATGACCTGTATTATCTGAAGCACCGTTCCTGGTGGTTCGATATCAGGATCCTGGGTATGACATTCCTGAGCATCGTCTTCGGCAAGAAGTTCTAGCCGCTACCTGAACAGCAGCGGGAGGAACTCGTGCAGACTGCGTCTCCAGGTCTGCCACTCGTGAGCCGTATCCGGTGAAACGTAATACGCGGCATTGATGCCCATAGCGTTGAGTTTCTCGGTGTCGGCTTTAATTCTGTCCGGATACTCCTGTTCGCCGCAAGTCTCGAATACCAACTTGACGATATCCTTGCGGATGATATCAGGCTGGGATACAGGTGTTCCGCCGCTGAACAGGCCGTAGTATGCGAACATATCAGTGTGATGCAGTCCCACGCTGTTGGTGAGCATTCCTCCCATAGAGAGGCCTGCCATGGCGCGATGCTGAGGGTCTGCAATTGTGCGGTAGCTCTTGTCAATGTCAGGAATGGCCTCGTAGATGAGCATCTGCTCAAAGTTCTCCGAGTAGGTGGGGGACATTGCCAGACGGCCGCGGGTGTCGCCCGGGCGGTAAACGAAGTCATTGTTCATCACAATGATCATAGGCTCTATCTTGCCTTCGGCAATCATATTGTCAGCGATAATTGCGGCGAAGCCTGAGTGCACCCACTCCTGCTCCATCTCACCTGCGCCGTGCTGGAGGTAGAGTACCGGATAGCGCTTGCTGTGGTTGGTCTCATAGTCTGCCGGCGTATATACGTAAGCCCTGCGCCAGGATTTCTCCACGTCGCAATAGAAATAATGCTCGCGTACCTCTCCGTGAGGGACGTTGCGCATAAGGTAGTAGTCGTCGTCAGGGGAGGGAACCTCTATGTAGCCGGCCCATCCGTTGCAGTAAACGACTTCGGAACCCGGGTCATTGTACTTTACTCCGTCAATGATTATGCTGTAAAGCTGGAAACCCACCTTTGGGCTGGTGGTAATCACGTTCCAGTAGCCTTCGGCGTCTTTCTGGGCGGGGAAATCCTTTCCGGCAAAGTTGATTTTCACTTCCTTTGCTGTCTCTGGAGCCCTGAAGCGGAACCAGTATTCTCCCTTGGAGTTAACCTTGGGGAACTCTGACTGGCGCTGGGTGGCTGAGGTGCGGGACCATCCCTCAGGGGACGGAGCCTTGAAAGTCTGTGCCGATGCGTTGAAAGCCAGCAGCAAAAGGGCTGCTGCCAATGTGGTCAGTATTCGTTTCATAATATTGTGGTTTTATTTGGTTAGTCTTATCATAAGGACCGTGTCCGTTTCCGGCGTAACCTTCAGGGAATCGTCAATCCTCTGTCCTATCAGCGCCCCTATGTGCCCTTCCTGCATCGCGGCTGTCTGGAGCACTATGGCGTCGTCCTTGTCCAGGAGCGAGAACTTCAGGTCAGTGAACATATCCGACAGTTTCTTTTTCCCGCGAAGGCCCAGCGGATTGAGCCAGTCTCCCTTCTGCCAGGTGCGAAGTGTAAAAGGGAAAGGTACCTTGTCCGCATCGAATATCAGAGTGCCCACCGGCTGCTCCAGCGCCATATCAGGAGTGCGTGGATACAGTCGGATACTTACAGTGCTTCCATTGAATCCATAGTCTCCGCACCTGTCCACACTGAGCCCCGTGAGTCTCTCTCCTTGCTTTATATCGCTGATTATCAGGGCGTCCGAGGACGATACCATTTTATACCCGTCACCCGTGAAGATTTTCCCTGAAAGCTGCCCTGGCTCCTTGAGGCTGCGTCCGATGGCGTCAATCACCTGCATATTGAAGCCGAACGGCTCCGCAATCCTGTAAAGTACGTATTCCCAATGCTTCAGTCCCAGAAGGGCGGGAACGTCTATGCGCCCGTCGCTGAATACCTGGTCCCTGTGCTCCTGATAATAATCATCCGCTATGTCATTCTCCTGGCTGAAGTAACCCATACTTCTGGTAAGGGTCTTTATGAACGATGGGTTCATCTCCTTGAGCAAAGGGAACACCTTGTTGCGAATCTTGTTGCGCTTGAATACGCTTCCGGCATTGGTGCTGTCCTCACGCCATCCGGCTCCGGCGGCTGTCATCCATTCCGCAATCTCCTTGCGTGTCATTCCCAGAAGAGGACGTATGAGAACTACGTCCGGCGCTCCCGGCACCGTGCCGCGCGCCTGCATCCCGCGCAGGCCGCGTCCGCCCGTGCCCCTGAGCAGGTTCAGGAACAGTGTTTCCGCGTTGTCGTCCGCATTGTGTGCCACCGCCACGCAGCTGAAGCCCCTTTCGCGGCATAGCTCCGCGAACCAGGCGTACCGCTGCTCGCGCGCCGCCATCTCAATGCTTATGCCTTTCTCAACCGCATACTTTGAGGTGTCGAACCTCTTGACTATGAACTCCACTCCCTTGCGCGAACACCAATCGCGCACAAAGGCTTCGTCCCCGTCGCTTTCAGCGCCGCGGAGACCGAAGTTGCAGTGCGCTACGGCAATGGCGCCGGCCCCGTCTGTGGCAAGGAACCGTTCCGCCATAAACATTGAGTCTATGCCGCCGCTTACTGCAAGGAGGATTTTCATTTATTTACGCGGTTTGAACGTGTAGGTGAAGTTCACCGTGAAGGCTTCCTTGAACTGAACCCTGTCCTTTCCGTCGATGATCACACGCGGGTCGTAGATGAGCCAGGTGTTGAACGCCAGTTTTATGAACTTTGCGGCCTGCCAGCTGATCTTGTTGTCCCAGTTCACGCGGAGCCTCTCCGGATGGTCCAGGTAGTTGGAGAAGAGTACCAGCTGCGTGTCGTATGCAAACACGTCGTTGATGGTCATCTTGAAGTTCGCCTTGATCTGGGCACCGAACATGAACAGCACGCTGTGATACTTCTCGGGATCGTTTTCGAACGGAAGCATACCGTACTGTTTGCGAAGCTCCGGGATGGAACATATCACAAGTCCGCCGGTGACAGGGGAGAAAGTGATGTTGAACCACTCCTTAGGCACCCATTCCATACCAAGTGCTATGTTGGTGTATGCAGGTGAGAAGAAACCTGACTTGAGACCGTCTCCGTACCATTTGCCGTCCTCGTTGCTGAGATACTTGACAGGGGTGCGGGTAAACTGCGAGCGGAAGTCGAAGCCTGCGGAATAGTTCCATTTGGAATCCTTTGAGGTCTTGTAAGCCCATCCGCTTTCCAGATACATACGGTCATTGCTTTTCTGGAACACTCCCGGCTTGTCTGACGAACGGAGGAAACCATAGTCCAGCTGAAGGCGGTTGTTCCAGGTTGACAGGTCCTTCTTATAATTGGCCTTGGCATCCAGTGAGGATGTCATCATAAGTGTGTTGAATCCTCCCGCGGCCCAGTTGGTGAGGTTTGTTTCATTGAATCCGAGGTTGACCTCAGCGCTCTTCTCCCAATACTGGGGTTTGTCCACTTCTTCCTGAGCCTTGGGGGCGTTCTGGATTGCTGCGGCCGCTGCTGCGGCTGCCTTCTCCGCATCGGTAACTACCGCCTGCGCGAAAGATAAAGCCTGGGCGGCCAGGAAAGCGGCCGCAATTATCAACGATCTCTTTTTCATATTCTAATATGCTATTGCGTAAACAACCCTGCACTTTGAAGGCTTGCCGGAGTAGATGTCCTTGCCCTCTTCCTCGCAGACATAGCTGTCCACGGGGATGCAGCGGATTGTCGCCTTTGTTTCGTCCTTTATTTTCTGTTCGGTCTCGGCAGTGCCGTCCCAATGGCAGAGGAGGAACTTTCCGTTCTGGATCTCGGTCTTGAACTCCTCCCAGCTGTCGCACTTCTGAACGCGACTGTCACGGAACGCCATAGCCTTGTTGTATATATTGGCCTGGATGTCATCCAACAGACCGTGGATATGGTCTGCAATGCCCTCCAGTGACATTGTTTCCTTTGTAAGAGTGTCCCTGCGGGCAACTTCCACGGTGCCGGCGGCAAGGTCGCGGGCTCCCATTGCCAGGCGCACCGGAACTCCCTTGAGCTCCCACTCCGCAAACTTGAATCCCGGGCGGATGGTATCCCTTTCGTCCACCTTGACAGAATGGCCCTTTGCCTCCAGTTCGGCCTTTATGGCATCCATCTTCTCCAGTAAGGCGGCACGCTCCTCGTCCGTGCGGTAGATGGGAACCATCACCACCTGGATAGGCGCCAGCGCCGGAGGAAGCACAAGGCCGTTGTCATCGCCGTGGGCCATAATGAGCGCTCCCATAAGTCGCGTGCTCACGCCCCACGACGTCGCCCACACATACTGCAGCTTCCCTTCCTTGTCGGTGTACTGCACGTCGAATGACTTGGCGAAATTCTGGCCAAGGAAGTGAGACGTACCAGCCTGCAGGGCCTTTCCGTCCTGCATCATGGCTTCAATGGTAAGGGTGTCCAGCGCACCGGCGAAACGTTCGTTGGGGCTCTTGTGACCCACGATCACAGGCAGCGCCAGCGTGTTGCGCGCGAAATTTGCGTACACCTGGACCATCTCTTTTGCCTTAGCCTCCGCCTCTTCTGCCGATGAGTGTGCGGTATGCCCCTCCTGCCACAGGAACTCCGCCGTGCGGAGGAACGGGCGCGTGCGCATCTCCCAGCGCACCACGTTGCACCATTGGTTGCACAGGATGGGGAGGTCTCTCCAGGATGTGACCCAGTTCTTGTAAACACTCCATATGATTGTCTCGGAGGTTGGCCTCACGATGAGCTCTTCTTCCAGTTTTGCCTCAGGATCCACTACCACTCCCTTCCCGTCGGGGTCGTTCATCAGACGGTGATGGGTTACCACCGCGCATTCCTTGGCGAAGCCTGCAACGTGCTCGGCTTCCTTGCTGAAGAAAGATTTGGGGATGAACAAAGGGAAATATGCGTTCTGGACGCCTGTCTTCTTGAACATGCCGTCCAGCACGGACTGCATCTTTTCCCAGATGGCATATCCGTATGGTTTTATGACCATACATCCTCTGACCGCGGATTGTTCCGCAAGATCTGCCTTCACCACTAAGTCATTGTACCACTGAGAGTAATTCTCTGAACGGGCTGTTACTTCTTTAGCCATTTTAGCATTTTATTGTTTATTACTTACTTTTTTTGTAAAATTGCATAGTTCTTGCAAATACCTGTTGCAAAGATACAATTTATTTGATTGATATTATAGGAGGTTCTATTATGAAAAGGCACATTATTATCACCTTGGCGGCTCTCGCCGCACTGACTTCCTGCGTGTCCATGACCCAGGTTGCTCAGGATACTTCTTCCCAGAGGTATCAGGATGGAATTTACTATGCTGTTAGTACTTCCCGTCCTATATCTCAGGTAACCGATACTGAAACCCAAGACCTTATTAACAGAACCCGCGGTTCGCAGATATTCCTCAAGAACGATGAGAAGGTTGACACCCTCTTCATCCCCCAGAACATGTCTGCGACCCTTAAGTTCAACGATAACAACAGACTGTCATCCATAACCCTTAATGAGCGTTCTTCCTGGAACACTTATTGGGGATACAGCTACTGGGACAGTCCTTTCTACAGGAGCTGGTATCATCCATACTCCGTATATGCAAGCTGGCATTACAGGTGGTACGACCCCTTCTGGTACGACCCGTTCTGGTATGACCCCTGGTATTACGGCGGATGGTATGATCCCTTCTACTATCGTCCATATTACTCATCCTGGTATTATTCCCCTTGGTATTACGATCCCTGGTACTACGGCTACGGCTATTACGGCTATCACACCTACTATAGCTACTATCCGTACTACTATTATGGAGGCGGACATTATCACGGGGGACACTATGCCGGTCCCGGAATCCACGTAAACAATCCCAACAGGACCAACATTGGATTCGCACCTCGCGCAGCCGTGAGCACCTCCGGCGGCGTAACAAGGACCGCAGGCTCTTCTGCGGCCGGTACAAAGGCTACGGCCAGCAACAACACAGGTTCTTCTACGGTTCGCCGTCTGCCTGCAGGATCTTCCGCCACCAGAAGGGTGGCCGGAACCAGCAGCAGGCCCGCCGGAACAACCTCTGCAAATGTTCAGACCAGGTCCAACCCGGCAGCAAGTACTTCTACCAGCACCCGCGCAACCAACGGTTCCGCAGCTAACGCAACCTACCGCAGGGCGGTTCCTTCAAGCTCAATGTCCAGCGGCAGCTCCTCAGGATCCTACAGTTCCGGCAGTTCAACCGTGAACAGGTCCTCTGGCTCAACAGTGAACAGGTCTTCAGGAAGCGTCAGCAGGTCATCCGGCTCAGTCAGCAGGTCATCCGGTTCAGTAAGCCGTTCCAGCGGTTCATCCGGCGGCTACAGTGGCGGTGGCTACAGCGGCGGCGGTGGCGGCGGCTATAGCGGCGGCGGCTCATCCGGTGGCGGATCAAGCAGCGGCGGTGGCGGAGGACGCGGCAGGTAGCCGCGCTCCGGCCCTCCGGTAACCAGAATGTTTAATTTAAAAACCTCGACAGCTATTATGAGAAGATTATATTTTGCGGGACTGTTGCTCTTTGCGGCAGTTTCCCTCCAGGCGCAGACCTTGGACGGAGCAATTCTTGCGGCGGAAAACAACTATTACGGCACCGCGCGCACTATGGCTCTTGGAAATGCAGTTTCAGCATTGGGCGGAGATTTGGGCTCGATTGGGATCAACCCGGCCGGCTCGGCTGTCGCCAACTACTCTCAGGTTACTTTCTCCCCGGGATTCACCAATTCCAGGATAGGAACAAACTTCACTTCACCGGAAGGTGACAAGTATTTCAACCAGCTCAACAGGACAAGCGGCAAACTGCCCAACGTTGGTACTACAATGGTATTCCCAGTCGGAGGAAAGGGATCCGGAAGCAGTTTCACGTTCGGCTTCGTAGCCAATACGACCAATGTTTATTCCGAGACCTTCTCCGTGTTTGGAAAGAATGCCAGCACATCGCAGCTTTCAGCCTTCGCACAGTTGGCCAACGGAATAGACCACAGCTATTTCGAGAACGGCAATTCAGGTTATTATGACCTCCAGACCGCTTTCGACGCATATCTCATTGACGAGATTTCCGGAACTACGGACCAGTACATAGGCGCTACTGAGAACAAGTACATAGATGAGCAAACCGGAGATATATTCGTAGAACTGGGCGACCAGATCGGCCAGGACTACTACCGCAGGCGTTCCGGCTCCAAGACGGACCTGCTGTTCAACTTCGGATACAATTATCTTGACCAGCTTTATCTCGGAGTCAACCTTGGCCTTCCGGTGCTTGACTATAGGGATGACTTCACCTTTACTGAGACATCTCTCCGTGACGGTTACTTCCAGACCGGCTTCCGCCGTTCCGAGGAGTATGAGTACACAGAGTACGTAGGAGGCGGTGCATACGCCAAGTTCGGAGTTATCTGGCGCCCCATCGGGGGACTGCGCGTGGCTGCCACCTATCAGACCCCTACTGTTTTCTCAATTGAGGAAAGGTATGGATGGAGCTCCTACCTGGATGCTACCGAGGTTCCCCAGAGCGAGACCAAGGCAGCCGACGGCAACTTTGCCTACACGCTCAGGACTCCTTCCATCACCGGCCTTGGCGTAGCATACGCCTTTGCAGGACTGGGACTTCTCAGCTTTGACTGGGAGCGCACTGACTACAGCAAGATGTACTACACCCTTGAGAGCAGGCACTCTTCAGAGTATTCTTCAATAGTTTCTGATGTCAATGCAGACATCCTTAACAATGGAGGATCCGCCAACCAGTACCGCGTAGGTGCAGAGCTTATGCTCACACCTTCAGTGGCCCTTCGCGCCGGATTTACCGAGAATGACCGCAAGCTTTCAGACGGCAGCTATTCCACCCGCCGCTCTTATTCAGGAGGTCTGGGATACGCTTCTGACGGATCATTCTTCATTGATCTGGCCCTTCGCTGGAACGTACTTCCTGATTATTACAACTATCCGTACGACCTGTACAACGACAACTATACCCAGCTTGTATATGAATCTCCTGAAATCAAAGCCAGAAGGCGGAGTTTAGATGCCGTTGTTACTGTCGGCCTGAGGTTTTAGGTAGGATATTGAGTCGGGACCTTCGTTGAAAAGAAGGTCGATCACCGACAAATTCGGCAAGAAGCCGTACTTCCCGGAGAAGACCTGGAAGTACGGCTTCTTCAGATTGTTGTCTTCCAGGATGGTGTTGGCTCTTTTGGGATGGATGATCTCCCTGAAATCCTCTCCGGGAGTGCCGGGGAGGAAATCCTCAGTGAATCGGATATCGGTCTTTATGCCGCATTTAAGGGCAAGGAATTGAGTCAGCTGAAGGTCCAGGCTGAACAGCGTTTCGGGCTTGGAATCCAGGATGGAATACAACTGGTCCCTGTAGTACTCGAAATAGGCGGAGCTGTAATAGGCGGCGTCAATGGCTCTTTTTGTGCGTGTCACCCACGGGGTGGAGTAGTCCACCTTTATCTGGGTTATGGGGAGCTTGAATGTGCCGTTTTCGTGGACTACGGGCACGTTCAATGCCTGCGGCCCGTCCGCCGCATATATCCTGCAGCGGTTCCGGTAGGACTGCTTCTGGTAGTTCTCGCAGGCTTCCAGCTCTATAACAGAATACTTCGCCAGCAAGACGAAGTATTCTACAGGGGGGAAGTATGCTATGCTGAGCAGCGCCACTAGTCTATGGTTCCTTTTTCGTTAAGGTCGTTGGCCCTTACGATTCCGCGCTTGGAGTTGCGGATGAAGTTCAGGATGACATCCCTTTCCTCGGAAGGGGGGAATCCGTTCTCAACCCTGGAGCATCCGTCGGAAATGTTGTATCCGTGGTAGTATATGGTATCGTAGATGTCCTTGATGTTGCGGATGACATCGGACTGGAAGCCCCTTCTGCGAAGGCCCACGATGTTGATTCCGGCGTAGCAGATAGGGTCGCGTCCGCAGAGGGAATAAGGAGGGATGTCCTTGTTGACCTTGGAACCGCCGCCTACCATAGAGTGCGCTCCGATGTGGCTGAACTGATGCACTACGGTGCTGCCGCCAAGGATAGCCCAGTCGTCAACGTCCGTCTCTCCGGCAATGCCCACATAGCTTACAAGGATGCAGTGGTTGCCCACGCGGCAGTCGTGAGCCACGTGTACGTATGACATTATGAGGACGTCATCGCCAATCTTGGTGAGCCCTTTGCCGCTTGCCTTGGTGCCGCGGTTGATGGTGGCGCATTCGCGTATGGTCACGCGGTTGCCAATCTCCACGTAAGTTACTTCTCCGTCAAATTTCAGGTCCTGGGGGATGGCACCCACCACTGCTCCGGGGAATACTTCGCAGTCGTCTCCCATTGTCACGTAGGAGAAAATCACGGCGTGGGGATGGATCTTGCAGTTGTTGCCTAGCTTGACGTTGTCGTCAATGAAAGCGTAGGGGCCTATCTCTACGTTGTCGCCCAGGATTGCATTGGGGCTGACTGTAGCAAGGGGATGTATCTTGTTCATACCTGGTTTATTTTATGCCTATGGCCTTCTCTATAGCCTTGGCTGCGGCCGTGTTTATGGTGTGTCCTGATTTATAGGCGGTCACCTTTGCGTTGAGGAAACCTCCGCAGAGGCGCAGGTCGCCAATCAGGTCAAGCATCTTGTGACGTCCGCATTCATTGTTGAAATGCAGTTTTATGTTGTTCAGATAGCCTTGAGGGGTGACGGAAAGCTGAGGCATCTCAAACTTTTCGCGGAACAGCTGCATCTGGGCTTCGGAGATCGGATGCTCCACTATAACGATGGCGTTATATATGTCTCCTCCCTTGATCAGGTTGTTGGCAAGCAGGAATTCCACTTCGTGGAAGAAGCAGAATGTGCGGCACGGGGCTATGTGGGCTATATAGTCATCCTCAGGGTCCCAGTGCGCGCTCTGGACGCCAAGGACTTCCGACCCGAAGTCTATGGTAATGTCATAGTCTGCCTTGGGGGCGGGTTCTATCCTTACGTATGCTCCGCTTGGATCCGTAATCTCTATGGGGCTGTCTATGTTTATGAAGCGTCTCTCGGCCTCCTGTTCCACGGTCCCGTCCTTTCCAATGAGAACGGCATACTTGCGGGCGCTTCCGTCCATTATGGGAACTTCTACATTGTCAAGTTCAATGATGGCGTTGTCAACTCCCAGTCCGGTGAGGGCGGAGAGGATATGTTCCACTGTATAAACAGCAATTCCGTCCTGACAAAGGGAGGTGCTTCTGTCTGTCTTGGAAACGTTGCTGGCCCGGGCCTCTATCACAGGGCGCTGGGTGATATCCGTGCGGATGAAGACTATTCCGGTATTCTCAGGTGCAGGCTTGACAGTCATTTTGACCGGCTTGCCGGTATGGAGGCCTTTTCCTGAAAAGGAATAGTTTTTCTTGAGTGTTCTTTGCTTCATAAATCAAGCAAAGATACAATAATTATGCAACATTTCAATAATTATTGCTTGCCGTTGCTCTTGAAGACGGCGTAACTCTTGAGGAAAGAGAGACGGTCTATGGCCGGAGTGCCAAAAAGAACCTCACCCTCCTTGCGGACATTGCCTATTACGCCGGCCTGGGCGCAGAAGGTAGTATGGTCAGCGATGGTCAGATGTCCTACAATTCCAACCTGACCTGCAAGAATGCAGTATTTCCCAATCTTGGTGGATCCGGCAATCCCGCATTGGGCCGCCATTACGGTATGGTCGCCGATCTGAACATTGTGGGCTATCTGGCAAAGGTTGTCGATCTTCACTCCGTTGCCTATGATGGTGGATTCCATAGGGGCGCGGTCAACGGTGGTGCAGGAGCCGATTTCCACGTCATTGCCAATGATTACGTTACCAAGGTGTTCTATCTTCTCCCAGGAGCCGTCCGGCTGCGGCGCGTTCCCGAATCCGTCCGATCCTATCACGCAGTTGGAGTGCAGGATGACCCTGTCTCCTATCTTCATTCCGGGATATATGCTTACGCCGGGATAGATTATGCAGTCTTCACCTATGGTGGTGCCGGCTCCAATGAATACGTTGCCCATTATCCTGGTGCGGTCACCCACCTTCACGTTGCGTCCTATGCTGCAGTGGGGGCCTATGAAAACCTTCTTGCCCATAGAGGCGCTGAAAGGAACGGGGGAGGAGAGGCTGCGGTGCCTCTTGTTTGTCTTCTTGCTGTCTGCAACATACTTGAGGAGGTCTGCCAGTGCGGTATAGGCGTTTTCTACACGGACCATTGTGGGCTCAACCTTTGCGGTGGGCTGGAAGTCCTTGTTGACCAGCAGGATGCTGGCCTTGCTCGTATATACGTACTGCTCGTATTTTGGATTGGCGAAGAAACACAGGCTGCCGCTTTTGCCGTGCTCTATCTTGGCAAAGCTCCTGGCCTTTGCGTTAGGGTCACCGTCCACAGTTCCTTTAAGGATACGGGCTAGTTCTTTGGCTGTAAATTCCATAGTATGTGCGCTTTATTTGCAAATTTAGCAAATTATAAGTATTTTTGCATCCAGTGAAAGAGATAGGGGCCGCAAGGTTCCTATTTTTTAATGAGCATTATGGAAAAAGCAGAATTGGTAAAAGTATTGGAGCAGGCCGCGGAAGAGCGCGGATGCACCGTTGCCGAGCTTGACTTCAACGATGACGACAACGTGTTCTTCGTAGCCATTGACAAGCCTTCGGCCGATGTTGACATTGCAGATTGCGAATACGTGCACAGGGCGGTCCTGGCGGCTTTCGACCGCAACATAGAGGATTACTCCCTGACCGTAAGTTCCGTTGGAATAAGCGCGGAAGAGGCGGATGAGATTCTTCGCTGCGCTCAGAATGACAATGAAGGGACAGAATGACAATGAATAAAATATTAATAATACTATAAATGGAAAAAGAACAGATAATCACTCTCATCGACGCCTTCAAGGATTTCAAGGATGAGAAGAATATTGACAGACCTGTGATGATGGGAGTACTCAAGGACGTATTCCTTACCCAGATTGCCAAGACCTACGGATCGTCGGACAACTTTGACGTCATTGTCAACGTGGATAAGGGAACCTGCGAGATATACCAGAATTTCGAGATCGTGGAAACTGTGGAAAACCCCAACGCTGAAATGACCCTTGAGCAGGTGATCGAGGACAGCGGAGACGATGACTATGAGATTGGAGACTCCTATTCCAAGAAGTTCCCCCTCTCTTCCTTCGGCCGCCGCGGCATCCTGAACATCAGGCAGAACCTGCAGGGACGCATCATGGACATTGAGAAGGCCAACGTCTTCAAGAAATACTCCGAGAAAGTGGGTGAAATCTTCACTGGAGAGGTTTACCAGACCTGGTCAAAGGAAGTTCTCATCCTGGACGAGGACGGAAACGAGCTCCGCATTCCCAAGTCGGAGCAGATTCCCGGCGAACACTTCAAGAAAGCCGACGAGGTGCGCGCCATTATCAAGAGCGTGGAGATGAAGAACAACACCACGCCATACATTGTCCTTTCAAGGGTTACTCCCGAGTTCCTGGAGAGGCTTTTCGAGCAGGAAGTACCGGAGATTGGCGACGGCCTCATCACTGTGAAGAAGGTTGTCCGCGTTCCCGGCGACAGGGCAAAGGTTGCGGTTGAGTCCTATGACGAGAGGATCGACCCTATCGGAGCCTGCATCGGAGTCAAGGGAAGCAGGATCCTGGGCATCGTGCGTGAGCTCCGCAACGAGAACATTGACGTGCTTCAGTGGACCGCTAATCCGCAGCTGCTCATCCAGAGGGCCCTCAGCCCCGCTCACATCTCCTCGATAGATATGGGATCTTCCCCTGAAGAGAAGGTGAAGGTGTTCATGCAGCCGGAGGAGGTCAAGAAGGGTATCGGCCGCGGCGGTGTCAACATCCGCCTGGCAGGTATGCTGGTTGACAGGGAGATAGAAGTCTGGAGGGAGCTTCCCAAAGACGCTTCCGCCGAGGAAGAGGACGTTCTGCTCAGCGAATTCGCCAACGAGATTGACGAGTGGATCATCGAAAAGCTGGAAAGCATCGGATGCGACACCGCCAAGAGCGTGCTGGCTCTCTCACCCGAGGATATTGCCAAGAGGGCGGACCTTGAGGATGAGACCGTAGAAGAAGTTATGAAAATACTCCGCGAAGAGTTCGAGGACTAAAAAAAGATAAAGGGGTTTATATGGCAGATATCAGACTAAATAGAATTATCCGCAAATACAACATTGGTCTGCAGGACCTGGTTGACTTCCTGAACAAGCAGGGAGCCGGCGTGGACGCAGATCCCAATGCGAAGGTGTCGGAGGACTTCCTCCCCGCCATCGCCAAACAGTTCGGCAAGGACCTGGAAATGAAAGAGGCATCCGAGAGGGTTGACATCAAACTCACGGAGATCCTGGAGAAATCCAGCCGTAAGGAGGTCCAGGAAGAGGAGGAATACGAGCCGGTCAGGGAGACTATCATAAAGAGCTCCATCCTGCAGAAGGAGACTCCGGCCCCCAAGCCCGCTCCCAAGCCTGCACCGGCCCCTGCGCCAGCACCCAAGCCGGAGCCGAAACCAGAGCCTGCACCGGTTCCTGAGCCCGAACCTGCACCCGCTCCGGTCCCGGAACCAGCGCCAGCCCCCGTGCCCGAGCCCGAACCTGCACCCGCTCCAGTTCCCGAACCGGAGCCGCAGCCTGAGCCGGCACCCCAGCCCGTCACCCCTGATGCCCCTTCACAGGAGCCCGTAACCGAGCCCGCTCCAACCCCGGCGGCTCCGGCCCGTGAAGAAGGCGGTTTCAAGGTATTGGGCAAGATTGACGTCACCCAGTTCGAGAAGAAGCCAAAGAAGCGCGAGAGGATTGCCCACGGCACCCAGAAGGTGGACGTGAACAAGGTTGCAGCGGATAACAACCCTCGCAAGGACCAGAAGAATGGCAAGAAAGCCGATGCGCAGCAGCGCAAGGACGGCCAGCAGGCCCAGGGCAAGGGCCGCAAGCGCGGAAACGAGCGCTTCAAGCCCGCCCTCACCGAAGCTGAGCAGGAAGAGATGCAGAAGGAGATCCAGAAGCAGGTGAAAGAGACTTACGCCCGTATGAACGAGGGTAAGAAGAACAACTTCGGCTCCAAGTACCGCCGCGAGAAACGCGAGCTTGCATCCCAGAGGGCCCAGGAGGAGATGGAGCAGGAAGCTGCTCAGAGAAGCGTGCTCAAGGTAACTGAATTCGTTACCGTAAACGACCTTGCCACCCTTATGAACAACACTCCGGTGAACAAGGTCATAGGAGCCTGCATGAGCCTTGGTCTGATGGTTTCCATCAACCAGAGGCTTGATGCGGAAGCCCTTGTCCTTGTTGCGGAAGAGTTCGGATACAAGGTTGAGTTCGTAACCGCCGAGATATCGGAGGTTATCAAGCAGGATGCGGTGGAAGACCGCGAGGAAGATCTCGTTGAAAGGCCGCCTATCATTACCGTAATGGGTCACGTGGATCACGGTAAGACATCCCTGCTGGACTATATACGCAAATCCAACGTCATTGCCGGTGAGGCGGGAGGCATCACCCAGCACATTGGCGCTTACAGCGTCAAGCTGGAGGACGGCCGCCGCATCACCTTCCTGGACACCCCGGGACACGAGGCCTTCACCGCTATGCGTGCCCGTGGAGCCCAGCTCACTGACCTTGCAATCATCATAGTTGCCGCGGACGACGCCGTGATGCCCCAGACAGTTGAGGCCATCAACCACGCCCAGGCCGCCGGCGTTCCTATGGTATTCGCAATCAACAAGATAGACAAGCCCGGTGCAATGCCTGACACCATCCGCCGCCAGCTTTCAGAAATGAACATCCTCGTAGAGGACTGGGGAGGAAAATACCAGTGCCAGGAGATTTCCGCCAAGAAGGGAATCAACGTTGACAAGCTCCTTGAGAAGGTTCTCCTTGAAACCGATCTCCTTGAGCTCAAGGCCAACCCCAACAAGCCCGCCAGCGGCGCCGTCATTGAGTCCTCACTGGACAAGGGACGCGGCTTCCTGGCCACCGTCCTTGTACAGGAAGGAACCCTCAGGGTTGGAGACGTAATGCTTAGCGGATGCTATTACGGAAGAGTGCGCGCAATGTTCAACGAGCGCGGACAGAAAGTATCCGAAGCCGGGCCTTCAACCCCTGTTTCCGTACTTGGACTCAACGGAGCCCCTGCGGCAGGAGAGAAACTCAACGTCCTCCAGGACGAGCGTGAGGCCAAGTCAATAGCCAACAAGCGCGAGCAGCTCATCCGCATCCAGGGAATCAAGACCCAGAAGCATATGACCCTTGAGGAGATTGGCCGCCGAATTGCAATCGGCAATTTCAAGGAACTCAATGTCATTGTCAAGGGAGACGTGGACGGCTCAGTGGAGGCCCTCTCCGATTCCCTCATCAAGCTCTCTACCGAGCAGGTGCGCGTGAATGTTATCCACAAGGCGGTGGGTGCCATCTCCGAGTCCGATATCCTGCTTGCCGAGGCTTCTGACGCCGTTATCGTGGGCTTCCAGGTACGTCCTACCGTGGAGGCGCGCAAGGCGGCTGAGAAGGAAGGTATCGAAATCCGTCTCTACTCCGTAATCTACGACTGTATCAATGAGGTCAAGGACGGTATCGAGGGTATGCTGGAGCCGGAGAAGAAAGAGGAAGTCATCGCCACCGCGGAAGTCAAGCAGACCTTCAAGATCAGCAAGGTGGGAACCATCGCAGGATGTATCATCCGTGAGGGCAAGATGCTCCAGAAATCACAGGTACGCCTTATCAGGGACGGTATCGTGGTTTACACCGGAGTCCTTTCATCCCTGCAGAGGGGCAAGGATTCAGTCAAGGAGGTAATGGCCGGAATGGAGTGCGGAATGGGTATCGAGAACTTCAACGACATTAAGGAGGGCGATATCATAGAGGCCTTCCACATTGTAGAAATACGCCAAAAACTGTAATATGAAAAAGATTCTTTTGACCATCGCAGCGCTCACCTGCGGACTTTTCATCGCGCAGGCGCAGCCCGGAATGGGCGGAGGCTTCGGCCAGATGCCCCAGATCAACGTAACTTTCGACCCCTATGTAGAGGCTCCCGCTGGCTTTGACGCAGAGCGTCCCGGCATCGCGCACGGAACCCTCGAGAGCGTCGAGTATAAGTCCGAGTCAGTAGGCACCATCCGCAAGGCTACCGTCTATCTTCCTCCCAAGTACGATGCATCCAAGAAGTACCCCGTACTCTATCTTCTTCACGGAATTGGCGGAGACGAGCGCGAGTGGCTCGACGGCGTTCCCAACATCATCCTTGACAACCTCATCGCCGAGGGCAAGGCAAAGGATATGATCATTGTGATGCCTAACGGCCGCGCACAGGTCAACGACAGCAAAGAGGGTAACGTTATGGCTACCTTCCCGGCATTCGCCCAGTTCGACAAAGACCTTCTCGGCAGCCTCATCCCCTTCATCGAGAGTAAATACAGCGTATATACAGACAAGATGCACCGCGCCATAGCCGGTCTCTCCATGGGTGGAGGCCAGTCTCTCAATTTCGGCCTTGCCAATATGGATGTATTCGCCTACGTGGGAGGTTTCTCATCCGCTCCTAACACCAATATGCCCGAGGTCCTCATCCCTGACGTTGAAAAGACCAAGGCCCAGAACTCCCTGCTCTGGATGGTATGCGGCAGCGAAGACAACCTTATGTACAACAGCTCCAGGCTCAAGGCCTTCTGCGACGAACACGGCATTCCCTGCACGCTCATCAACTATCCCGGCGAAGGACACAACTTTGTCGTATGGAAATACGGCCTCTACAAATTCGCCCAGCTGATTTTCTAAACGATAAGGGCGGCCCTCAAGGGTCGCCCTTTTTGATGGTTGAGGTACCAGGATTCGAACCTGGGCAGACAGAACCAAAATCTGTAGTGCTACCATTACACCATACCTCAGTCCCAGGCCGCAAAGATAGTAAATTATCTCTTATTCTTGAAAAAATCGGTTACAAGGGAGCTGCATTCCTCTTCCAGGATCTTGGCGCTGACTTGCGTTTTGGGGTGAAGCAGGGAGGGGGAGAAGAGGGAGTAGCCGCGCCGTGGATCCGGGGCGCCGTAAACCAGCCGGCCCAGCTGGGCCCAGGCGGTTGCGGCGGCGCACATAGGGCAAGGCTCCACCGTTACGTATAGAGTGCAGTCCTGCAGGTATTTGCCTCCCAGGGCTTCGGTAGCTGCCGTTATTGCTATCATTTCCGCGTGTGCGGTGGAGTCGTTGAGGCGCTCCGTCATATTGTGGCCGCGGGCAATGATGCGCCCGTTGCAGGTGATGACGGCTCCTATGGGCACTTCGCCTTCGGCTCCGGCAGCCTTGGCCTCCGTCAGGGCCTGCTTCATATAATTGATATCTTCTTGCATTTTATCCATCGGCACAAATATAAGTTTTTTGATTAACTTTGAA
>JAGCYZ010000017.1 GCA_017960545.1 Bacteroidales bacterium
AGACTGCGGGCAACAATTACCTCAAAGCCAAGGCCGACGAGATGAACAGCCTGTTCAACTACCTGATCAAGCAGGCCGTGGTGAGTTATTACAATGGTATCGAATATATTCATCAATAGATCCTTCGCTTCGCTCAGGATGACAGCTGTGTCATTCTGAGGGAGCCGGAGGCGACCGAAGAATCTAACTATGGACAAGATTATTGAGAAGAAAACCGGTTGGCGGTCAGCGTTCACAAAAAAGGCCCTTCCCTGGTGGCTTGGAGCGCTTCTGGCAGCATTCATCGTGTATCTGATTGCGCGTCCTGACAACAAGACCCTCAGGGTTGACAAAGACGCCCTTACAATATCTACGGCAACAAGTGGTGAGTTCAACGACTACATCCGCCTTAGCGGACGCGTCCAGCCTATGACCACCATCCAGCTGAGCCCGCAGGAAGGCGGCATAGTGGAGCAGATCCTCATAGAGGAAGGCTCCCCCGTCAAGGCCGGTGACGCCATCCTGGTACTCAGCAACGACAACCTGGACCTCTCCATCCTCAATTCCGAGGCGGAGCTCGCAGAGAAGGAAAACATCCTCCGCAACACGCAGATCCAGATGGAGCAGCAGAAACTGGACGTGCGCCAGAACGAGCTGGAGTACGGAATCCAGGTGGAACGCCTGCGCCGCGCCTATGAGCAGCAGAAGGCCCTCTACGAGGACAAGCTCATCGCAAAGGAAGATTATTTGAAAGCCCAGGAGGACTACGACCTTGCCCGCCAGAAATACGAACTCATTCGCGAGCGTTCAAGGCAGGACAGCCTGTTCCGCGGCACCCAGATAGACCGTATGGAAGAAAGCCTGGAGAATATGCTCCTGAATATGCATATGATACGCCGACGCAAGGACGCGCTCATAGTGAAGGCGCCTATTGACGGCGAGTTGGGCCTGCTGGACGTTGTCCTGGGCCAGAACATAGCCAGCGGAACCAAGATTGGCCAGATCAACTCCGTGGGCAACTACAAGGTTGAAGCCCAGATTGACGAGCACTACATTGACCGCGTCACGGAAGGACTGGAGGCGACTTTCGAGCGTCAGGGAGATACCTTCTCCACCGTTATCCGCAAGGTTTATCCGGAGGTCCGCGACGGAAAGTTCCAGGCAGATTTCCGCTTCGACGGCCCGCAGCCGGACAACATCCGCAGCGGCCAGACCTACTACCTGAACCTCCAGCTTGGCCAGCCGGAAGAGGCCATTATCATCCCTCGAGGCACTTTTTATCAAAAAACAGGTGGAAAATGGATATATGTGGTTAACAAAGAGGGTACAAAAGCCGTCAAGAGAGAGATACGCATAGGACGCCAGAATCCGCAGTACTATGAAGTGCTGGAAGGCCTGGAGCCGGGTGAGAAGGTAATCACTTCCGGGTACGATACTTTTGGAGACAGTGACGTGTTAATGTTTTAAGTTATGAAGAGTTTTTGGAACTTCCTTAAGAAGAATAAGTTATACGGTGCCATCAATTTCGTTGGCCTCACGGTTTCAATGGCGTTTGTGCTCCTGCTGGCAGTTTATGTCCAGCGTCAACTCTCCACGGATTCATTCCAGGAGAATGCGGACCGGATCTATGTGGTTGCCAACGAGAATAATGTGACAATGGGTTATTGGCTGGACAAGCACCTTAAGAACAATTTTCCGGAGATTGAGAAAGGATGCTGCGTTGCAATGATGTCAGGGGCTGCCCGTTATATCATCGGCGATGAGAGCATATATGGCAGCATGATGTCCGCCGACAGCACCTTCTTCGATATGTTCAGCTATGACCTGGTGGCTGGCAACAAGGCGGACTGGGCCGTGTCCTGGGACCGCTGTATGGTGAGCCAGGAATTCGCAAGCGCCTATTTCGGAGAGAAGGATCCCCTGGGACAGGTTCTTACAGTACCCTCTGGCGACGAACTCGAGGATGATGCACAACTGACCATTTGCGGTGTATATAAAGACTTCGGCAATTCCATCCTCGAGGCGCCGGATGTGCTGGTCCGCGGAGAGATGATGCCAAGAAGCAATCCGGCCCACGATGAGTATATGAGCAATGCCGGAGGGGGAATCTGTTTTGTGATGACCTATCCCGGAGCCGATCTCAATGCCAAGCACGACCAGATTCTGGACTGGCTGGAAAACAACTTCTGGGTATATAAGAGCAACCACGACCAGGTCCGTTTTATCCCGCTCCGGGATGTGTATTTCCTGGAAAACGGGAACTACGACTTTACCGGGACCATTCATTTCGGCAACCGTGAACTGGTGAATCTGCTCCTGGCAATGTGCCTGCTGCTCCTGGCCTTCGCCGTGCTGAACTATATCAATATGACCACCGCCCTGACGGGCTTCCGTGCCAAGGAAATGGCCACCAGAAGGCTTGTGGGAGCCGATAAGCGCAGCATCTCCCTGAAGGTGATATCCGAGAGCACCATCATCTGCGGCATTTCAATGCTGATGGCAATCCTGCTTGCAGAGGCGCTCTCCCCGGCGGTTTCACGCCTGCTGGCGTACCAGGTTTCCATCTTTAAGGCTGTCACACCAGTCAATGTATTGCTGGTCCTGGGCTTTATAGTTGTGCTGGGCATCCTTTCCGGCATAGTGCCGGCGCTGCTTATCCAAAAGGCGCAGCCCATAGAAATTGTACGCGGCACGCTTAGGCTCAAGACCAAGACAGTCTATAGCAAAGTCATCATCATAGTGCAGAACGTGGTATCAGTAGTGATGCTGGTGAGCGCCCTTACTATGGCCCTCCAGATCCGTCATCTAATCTCATCTGACCTGGGTTACAACACTAAAGACATACTTTTCATTAACAATGAGTTCGGCACGAGCGGCGAGCTCCGTCCGCTGCTGGACCGTCTGAGAGCTGAACCTTGCGTCGAGGAAGTGGGTCAGGGCAACGGCATACCGCTGGAACATACGAATAACGTGACGATGGAAGTGGGTGCCGGGAACTGGGTGTCGTTCCAGCAGATCCAAGGCGACGACAAGTACTTCCAGATCCTGGGGTTGAGAGAAAAACAGGACAACCATCAGAGCAGTTGGTGGCTCAACGAGTATGCCTTCAAGCAGATAGGCATCGATGAATCAGAAATGGAATTTGTGACAACAATGAACGGGAGCATTCCTATAGGAGGCATTTATTACGACTTCAAGATCCGCCCCCTGGAATACGGCCAGAGCGCTGCAATGATAAGCAACTGGAAAGAGAGTCCTGACGATAACTATCCCTGGCACATTCTGGTGAAGACTACCGGAGACCAGAATGCCGCGAAAAAGCGTGTTGAAGCCATAGCGGCCGAGGTCTTCCCTGACAGAATGTTTGATGCAAATTTCATCGAAGAAAGAATTGAAGCCGGATTCGCAGACGAAAGACGGATACTCAAGATTGTCATAATCTTCACCTTGCTGTCCATCCTGGTGAGCGCCCTGGGCCTCTTTGCAATGAGCTCGTATTATATGCAGCAGGAAATCCGGAGCGTTTCCGTGAAAAAGGTCTTCGGCGCCGATTATTCCGGCGTTCTGCGGGAGCTGGTGATATCGTTTATGAAGATGGTGGGGATTGCGTTTGTGATTGGAGTGCCTTTGGCCTGGTTCATTATGCACCGCTGGCTGAATGGTTTCCACCACAAGATAAGCCTCCATTGGTGGATATTCGCCATCGCCGGTTTGGCAGTCGCCATAATTGCAGCGATAAGTGTGCTCTACCAGAGCATCAAGACTGCCCGCACCAACCCTGCAGAGGCATTGAAGAAAGAATAAATAATTAAGAATCAATATATTATGATTAAAGTATCAAACCTTTGCAAGATCTTCCGTACGGAAGAAATTGAAACCACAGCTCTTAACGGAGTAAGTTTTGAGATCCAGGACGGCGAGTTCGTGGCCATAATGGGCCCTTCCGGCTGCGGCAAATCTACGCTGCTCAATATCCTTGGTTTGTTGGATAACCCTACCAGCGGATCCTACGAATTGCTGGGTACAGAGGTCGGCAGCCTCAAGGAGAAGGAGCGCACCAAGTTCCGCAAGGGCAACATAGGCTTCGTGTTCCAGAGTTTCAACCTGATTGACGAACTCAATGTATATGAGAACATAGA
>JAGCYZ010000018.1 GCA_017960545.1 Bacteroidales bacterium
ACGAGTGCGAGATTGCACAGAACGTGGCCAGCCGCGGAACAGGCGGCGTCCGCTACTGGGTGCACCACAATATGATCACCATCAACGGCCAGAAGATGGGCAAGTCACTGGGCAACTTCATAACCCTGCCCGAACTCTTCAGCGGGAACCATCCCAAGCTGGAGCGCGCTTACGGGCCAATGACAGTGCGTTTCTTCATTTTACAGGCGCATTACCGCGGGACCCTGGACTTCTCCAACGAAGCGCTCCAGGCCGCCGAAAAGGGCTATAAACGCGTAATGCAGGCCGCCCGCGACCTTTACGCGCTGGCCGGGCGCAAGGCGCCGGACTTCGCCTATGGCGAATACGGATTCGGCGTTGCGCCGGACACCTGCCCGGCCGACAACCCGGAAGTTAAAGCGGTGTTCGAAGGGGTTTACGACGCTCTCTGCGACGATATGAACACCCCTGTCGCACTGGCGCACATCTCATCTGCCGTCAAGCTTATCAACTCCGCAAAGGACAAGCAGGTCAAGCTGTCGGACGGAGACATCGCCACCCTGGTTCAGATATTTGATGACATCGTGTTCGGAGTGCTGGGGCTGAAGGACGAGGAGGCCGCGGGAGGCAAGGCCGAGGGCGTTATCGCAGGGCTGATGGATATGGTCCTCGAGAGCCGCGCCGCCGCCAAGGCCGCCAAGGACTGGACCACATCTGACCATATCAGGGACAGCCTCAAGAAACTGGGCATAGTAGTAAAGGACACCAAGGACGGGGCCGAGTGGACCATCGAATAATATGAAATTCATCAGTTGGAACGTGAACGGCCTCCGCGCCGTGGCAGGAAAGGGCTTCGCGGACATTTTTGAAACCTTTGACGCAGACTTTGTATGCCTGCAGGAGACAAAGCTGCAGGCCGGGCAGCTGGACCTGGAATTCCTGGGATACGAATCGTACTGGAACTACGCCCAGAAGAAGGGCTACTCCGGCACAGCCATTTACACCCGTCTGCATCCGCTCAGCGTCACTTACGGCATTGGCATTGAGGAACACGACACCGAAGGGCGCGTGATCACCCTTGAAATGCCCGAATTCTATCTGGTGAACGTCTATACCCCCAACTCCCAGGACGGCCTGCGCAGACTGCCGTACCGTATGGAGTGGGAAGACGCCTTCCGCGCATACCTCTGCGGCCTGGCGCAGCGCAAGGGCGTCATCGTTTGCGGCGACATGAACGTCGCCCACGAAGAGATCGACCTTAAAAACCCCGCTACAAACCACCTCAACGCCGGTTTCTCCGACGAAGAGCGCGCCAAGATGACTCAGCTTCTGGGCGCAGGGTTCGTCGATACCTGGAGGGAGCAGCACCCCGGCGAAGCCAAATACTCCTGGTGGTCCTACCGGATGAACGCCCGCGAACGGAACGTAGGCTGGCGCATCGACTACTTCCTGGTCTCTGAAAACCTAAGGGGCAGCGTCCGCGGCACCGACATCCTCAACGATGTCTTCGGCTCCGACCACTGCCCCGTCTCACTCACCCTCTCCCTTTAAGGAGCGGGTGTGTGTAGGATCGTAATCAATACGTTATTATTCCTCCTAAATCTACATTACTCCAAGTCAGGTCCAGATCTGAGTACAACTCCTCACTTATCTGAATCAGATCCCCTGGAACAATTGAACTGAGGACAAATCCATCTTCATAGTACGCTTTATAGAGTATTCTATACTGACAATTGGAAGGACGGTTGCCTACTATGTTTTCAAATGGAGGCAGATCGATTGGGAAGGTTCCGGAAGCATCTATGCGCTGGCAGGCGCTGTTCCAGGCATCACTGTTCTCAGGAAGCAATATTGTGGATTGACCGTGGGATTCCTCAAGCATTACTTCGATATACTGTATTCCGTCTGGGAGAGTAACGCTGATGCCATCCTTCAGCGGAGGTGTTCCGGCTGGTTCTATGATTAATCCGGAAATAATATCGTGGCTAGGCAATGTCCCTAACTGATATCCGTGCCCTGCTTCCAACGCAATGGGCTGTGTGGAAGTATAAGACAGAAGATTGTTTTCTAAATAATCTTTAACTTCTATCTTCAGACCGCCAGGCATAGTCCCAACAGGAACAGGAAGGAAGATTGTCTTGGTAGTACTATCCCAATCTGCATAAACAGATACTCCATAATTACCACTGTAAAGCGACTCGACGTTCTCCGCCCTGATAATGCCATCTTCATCAATGCGGAACAAACCGCTGAGTGGATAATCCGGATGACTGACAAAAATACGTACCATACCCGCATTTAGAGGAATATTGGTGATATCTATGCGCATAATTGCCGTTGCTGTGCGGAAAACATAGGCAGGAGGGTTTCCACCAAAATAGCTGCTCCTGATGAAACCGGAAAGTGGCACCCTGCTTAGAGCATCATCAGGCGTGTTATAACCTAAACCAATGCTTGCGTAATACTCTCCATCAATAATAGACAATCCGTCAGCTGGATAGTATGCGAAATTGCCCAAGAGGTAATTCTCCCCTGAGATTTCGGGAGTAAATGTTACCGTCCGTCCTGAAGAAGATGTGGTATAGGTTACTGTGGAATTATCCTCCATCAGTACGGCAATTGCGTCTCCGGCTATCCACGTGAACTTAGTATCCGGATTGCCATTTTCATCGGGAAGATATCCTGTCTTTGTAGCATCGTTGTCTACGATTTCTGCCACAATGTCCGGGAGCCGGGAGGGAACGGGTCCTGAGGTAGGCTGCTTAGAGCAAGCCAAGGCCAAAAAAGAGACGGCCAAAAAGAAAAGTATTTTTTTCATCTTAGTGTTATTATTAATTGATTGCACAAATTGTCATTTCTTTCAGACTTTCTAATCTATGAAAAATATCTCTCACAAGCAAAGGTTATTATCACAAAAGACTATCAAATGTAATGATTAACGGATATTTTGATCAACTCCCCCCTTCCCAGACTTGTCATTGTAAATAAACCGAGCATTTTCTTGGTTATTGCTCTGATTTTAAGTACTTTTGAAGGATTAAAGGATTATTAGACCCTAGAATAGAATTATGAAAAGAGCATTTATACTCCTCGCAGCCTTGCTGACAATGGTAAGCTGTGACTTCAATGAGTTCTCCAAAGCCTCTGGAGTGGGCAAGCCAATCGTCTTTACCGCCAACACGTATTATCAGAACGGAATTCACACCCGTACAGAATACAGCGGCGAATTCTTTGGAGAAACCACCAAGTATGAACGTATTGACTGGGTAGATACAGATCTGATGCGCGTATGGGCACAGGTTGACGCCAGCAACACCGCCAATGGAGACTACGTTGTAGAGTCTCACCAAACGGATACCGGCAACGGGCAGAACAGCAACGCCAAGGTCAAGAGCGTAGCAAACCCTCTGACCTGGTTGTCAGATGCCAACCATACCATCTACGCCTTATATCCGTCTCCCGCCACAGATAATGTTGACGCAAACAAGGTATCGCTCAATGCGAATGTAGTCACTGCAACAATCCCGGCCACCCAGGAGGTTACTGCACAGTCCGGATCCAGCATATACAAGCCGGATATGAATTATGCATATATGTGGGCTGCAACCCAGGCTGTTCCCGGCTCCAACGTCGCCCTTGGATTCAAGCCATTGATGACGGCCTTCGAGTTCAGCGTCCGCACTGCAGACGACGGAGCGGGCCTGTCATCATTCTCCCTTGTGGCAGACGATGACTCTCCCTACATTGCCGGAGACTTCACCGCAGCCATAAGCGAAGACCTTTCCAGCTGCGCCATCACCAGCATTGCCAACGGATCAAGGACAATTACCGTTAACTTTGATAATGCGACGACTGCTCCAAGCGGCTCCCTGACCTTCACCATCTTTGCACTGCCGCAGGAACTCACACACCTGACAATGCAGTTCACAATGTCTGACGGTACTGTCAAGGAACTGGCCCTCAAGCAAAAGGACAGCTCATCTGACCAATATCAGTTCATCACCTTCGAAGCAGGCACAAAATACCGCATTACCAACGTAGGCGTTCCCGGCGACGGCTGGACCTACACCCTTGAGGAGGTTGAGCCCGGCACCCCTATGGCCAGGAATAATGCCGCTGCAGGCACCCAGACCAAGGGAGTGTACTCCTACAGGACAAAGGACGGAGTTACCGAGGCCGTTGAGATGCAGTTCCGCTACTCCCCTGCCGACAATGACGGCGGCAACCTTGAGCAGTGGTCCACAGACCTGCCGGAATGGCTCGCATCCCTGCTGGTTGGTACGCACACCGATGAGCAGAATCCTGACGATCCTTTCATCCTGACAGGAACATACACGGAAATGCCTCTGGCAGGAGAAGTAATTGAGGACGAGACTCAGGATCATATCGCAATTCTTAAAGCAAATGGAGATAACGGAGCAGATTCCGGTAATCCGCAGGACCTGGCCCTATACGATATCAATAACTTGAGCAGCCCGCGTCCCGCAGGCGCCAAAACGGCCAACAGTTACGTGGTCGATAGGGCCGGATGGTATATGTTCCCGCTTGTTTATGGCAACGCCATCGATTGGGAAAAAGCACCTTCAGACGGATGGAATGAAAGTTCCTACTATGATGGCCTTGGTAATGGCTGGGATGGAGGCAATTATTATGTCCTTCACCGATTCAGGAATTATCTCAATACCGGCATTGAAACTCCATATATTTTAGATGACGTTAATATTGCCCCCGGGGCTGTGGAAGCAGTCATTGTTTGGGAGGATGCCTCTGAAGACAATCTGTTCATCAAGGCAAACACTGTTGACATTATCGAATTAGCTTCTTCCAATTACAAAGCAAAGGACGGAGGTGAATTGACAACGGTTCCTTTCATCAAATTCCAAGTTGACCCGGACAACATCCGACAGGGCAATGCTGTGATAGCTGTCCGTGAGAAGGAAGGAGACAAAAGGATTATCTGGTCCTGGCACATTTGGGTTACGGATACCGATCTATCCACCCAGACCGTGGAAACACGCGCTTCCCTTTCGCCCGTCGTACCGAGCAACCAGATGCTTAAGGTTGATATGGGTTGGTGCGATACTAAAGTGGTTACAAAATACTTCTATAATCCAAGGTTATATTATGTAGAGGTTACTCAGGCAAGTGGAAATGAAGATCCGGTAGTTTTTGCCGTATCTCAGACTGGTGACCATTGGACAATCAACTCCATAAGTTCTGGAACTTTCTATCAGTACGGCCGTAAGGATCCCTTCCTGCCACTTAAGGGCGAATTAATGAATCCCTCCAACAAGGATTCTTATTCTCCTGCCGGATATACCATAACTTCAAGTCCTAAAGCAGTTTCATATACCGCGGTTGGTGGATCTAACGACGGGAATGTCTCTTATGGAATTCAAAATCCTCATATCCAGTATCAGCGCGGACAAAGTAACGGTTGGGTCGCTTCTCAACAACATAACTTGTGGGATGTGACGGAGACGGTTGAAAATGGCCATTATAATGATGATCCTCCTATTCCAAGTAAGGATAAGAAAGTGGTTAAATCTATCTACGATCCTTGCCCTCCGGGATTCAGCATCCCCCATTACCTGGCATTCACCATTTTCACAAAGACCGGAGGAAATGTCGGTACGTCCGATTATTCCGGATGGGCTACCGAGAATCCGGAAACGGAAGACGGACTTGCTTTTCTGTTGAACACCACGGAGGCAGGAGGAGAGAAGATTCTCTTCCCTTTCCACGGCTTCAGGTCTGCAGGCACCGTCTATGCCGGACCCTTCTATCTTTTGAATTCAAAGTCTTCCGGAACCCTTTATTCAATAGTCTTCAATATAGGTGGCACAATGAGGTATCTCACCAAGAGCAACGCCTATCATGTACGTCCAATAAAGGAAATGGAATAGCATTCCCCTCGGGAATTAAAAAAGCGAGCCAGGCAATCCCTGCCTCGCTTTTTTTTATTATATTTAGGGGAAACTAACTAACCACTCTATGAAGAAGATACTATTGTTTGCGGCCGGGCTGCTGATGGCGGGGGCGGCGAATGCACAGAACACCACCACAATAAAACCGGATACCCAGAAGATCGAATACAGCAATATGCTGTTCGGCCAGTTCATTGAGCATTTCGACACCCAGATCTACGGGGGCATCTTCTGCCCCGGCAATCCCCTCTCGGACGAGGATGGCTTCCGCACGGATGTCATCGCGGCAATGAAGGAACTGAAGGTTCCCATAGTCCGCTGGCCGGGCGGATGCTTTGTGTCTTCCTACCATTGGCTGGACGGAGTAACCAACCCGCGCGTACCCACATACGACAAGGCCTGGCAGGTTGAAGACCCCAACACCTTCGGCACGGACGAATACGTCAAATGGTGCCGCAAGGTGGGCTGCGAACCCTACATCTGCACCAACGCCGGAACAGGCACCGCGGAGGAGATGAGCGACTGGGTGGAATACTGCAACCAGACAATGGGCAAATGGGCCCGCCTGCGCGCGCAGAACGGCCATCCCGAACCGTACAATGTCAAGTATTGGAGCATCGGCAACGAGAACTACGGTTCCTGGGAGCTCGGTGCCAAGACGGTTGACGAATGGGGCCCGCTTGTAAGGGAATCGGCAAAGCTTATGCTGGCCGCTGACAAGTCCCTGATGCTGTTCGCCGCAGCCCAGTCCAACCGCAACTGGACAATGCCCCTGCTTCAGGCCGCAGGCCGATACCTCAACTACGTATCCATCCACGGCTACTGGGACTCCCTGCAGCACGTGGACAACCCCAAGTCCTATATCAACTGCATGATGTCCACCGACGGTCCCGAGCGCGACATCAACAACACAATAGCCATCCTCAACGATGCCGGCTTCGGCGAGGGCAAGATCAAGATTGCCTTTGACGAATGGAATCTGCGCGGATGGCACCATCCTTGGCACGGGGACTTCCGCCGCGGCTTCGACCTGGAAGCCCGTCGTAACAACGACAAGGCCACCACTTACACTATGGCCGATGCCGTCTTCTCCGCCTGCTTCCTCAACGCCTGCCTCCGCCATTCAGACATCGTGGAGATGGCCTGCTTCTCCCCTATCGTCAACGCACGCGGAGCCCTTTACGTATATCCCGAAGGCCTCGTCAAGAGAAGCACCTTCTACACCCTGTATATGTACGCCAACGACCTTTTGCCGTACGTTGTTCCTACGGAAGAGGACCTTACCCAGACAGTCTCATACGAAAACCGCAGCACCAAGGCCCTGGACGTTATCCTGACCTCGGACAAAGACGGCAAGAAGTTCGTTTACGCCGTGATCAACAAGGACCCCCAGAACGAGGTGTCCCTCACCCTGGATTTCAAGGGAATGGGCAAGACCGCAAAGAGCCGCGTCTCCGCCAAGATCCTTGCAGGTGAAGGCATCGACGATTACAATGACATAGGCGACGAGAGCGTAAAGCCTTACCAGACCACCCTCAACGTCCGCAACGGCTCCGTCTCCATCCCCGCCCACTCCGTCACCTTCATCACCATTGACTAACCCGTCTCCCCCGGCCCCTGTCATCCTGAGCGCCAGCGAAGGATCTCCGCCCCCAGAGGCCGTGGAGCACGAATTCTCCCCCTCCCACCGCGACCAGTTTTGGCAATTTCCTGTCCCGGTGCGTTGCGTGGTGGCACACCGAGCCCAATTGGGCCATTTTCTGGTCGCGGTGCCGCATTCGGATTCACACCGCGTCAAGCCAGCGTGCCCTCCAGGGCCTTCCAGGGCCGATTGTCCCGTCACGGTGCGTTTGTAAAACACCCACCGCGACCGTTTTTGGCAGTTTCTTGTCGCGGTGCGATGCATAATATCACACCTGAGGCGGTTTCCTCCATTTTTGGCCCAGGTGCGCACCTGGGCAGCGGGAGGGAGATCCTTCGCTGGCGCTCAGGATGACAGGGGGTTGACAGGGATCCCTACGGAATCACGCAAAAAAAGACGCTGCAGTGTTGCAGCGTCTTCGCGTGATTCCGTAGGGATTCGAACCCTAGACCCACAGATTAGAAATCTGTTGCTCTATCCAGCTGAGCTACGGAACCGGCCTTTCAGAGATTCCCGAGCAGGTCGGGAATGTCGTAAATTGGAGCGCAAAGTTAATTCTTTATTACGGAATTCCAAAATTCAGATTCTTCGCTGACGCTCAGAATGACAAGGTCGCGCGCAGATTCTTCGCTAACGCTCAGAATGACAAGGAGGCTATTCTGTGGGATCGGCGGGGGCGTTGAGCAGGGCCAGCGCCGCGTCGTAGTCAGCCTCGAAGACCTTGAGTTCTATGGAATCCATTACGTTAAGGCTCGGATAGGAAGAAACCTCTCCGAACACCACTGCCGGAATACCGTTTTCCAGCAGCATCCCCTCTGCTATGTGAGCAGAAACAGCGTCTGTATAACGGGCCACTGTCTTGTATTCTCCGTCTTTCATAATAGTTTGTGATTTAGAGACTCTACGCAAATATACTACTATTTTGCTTTTTGGCGTCAAATCATTTATATTTGTATGGTTA
>JAGCYZ010000019.1 GCA_017960545.1 Bacteroidales bacterium
AATAACCGTCGGAATAACGAGCAGGCCCGACACTTTGCGCAAATCTTTCAACTTTCCTGAAATCCTCCAAAAGGTTCGAGAGTTTACCGGTGTAGTAGCCGGGGCTTTCTTTGTTTAAACTATTATTTTCTTGCCGATACCGGCAAGAATTATTATATTTGTATCGGCATAAAAGTAATAATTGCCGATAGATTATGGATTATATTACCGTCAGTCAATATGCAGAGTTGCATAACCTTTCCGAACGCACTGTACGGAACTGGTGCAACGCAGGAAAAATGGAGGGGGCCTTTCTTTCGGGAAAGACCTGGATCATTCCCGCCGATGCCCCGTTGCCCAGAAAAGGAAAACGCAAAGCAAGTCCGCTGATTGAGCGACTCAGGCAGGAAAAAGAAGGAAAAGTGAGTGGTGGCATCTACCACCGCACGCAGATTGACCTCACTTACAATTCCAATCATATTGAGGGGAGCAGACTTACCCACGAGCAGACGCGGTTAATATTCGAAACCAACACTATTGGCATCACGGGCGAAAGTGTGAATGTCGATGATATCGTAGAAACAACCAACCACTTCCGTTGCATAGATCTTATCATTGACCGGGCAGAGGAGAGGCTCTCGGAGTCCTTCATAAAAGAACTGCACCGCATCCTGAAAACCGGGACGTCCGATAGCCGAAAGGACTGGTTTAATGTCGGTGATTATAAGAAACTTCCCAATGAGGTGGGAGGAAAGGCTACTTGTCCGCCTGAACAGGTTCATCAAAGAATGAGAGCCCTTCTTGCCACCTACAATGAAAAAATAGAGAAATCGCTGGAAGACATCATCGACCTTCATCATCAATTTGAGCTCATCCATCCTTTCCAGGACGGAAACGGACGTGTGGGGCGCCTGGTGATGTTCAAGGAATGCCTTGCCAATGGTATCGTTCCGTTTATCATCACGGATGACCTCAAATTCTTCTATTACCGAGGTCTTAGTGAATGGGGACACATCAACGGTTATTTGATTGACACTTGCCTCACGGCCCAGGACAACTACAAGGCTCTTCTGGACTATTTTAAAATAAAGTACTGATTTCTCCTGACGCGTACCCTACGTCACGTATTATCTTTGCGGAGAGTAACAAAAGTGCACAATTGTTACGAGGACAAACATTCTTCTATGAAGGATTGCAATTGAACCAGCCCTTCGATGAACGCGGGGCTCGAGATTTGGAGTGTTTGTCTACCAAACAGGCCAGCCTTAGGGTTGGCATCCTGTGCCTTGGAGATATAGCGGAATATGGCTATCTTCGTTACATGAAGTACAGATTGGGCTTTGACGGTTGGGGGCTGGTGTTGTTCCTGCTGGTGATGATTCCGACCATCATCTGGTCCTTCCTGCCGGCACCGGATGACGTATTGCGGACGGAATCAGTGACGCCGGTTTTGGATACGGTAGTTTCCGTCTTGCAAATCCTGGCGGTCGCCTGCCTATGCGTATTGATCAACAAGACGCGCAGCAAGCTGCAGTTATCCCCGCTTGTCATCCTGGCAATCGTCTGTATTGTGCTTTATTATGCTGGCTGGGTACTTTACTATCACGGCCTTACCAGTGCCTGGGTCATTCTCTTTCTGACCATTCCGCCGTGCCTGGCGCTTGTCTTTTTCGCTGCGGATAGGAAAAACCTTCCAGCCGTCCTGCTAACCGCCAGTTTCGCCTTGGGTCATCTGATTTTCGCGCTGGTCAATTTCATATGATTGTGTATAAAGAGGACTTAGTGTATGGCTTGCAACTCAGATTTCGTTCAATTCATTGTGGACCAGTGCTCCGGCGCAGGTGAGATTGCCGTGAAGAAGATGATGGGAGACTATTGCATTTACTGCGACGGTGTCCTGTTCGGCCTGATTTGCGACAACAACCTCTATATCAAGCAGACGGATGCCGGCGAAGCCGTGCTGGAGGAAGTTCTCCTCAGGCCACCTTATCCCAGTGCCCGGAACCATTTCTACATTACGAATGTTGACGACCGGGATTACTTGGAAGAGATCATTCGGGCAACGCTGCCGGAACTGATGACCTCCAAGTAAAAGGCGAATAGAAGATCGGTCAACCGCTATCTGGACTTTTTTGCACAGGTAAACGTTCCTTCCGTCCCAATTGACGGGACGGAAGGAACAGTTCTTTTTGGTTGATTTACGTGGTAGGGATTATTTAGCGGGTTCCCACTTGCAGCGGACGGGGGAGACGATGGCGCCTTCTTTCTTGAGTTCGGCAAAAGCCTTGTCTACTTCTTTGCGGTCTGCATTCAGGGCTTTTGTCACATCACCTGCGGAAACGGGTTTGCCGGCTTCGCGCATGGCCTGGAGTACTTGTTCTTTCATTATTGAATCTGTGTTATGTGGTTATAAAATAATGAACATGTATGGGGCTCTGTAAAGATAAGCATTAATTATTTATGGCGGAATATGATTATCTTTACAGGGGAATCAATCAAGCGATGACTTTCAACGAATACGGAAATAAGGAGAACCCAACCCTGTTGCTTCTGCCGGGGCTGGGAGTGACGTATGAGATATTCCAGCCGCTGGTAGAATTGCTCAAAGACAAGTTCTATATAGTGGCGGCGGGCGTCGACGGCTTTCTGCTGGGAGAGGAATCAGTCTTCACCTCGGTAGATGATCAGGCTGAGAAAGCTATTTCCTATGTCAAGGAGAATTTCCAGGGGCATTTGGATGTAGCCTACGGGCTCTCCCTTGGCGGGAAAATACTGTCACGGATGCTGGAACGGAATGAGATTGCCATAGACCACGCTATTATGGATGCCGCGCCCCTGCTGCCTCTGCCCAAATGGAGCGTGGACCCCCTGAGATATTACCAGAGTCTCAACGTATGGACCTGTTACCATTGGCCAAGGTTCTGGAAATGGGTATTCCATTCACATTATTTTGACGTTCTGCTGGACGAGTGCAAGAAGGCGTGGCCGTCCGGAAAAGGGAAAGCCGTACGTGACGGCTATAAAGATGTTTATACCAATAAGCTGGAATCCATCTGGGGGGCCGATATCCATTTTTGGCACGGCAGCAAAGAAGCGTTCGTCGCCAGGCCACAGGCGGAACATTTGAAGAAGATTTGCCCGGACGCGAAAGTGACCGTCTTCCCCGGAATGAATCACGGACAGCTACTGATTGACCATCCGGAAGAGGTCGCGAACAGGATAGCCGCCCTTTGCTTGGATCAAAGCTGACAGGCGGAACAATCCGATAAGTTTATTTGAGAAAGAGTACTAAACAGACAAAACCATAGATATGAAATTACATTTAACCCTGGGGTTGGCCATAGCAGTGGCAACCCTCGTTTCCTGCTCCGGAAACAAGCAGCAGGTAGGTGTCCTGACTAAACCCACCAGCGCCACCACTAACGTGCAGGGAGCTGAGTATCCCAAGATCAATCCTGACCTTACAACGGTTTTCCGTAACGATTTCCCGGATGCGCAGTCCGTTTCCGTGAATGTGGGAGGAAAGAACTATGAAATGAAAAAAGGAGAAGACGGCATCTGGGAGGCCACTACCGAGCCTCTTGTGCCAGGATTCCACTATTATATGCTCACGGTTGACGGCAAGAGAGTGTCTGACCCCAACAGCCGCCAGTTCTTTGGATCCGGCTACTGGGGCAGCGGAATAGAGGTCCCGGAGCCCGGTGTGGACTATTATCTTGAGAAGAAGGTCCCTCACGGGGAGATCCGCATAGAGAAGTACTATTCCAACCTGACCGCCGCGGAGCGTACCTGCTACGTTTACCTCCCGCCGCAGTATGCTTCCGAACCCAACCGCCGTTTCCCGGTGCTCTACCTGATGCACGGCGCGGGTGAGGACGAGACCGGCTGGGCAACCCAGGGAATGATGCGTGACATAATGGACAACTTGATTGCCCAGGGCGAATGCGAGCCTATGATCATAGTTTGCGAGCACGCAGTTGCCACGCTGGCCGATGCCGCCCCCGGTTCAGGCTTCAATATGTTCAATTTCGATGCGTTCGAGAAAGTTACCGTAGAGGAGACCCTGCCCACCTTCGACGCCCGCTTCCGCACCCTTACGGACCGCGACCACCGCGCCATATGCGGCCTCTCTCTGGGCGGTTTCCAGGCCTATACCATTGGCCTGGACCACCCGGAGCTGTTCGGCTGGATAGGCGGATTCAGCGGCTCCGGCCGCGGTCCTGGCGACCGCCGGGACTCAGAGATGTATCCGGTATCCCTCAATGATGACTACCACCTCCTGTACATAAGCATAGGCACCGACGAGCCGGCCGGAATGTACCAGGGCATCTATGACCTCCACGTGGCATTGGACAGCCTTGGCGTAAAGCACATCTATTACGAGTCTCCCGGCACCGGCCACGAATGGCTTACCTGGAGACGCTCCCTGCACCAGTTTGCCCCTATGCTTTTCAAGGGCGTATAAATTCCTGACAATCAGTTATGACGGTGGGGCGGAGGAACGCCCGGACCAAAGGTCTGGATCTTTGCACCGTCACGGATCATTGCTTCGCGGGCATCTTGCATGGCTTGTGCAAGGTGCTCGGTGGCGTGGTCCAGCATCTCCAGCATTTCTTTCCTGTTTACGCTCACGCCTATGTCCGCGATGCAAAGAGAGCGGATCATTGCCAGGACGGACATTTCGTTCCCGCCCCAGAGCGAGGTGGTCATTGCCATTGCAATCCTGGGCACAAGGTCTTCAAGGGCGTGAGGGTTTTTCATTACGTCAAAATCCGTGTTGAAACGGATGTCAAATTCTCCGTATTGGAGCACTTCCAGTATCTTTTTCATAGTTCACATTTTTCTGCGAATATAACCAGCATTTTTAAGGTAGCCGTTTGTTAAACGTTTAATTATCAAAAATAAACGTTTATTTGTATCTTTGCTGACAGACAAATTTACAGACCAGATGCGCATACGTACATTGATAGTTTTTCTGGGAGCCCTGCTGGTTGGAAGGCAGGCCTTAGGGCAGGTGACGGCATCCGCTGGGGCGGATGACGAGCAACTGCTCCGGCAGTGGATCAGGACCATTGCTTCAGACCGGTTTGGAGGGCGTAAGCCAATGACGGAATATGAGGGAGTTACCACCAGCTACCTTGCCGGGCAGCTGGAGGACCTGGGCCTTGAGCCCGCCTTTGGCGGCAGCTGGTTCCAGCCCTTCCAGATGATTGCCGTAACTGCCAAGCCGGTTGGAAACAAGATAAGCGTACGCGGCAAGAAGAGGGCGGACCTGCTTTATCCGGAAGACCTTGTGATATGGACCGCCAGGGCTGCGGACAACGTGGAGGTGCCAAAGGCGGAATACGTTTTCTGCGGCTTTGGAATACACGCTCCGGAGTACGGCTGGGACGACTATGCCGGCATAGATGTCAAGGGAAAGATAGTAATAGCCATGGTGAACGATCCCGGCTACTATGACAACACCCTTTTCCGAGGCAGGAATATGACATATTACGGCCGGTGGCTTTACAAATTCGAGGAGGCCCGCCGCCAGGGCGCGGCAGGATGCCTGGTGCTCCACAACACTGAAGCGGCCAGTTATGATTGGTCCGTGTGCGTGAACGGACATCTGGAGGACAATCTTGCGCTTTACGACCCCGCCACCCGCAATTCCGGGGAACTGGCCGTGAAGGGCTGGCTTCGCGAAGACGGCGCGCGCAAGCTGTTCGCGGCCGCGGGAATGGATATGGACGCGGCCCTTTCAGCTGCAAAGCGCCCTGGCTTCAAGTCTTTCTCCCTTGGAGTGAAAGGTGACATCAAGATGGCCGAAACATACGTTGTAAAAGAAACCAGCAACGTGGGAGCCATACTCCGCGGCACTGACAAGGCGGACGAAGCCGTGGTCCTGAACGCCCACTGGGACCATCTGGGAATAGGCACTCCGGATGAAACCGGAGACAATATATACAACGGCGCTGCCGACAACGCCTCCGGAATGGCCGGTTTGCTTCTCGCCGCCAAGAAGTTCACTGAACTGCCCCAGAAGCCGCGCCGCTCCATTCTGTTCATCTTCCCATCCTCCGAGGAAAGCGGACTCTTCGGCTCGGAATACTACTGCGCCCATCCCGCCATCCCTATGGAGAAGACTTCCGCCTGCCTCAATTTCGAGAGCATAGGTCCGGCCGAACTTACGCGCGACGTGTCCATCCTGGGCGGCGGCGCAAGCGACCTTGACCAGTATTATGTGGCTGCCGCCGCCGCCCAGGGGCGCTACATCTTCTTTGACGATGACAATTCTGACGGATGGTTCTTCCGCTCGGACCATTACAACTTTGTCAAGAAGGGCGTGCCCGCATTGGTGGTGGAGAACGGCAACAACCCGGTGGATCCCTCCCGTCCCAACAAATACCCTATGAAGATGTGGTATCACCAGCCTTGTGACGAATACCGGGAAGACTGGGACCTGCAGGGCACCCTTGCCAATGTAAACCTCATCTTCAGCGTGGGAGTATCCGTCTCCAACGCCCCCGAACAACTCAAATTATATTGATACTCAATTATTTAATGTGATATGATTAGAAGATTTAACCTTATTCTGGCTGCTGCTGCAGCCCTTATGCTTCTGCCCGGCTGCGGCGGAAATGATAATAAAGAGACCGCATCTGTACAGTCCTTTGACCAGATTGTCGCCACGAGGCGCAGTGTGCGCGATTACAAGGAGGGCACTTCATTTACAGAGGCCCAGGTACGCGATCTTGTGGCCACCGCAATGGAGGCTCCATCCTGGGCAAACACCCAGACCACCCGCTATTATGTGGCTATGGATCCGCAGAAAGTTGCGGCTGTAAAGGAACTGGTGGGCGCAGGCAATGCAAGGAACACCGCCAACGCACCCGTTATGATTGTTTCCACCTTTGTAAAGGGCCAGTCCGGCTTCGGCCGCGGAAACCAGGTCAATGAGATAGGTGACGGTTGGGGCGCTTATGACAACGGAGTAAGCAACGCCTACTTTATCCTCAAGGCCAGGGAGCAGGGCTTTGACACCCTCATTATGGGAATGCGCGACTCCGACGGCCTTAGGGAACTGTTCAACATTCCTGAAACTGAGGAAGTGATGGCAGTAATCAGCCTTGGATATCGCGCATCCGATCCAAACCGTCCCGCCCGCAAAGGCATAGACGAGATCCTGAAATTCTTCTAGCCCTTCATTTCGCTGAGGACTTCCGCAATTGCGGCGTCCAGCTGAGGGTCGTTACCCTCCAGGCGGTCCTTGAAGGTGTTCTTTACGTATATGTCGGGTTTGACTCCGGTATTCTCCAGGTCAGACCCGTCTATTACGCTATAGCAGCCCCAGGCCGGCATTCGGCAGGTTGAGCCGTCTATCAGTCTTACAGAAGAGGTGAAAATGATCCACCTGTAAGTCTCCGTTCCCACCAGCTTGGCAATGCCAAGGGTCTTGATGCCGTTTGAGGTAACCTCTGCGTCGGAGAGGCTGTGCTCGTTCACAAGCACCACAATGGGCTTCCCTGCGGGAGCCACGTTAGGATGGCTTGTCCTTGGGAAGTCCCGGTATGCCCACTCGAAATGTGCCTGCCCGCGCAGGAAGTCTATCACTTCCTTGTGGACATTTCCTCCGTTGTTGTAACGGAGGTCAAGGATAAGGGCGTCCTTGTCGAACACTTCCGTATGCATCTTGAGGAGGAAGGAATCCAGGTCTTCCGCACCCATCGCCCTCATATGGATATAGCCGACTTTTCCGCCTGTCTTCTCAGTCACTGCGTCAGCCCTCTGGTCCTCCCAGCGCTTGTATGCCAGCGCCTTTACGTTGGAGAAGGACGTGATATGGACCTTCACGTCAAAATCCTTTCCGCCGCGGCGGAAAGTGAGCCTTAGTTCGTCCTTGTTCACCGCGCCGGAGAAATACTTCTCACGGTTCTGCCTGCCGTCAACCTTGGCGCCGTCCACGGCCACAAGTTCATCACCCTTCCGGAGGTCTATCTCAACCTTGTCGGCAGGGGAGTCCTTAAGCACGTAATCCACCTTGTACGGCTCCGCATTGTCAAAGACGATGCCCGTACCATAGGTGTGAATGGCGGTCTGAGGCCTTTCCTCCGATCCGCTGGATGTGAATCCCATATGGGAGGAGTTGAGTTCTCCAAGGAGGTCTGCCATCAGGGTCCTGAGGTCCGCCCTGGTCCTTACGTAAGGCAGCAGGGAGGCGTAGTAATCCCTTACGGCAAACCAGTCCGCGCCGTGGAAATTGACATCGTAGTAATTCTGCTCCAGCACTGCCCATACCTCGTAGAACATCTGTTTGAACTCGTCGTTAAGGACAACTTCAACGTCCTTTGTCACGGCTGTCTTGACCGCTGTGGCGGCGTTGGGGTCAATCTTGAATATTGACCCGCCGCTGAGGCAGTACAGCGCATCCTTGCAACTGAAGAAAGTGCCGGAAGTCAGGTCCCTCACCTGCTTGGGCTTCGCCTCCGGATCGGAGATTTCCAGGCAATAAACGCCTCCCGGGGTGGATGCGAACGAGCTGTAGAACAGGTATGACTTGTCCCTGTTCCTGAATACGTACAGGTTGCCCTGGCTGCCGTCACGCTCCACGCGCGTCATCCTTGTATGGATGTCTTTGTAGTCTATAACCACGGACGAATCTTTCTTTGCCGCTGGCTGTCCTCCGAACAGGGCGTCCACCGCATCGGACTTGAACGGGGTGTCGTACTTCCTCAGGGGGAGCTTGTACAGGGAGGAACGGGATCCCCTTGGGAACGAAGTGGAAGTGGGATTGGCCAGCAGGTACATATCCTTTCCGTCCGGAGAGAACACTGCTCCCTCCTCTACGGATGCGGAGTTGGTGAGGTTCTTGAGCGAACCGTCCGCAAAGCTATAGATGAATATGTCCGGCTCGAACATATGCATCGCATCGAAAGCCAGATAGCTGTCGTCAAAGGAGAATGCCAGGCTGTAGCGCTGGAAAGACCAGAATTCGGCCTCGGTGAGTTTGCGCGCAACGTCACTCCTCATATCCAGCAACATCACGGAGCGGCTTCCGTCAATGAAGGCCATCCTGTCTCCCAAGTGGCTCATAGTGAGGTTCTTGACATTGTTCTGGGACAGATATACAACTGATTCCGGGGCGGAGCCGTCCGCTGCAATCTTGTATATGTTGGTCCATCCCATATTGGTACGTGTGTAATATACGGTCTTGCTGTCCTGAGCCCATACGACTTCAGCCACCCTCTCATAAGAGGGGGTCTCCAGTTTCTGGAGGAACTTGCACTTGGGGTCCGTGATATACAGGCCGCCCCTGATGACCAGGGCGAACTTCTTCCCGTCAGGGGAGACTGCGGCCGCGGAAGGGGTCTGGCCTGCGAACGACCTGCGCACCTCCACGCTTCCGGACGCGATGCTTATCTGCGGAACGTTCACCTTGCCTCCGGGCAGGTCCAGGACGTGTATCTCGTAATCCTTCAGGAACACCATTGCGGAGCCGCTAAAGGCCAGGTTAGGATACTGGACGGATTTGTCAAAGGTGGTCAATTGCTGTGGCGCGCCGCCGGGGACGTACTTGACAATGTTGGATTCCTTGTTCAGTTCATCGCTTACATAGTATATGTTGCCGTCCCTGTCCGCCATTGGCCACTGGTCCTTGCCAATGTAGCTGGTCAGTTCCGTATAGGCGGAGGTCTTTGGATTCCAGCACTTTATGTTTGGGTTATGGTCTCCCACATAGCGTTTCCTGGTAGGGAAACTGAGGCTTTCCATAGATTCGTTGAACAGGAACTCCCCGGTCCTGGGATTCTCCACAAGGTTTACGATTGTGTTGAAGAACCCGTCAAACATCAACTGCGGGGTGCCTCCCTCCACTGCCACCTTGAATGAGGTCTTGCGCGCGCTCTCGCGCGTGGACTCAAAATATATGTACTTGGAATCCGCGGACCAGGAGATAGGGGTGTCCGGAGCCTCGTGGAAGGTCAGCTGGACTGCCGGTCCTCCCACCAGAGGAACGGCGTAAACGTCCGTGTTTCCCTGGATGTCCGAGCTGAATGCCAGCCACTTGCCGTCCGGAGATACCAGCGGAGAGTCCTGGACTCCCGGCATTGTGATCACGGCCGTGGCCTGCCCTCCGGAGGCGGGAACTGAGAAGATGTCTCCGTCATAACTGAAATAAATCTGCTTTCCGTCCGGAGACAATGAAGGATGGGAAGCGAATCTCAGGTTCTGGGCAAAAGCCAGGGAGGATGCCAAAAAAATATTAGCGGCAATGAAAAGATAACGTTTCATGCCGCTAATATAATAATTATTTAGTCAGAGACTATTTGTTCAGTGCCTGTGCAACCTCGATGGCGCCAAGTACAAGTTCTACATATCTTGGAGCGTCGTTGATACAGCACTCGTTCTCACCCCAGTGGAACGGATAGTCGTCCTTGTTCTCAAAGAAGTCTTCCTTTACGAGAAGTCCAGGAACAACGCCTCCAGGGATTACTGAGTAGTCAGCCCTGTTGTTGCTGTAGGCAACGTTCTTGGTGGTTACACCAACGGCGGTGATGAAGGACTTGTTGTTATAAGGATGGCATCCGAACAGGTAGTTGAGGCCTGCGAATACGAACTCGGGATCGATCATGTCAGGGAACAGCTTCCAAACCTTGTAGCAGTTGTATGCGTTGTTGATGATTCCGCTGTTTCCAGCCCAGGTAGCACCTGCGATGTTGACACCGTAAGGATTATCCTCTGCTACTGCAGTGATGCTCTTTACATAGTCCGGGATGAGGGCCTTAACCTTGTCCTGGAACTTCTTGTCCATATAAGGATAAACCTCAAGGGCTGCAGAAAGGTTCATACCTACGCCGCCTCTTCCGTTGGCCATTGAAGGAGCCTGTACGGGCTGAGGGTTGAGCTGAGCCTCTACGAGCGGTGTGAAGAAGTCCTTGAACTTCTGGTCGCCGGTAGCAAACCAGAGCTCGATGGCTGCCTGCAGCCTGGGATCTCCGCCACCCATCCTTCCGAACATGCCGGCAGCGGCGTTGTTTGAAGGAGCGGCAGCCTCTGAGTACTTGTCCCAAAGCATCAGGGCGTTCTTGAGAGAGCGCTCTGCCTCCTCAGGGAAGTATTCCTTGAGGGCAGGATAAGCAAGTGCCAGGGAAACGATTGTTCCCATTGTTCCGGCAGGGCTGAAACGTCCGGTGATTGCGTACCTGTCGTCAGGGGTGCCTGAGCGGTTGCCCTTAACCTCGTAACGTGCAAGTGTAGGATCGTAGATGAGACCGTCGGTAAGGGTCATTGCATCGCCAAGGTGATGATAGTGATGCATATCCGGCTGGCCGATGGTTCCGGCTACGAAGCCGATGTTCTCTACCTGTGCGTTCATATTCAGGGTTCCCTGCATAATGAGCTGTACGTTATCAGGAATTCCGTCAGGAACGTGGATGTCAGCGTAGAGTGTCTTGTGGTCGATGAGGGTCTGGTCTCTTTCAGGACGGAAGGTGCGCCACAGGAAACCGAGGTCCTGGGTTGTGGTAACAACGGAGTTCTGCTGGATGTCAAAGTCACCAGCGTCATACCATCCACCGATTGCAATTCCAGGGATGTGCTCCAGAGGTGCATACTTGGTGTTGGTCTCGTTGCCCATTGTGTAACCGTCGTGCAGGCGGATGTTCAGAGGAGCCTGGAGGGCGTCGTCCATATTTGCGCGGCCGTGCCATACACGGTAGGCCTCGTTAACCTCCATATGGTCCATATTGACAACCAGTGAGATGTCCATTGAAGGATGCCACTTGTCGTCGTAAACGTTCTTGTCGATAGGGAATGCGTTGGTCTCAACTCCGTTGTACTCGATGCTGTAAAGGCCGGGGGTCTTTACGTCTGAGAAATCAAGCTGAACGTAATTGTACCTGTGATGGTACTCTCCCCAGAACTTGGCGTTGATAACCTTTGCAACGCTCTTTGTTCCGTCAGGATTAACCTTGAGGAGGTTGGCGGTCTTTGCAGGGGTGTCGTTCTTGTCAAGCTCCACAACAGCAACCTTCTTCTGTGCAGGGGTATAACCTACCTGTGAGAAGCCAATGTTGGGTTTGCGAACCCAAGTGGGGTCTGCGCTGGGCTCAAGATACCACTCGAGGACCTTGCCGGTCTTTCCGGTAGGGAGGAGTGAGCGGAGAACGAACATACCGTTCTGTGCCAGGTGGCGTCCGTCAAAGATCATAAGGTCCAGGTCTGACTTTACGCTTACGCGGAGATCGGGATCTTCCGGTGCAAGGGTGATCTGCTTTCCTGTTGAGAGCGGGAGCGGAACAAGGAAGTCTCCGCGGCCGCGGTCGTCGAATGTGGATTCTCCAAAGTACTGGGGGATCTTCTCGGCGATGGGATGAACCTCAGTATCTGCCATAGGATACTTTGGCAGGGGCCTTGCGAGTCCGTCAACAAGATAGTTCTTTCCAAAGTAGGAAGCGGGGAAGAACTCAAGGTTCATACCTGCCTTGCCCTGGAGGAACTCAGGAACCGGCTTGTCAAGGTAAACCTGGATGATAACGCCCTTGTCCTTGGGGAATACCCTAAGTTTGGAGACGAAGTTCCAGTCTTCATAAGTCAGTTCTACCTCAACGCTGCTGTCGCTGTGGTTGACTGTCCTGTTGCTGATGACACCAAAGATGTCCCACTGCTCAGGGGTGTTCACAAGTCTGATACCACCGCCGGTGCAGATACGCTCACCTCTCTGGATAATTTCGATACCGGCGAATTTCTCGTCATAGAAAGCACCGTTGTAGAGGTTGTTGTAAACGAGCACGTTAGTGCCTCTGTCCTCGAAGTAGTCGAGGTCGTTCATTTTTAGGCTCTGTGCATTTGCACTGAAAGCCATTAAGGCCAAAAGTGCAGAAGCAATGAAAATAGAAAGTTTTCTCATATTAATGATGATAATGAAATATTCTAGCCGGAAAATTAGTAAATATTCTTAAGAATACAAACAAACGGCCCTCACTAAATGTTACAAATAATTTTTTATATTTGTCTAACCAGCAATTGACTTATGAGACGCTATTTATGTTTGGCCTTAGTAGTGAGCCTTTTACTGCCTTCCTGTGCGCAAAAAGAGGTGAAAAAACAAGAAGAAGATTTTGCAGCGGTGCTTGGCATTCCGGAGTGCGTTGTGACCACTCCTCCGGATTCCCTGAATCTCGATCCCTGGTATAAGAAATACGTAGATGTGAACGGTATCCCCCTGTGTTCTTCCTGGAGGGTGCCTGACAGTTGCTTCGTAGCGGCTCACCGCACCCTTTGGGCAATGACTTCAATGCTTGACCCGGAGATAATGGACGCAATGCGCCGCGCCGGGACCCGCGTCACCATAATGGCCCGATATGAAGGTACCACCGATGTCCCGGAGCACAGGTATCTTGCCCGCGACACTACCCTCAACTGGGACCTTCGCGCACGCGGTCTGGGCGGCACGCTCCAGCTGCCGCTTACCTCCTGCGCGGAAGAGAACATCCTGGCATACCAGATAGACAAATACCACGCTGAGGATATCCTCATCCACGAATTCTCCCACTCCATACACCTCATAGGGATACTCCAGGTGCACCCCGACATCAACGACCGAATCAAGGCCCTGCTCAAGCAGGCCAACGACGAAGGCCGTTTCCAGAACACCTACCGCCTCACAGATTACGCAGAATACTTTGCCGAAGGCGTCCAGGACTGGTTCAACGTCAACGCGGAGATGCCGTACCCCGACGGCAAGCACAATTATGTGAATACCCGCGAGGAACTCAAGGAGTATGATCCGGGCCTGTACGCCCTTCTGAGCGAGTATTTCCCGGACACTCCACTCCAGATTTCCAAGCACAGGAAAGTGAACGAATACACAAAGAAGAACAGCAGGGACCGGTAATATGTTCAGCGCACAGACATACAAAGAAAGAAGGGAGCGCCTGCGCACGATGGCGGGCGGCGGCATCCTGCTTTTCCTGGGCAACGGGGAAGTTGGGATGAACTATGCGGACAACACATATCCATTCCGCCAGGACAGCACCTTCCTGTACTACTTCGGCCTTGATTACGCCGGCCTTTCCGCAATAATGGACCTGGATTCCGGAGAAGACATAATCTTTGGAGACGAGCTCACCATAGACGACATTGTCTGGACGGGTACAATGCCAACCCTGTCCCAGAACGCCCTGCTTTCCGGGGTTGGGAAAACCCTTCCCTCCGGGGAGCTGCGTCCGCTGCTCCAGAAGGCATCGGCGCAGGGAAGAAGCATAAGGTTCCTGCCTCCGTACAGGGGGGAGCACAGCGTAAGGCTGCTGGAACTGCTGGGAATAGCCCCTTCTGAACAGGCCTCCAAGGCCGATGAGAGTTTCATCAAGGCCGTGGTGGATATGCGCATACATAAAAGCCCGGAGGAGATTGAGGCGATAGAGGAGGCAGTTGACATAAGCACCCGAATGCATCTTATTGCGTACAGGATGGCGCGCCCGGAGGTGCACGAGGCGGAGATAGCCGCCGCAGTGCGCAGGGAGGCGTGCCAGCGGCAGGGTACGGACCTGTCTTTCCCAACCATAGCCACTGTCAAGGGGCAGGCGCTCCACAATCACGGATTCATCCATACATTGAAAGACGGGGATATCTTCCTGCTGGACGCAGGGGCGGAAAACGCCCTGCATTACAGCGGGGACCTTTCCTCTTCAATGCCGGTGGGAGAGAAATTCACGGAGCGCCAGGAACTTATATACAACATCCACCTGCGCAGTTTTGATGCTGCGGTAAAGTGCCTGGCACCGGGCGTTCCGTACAAGAAAGCCCATCTTGCCGCGGCACAGGCCATTGCGGAAGGGATGACAGACCTGGGCCTTATGAAGGGCAATCCCCAGGACATTGCCCTTAGCGGGGCGTACGCGCTGGTCTTCCCTTGCGGAACAGGCCATATGATGGGCCTTGATGTGCACGATATGGAAAACCTTGGGGAACAGTACGTGGGCTATACCGGAGGGGAAAAGAAGGGCACCCAGTTTGGCTTCAAGTCGCTGAGGCTCTCACGCCCGCTTGAGCCGGGATTCGTGTTCACTGTGGAGCCGGGTATATACTTCATCCCGGAACTGATAGACCTGTGGAGGTCCCAGGGCCTTTTCAAAGACTTCATCAACTATGACAGGTTCGAGGCCTGGAAAGACTTCGGAGGCCTTCGCAATGAACTGGACTACCTGATAACCCCTGACGGATGCCGCGTGCTTGGAACCATCCGCAAGCCAATGACAATAGAAGAAGTTTACCAAGCTAGGAATTTATGAACGACAGGATAAATCGCCTGAGGCAGCAGAGCCTGGACACACCGGCAACCCTTTCTATAGAGAGGGCCCTGATTGAGACGGAATTCTATAAGGAGAATTACGGAAAATACCCCGTGGCTATACTCAGGGCCAGGAATTTCTATGAGATCTGCGCCAAGAAAACCATATACATAGGCCCTGACGAATTGATAGTGGGGGAGAGGGGCCCTTTCCCAAAGGCGGTTCCAACCTTCCCGGAACTTACCTGCCACAGCGTTGAGGACCTGCGCGTGCTTGACACCCGCGAACTCCAAAGCTATCACATAAGTGCCGATGACATTGAGACCTACCAGAGGGAAGTCATCCCTTACTGGGAAGGCAAGACCCAGCGTGAGCGCATTTTCGGCCACGTATCAAAGGAGTGGGAAGAGGCGTATCACGCCGGAGTTTTCACTGAGTTTATGGAGCAGCGCGCAGCGGGACACACTGCCATGGATGGCAGGATGTACCGCGAGGGCCTGCTTGATATGAAAGCGCGCATCGCAAAGCGCATCGGGGAGCTGGATTATATCAACGATCCCAAGGCCACAGACAAGCAGCAGGAGCTTGAGGCCATGGCCATTTCCTGCGACGCGGCCATAATGTTTGCGCAGCGCCACGCGGAGCTGGCGCGCGAAATGGCCGCCGCGGAGCAGAGCCCCCGCCGCAAGGCGGAGCTCCTGAAGATCGCTTCCGTCTGCGACCGGGTCCCCGCCCACGCCCCGCGCGACCTCTGGGAGGCTATCCAGATGTATTGGTTCGTCCATCTTGGCACCGTTACGGAACTCAACGGCTGGGATTCAATGAACCCCGGCCACATTGACCAGCACCTTTATCCGTTCTACCAAAAGGGCCTGGAAGACGGTACCCTCACCCGTGATGCGGCTAAAGAGCTTCTTTGCTGCCTCTGGATTAAGTTCAACAACCAGCCGGCACCTCCCAAAGTTGGCATAACCGCCAGGGAATCAGGTACATACAATGACTTCACAAACATAAATATCGGAGGCGTTGACCGCAACGGCAACAGCGCCGTAAACGACCTCTCCTATATGATCCTGGAAATCCAGGAAGAACTTCACCAGCTCCAGCCGGGCCTCAGCATCCACATTTCCCAGAACACTCCGGATTCATTCCTCGAGGCCGGCATCAGGGTAATCCGCAAAGGCTACGGCTATCCTTCAGTATTCAATCCGGACACTTATGTGCAGGAGCTCGTCCGTCAGGGCAAAAGCCTTGAAGACGCCCGTGAGGGCGGTTGCTCCGGCTGCATAGAGGTGGGTGCCTTCGGCAAGGAAGCATATCTGCTGACAGGCTACCTGAACACGCCCAAGATCCTGGAAATAACGCTCAATAACGGTACCGATCCGGAGACCGGCAAGCAGATAGGCCTGCAGACCGGGGATCCGCGCGCCTTCAAGGATTTCGAACAACTGTACTCCGCCTGGAAGACCCAGATGGAGTACTTCGTGAACCTGAAACTGAGCGTGAACAATTACATTGAGAGGATGTTCAGCCTGTATGCTCCGGCCACCTTCCTGAGCCTGTACATAGACGACTGCATAGACAAGGGAATGGACTATTACAGCGGTGGAGCCAGGTATAACACCACCTATATCCAATGCACCGGCCTTGGAACCATAACAGACTGTCTGTCAGTGATTAAGAAGCACGTGTTTGAGGACGGGCGCTATACTATGGACCAACTCCTCGCAGCCCTCAAGCGCAACTTCCAGGGAGACGAGCCAATGCGCCAGTACATCCGCACGCGCACCCCGTTCTTCGGCAATGACGACGCCTACGCAGACAGCTTAGCCCTCCGCGTCTATGACGATCTGGTCAAGGCCATCGAGGGCCGCCCCAACACCCGCGGCGGCAAGACCTACCTGAATATGCTGTCCACCACCTGCCACAACTATTTCGGCCAGGTGTGCGGCGCTTCAGCGGACGGACGCTTCGCCCATTTCGCCATTTCCGACGGCACCTCGCCCGCCCACGGCGCTGACACACACGGCCCCACGGCGGTGATCCGTTCCCTTGGCAAGCTGGACCAGACCAGAAGCGGCGGCACCCTGCTCAACGTGCGCTTCACTCCTGCCCTCCTCAAGACGGACAGTGAAGTCTCCAAACTTGGCAAGCTCATCCGCGAGTATTTCCGCCTTGGCGGCCATCATATCCAGTTCAATATAGTAGATACAGATACCCTGCGGGACGCCCAGAAGCATCCGGACCAGTACCGTGACCTGCTTGTGCGCGTGGCCGGCTACTCTGACTATTTCAACGATATGACCTCCCAGCTCCAGGAAGAAATCATAGCCCGAACCCAGAACGAAGAATTCTAGCCCTCCGGTATGTCCCTGATATTTGACATAAAGCGCTACGCCCTGCACGACGGCCCCGGAATACGCACAACCATATTCCTCAAGGGCTGCCCTTTGAGGTGCGTCTGGTGCCATAACCCGGAAAGCTGGAGCCCGCAGCCGCAGAGAATGTACAAGCAGAATCGCTGCATTGGCTGCGGCAGCTGCGTACAGGCCTGCCCGGTGGGAGCGCTGGAGCTTACGCCGCAGGGCATCGTCCCCACCGGGGAAGAATGCCTGCTCTGTGGCGCCTGCGCCGATGTATGCCCGCCTATGGCCCTTGAAATCAGTGGCAAAGACTGGCCTATGGACCAGCTGATGGAGGAAATAGAGAAAGAAAGGGGAGTGATGGGAACCGGCGGAGGAGGCGTCACGCTTTGCGGCGGAGAGCCGCTGCTTGACGCGGACTACGCCATCTCCCTGCTGGAGGAAATGGGCAGGCGCGGCTTCCACCGTTGCGTGGACACCTGCCTGCAGGTGCCACCGCAAACCGTCCGCCGCGCAGCCACCGTCTGCGACCTCTTCCTTGTCGATATCAAACTGATGGATCCAACCCTCCACCAGAAATATACAGGCGTCTCCAATGAGCATATACTCAGTAACATACGCCTCCTTTCGGAGCTGAAAGCCCCCTACTGGATCCGCATCCCTCTCATCAAAGGCATAAATGCCGATGACGCAAACCTCACCGCCACCGCGGACTTCCTCCTCTCCCTGACAACCCCTCCGCAGGAAGTGGACCTCCTCCCATACCACGACGTAGCCAAAGGCAAGCACCAGCGTCTCTGGTCCACCTACAACCCGGACAAACTTCCAATGTCCACGCCCGACGCCACCGAACTGGACCACGCCCTATCCCTCTTCCGCTCCCGCGGCCTCCAAGCCAACATCGGCGGATAAGTTCAATATGTAACAGATCCAGTTGGATTAATCACAAG
>JAGCYZ010000020.1 GCA_017960545.1 Bacteroidales bacterium
CCGTGAGGGAGGAGCGATGCGACGACCGGAAGGCACCGGACGGAACGTAGTGGAGGCCGCATTCCCCCTAGGGGGACACCGGCATAGCCGGAGGGGGGTATAGCTACTGCGAAGCAGTTAGCCGTCGAGCACGTGAGCGCTGGACTTGCCATTTGCCGCCGTCAGCGAAGCCCCGGCCCTGCCCCGGTGGGGATTGACAGCGGTGTTTCCTGGAAATGGCCGTGGAGCGTAAAGTGTTGATTATCGGAGAAATAAACAGTTTAATACCCTCGATTTCGAGGAGTATTGAAAGAATCATTTGGCAGATTCCCAGACAGTTACGCACCACCGCCCAAGTCTCCCCTGTAGGAGAATGGCGGCATTGTTTTACGTTGTGGGAAGAGAGAGAGGGGAGGATGCGATTCTGGGGATGAAAGTGCATTCGGCGGAGCCTGCATTGTGGCACTTTCATCCCCAGAGTCCATCCGGACCGTGATAGATCCTTCGCTGGCGCTCAGGATGACGGGAGCATCGCTCAGGATGACGGGAGCATCGCTCAGGATGACGGGAGCATCACTCAGGATGACGGGAATATCGCTATTTCAGGGGGGAGATCATTATGAAGTCCCACTTGGAGTTGTCGCTGTGGAAGTTGAAGGGAGCAAGGGTGGGGGAGTTGTCACCGAGGGAAACCAGGGCGAGGGGCTCGGAGTGGCCGGGAACCTCCTTGGGCATGATCCTGTAGGTGCCGTCGGTAAGCTGGTCAATCCTCCAGAGCTGCTCGGGGGCGCCGGTGAACTCCGGAACGGCCTCGAGCTCGGCATCGGCGTTGGCGGCAAGGGCCTTGTTGGTACCTTCGATGATGATCTTGTAGTAGGGTCCTCCCAGGTATCCTCCGGCTTCGGGAACAGGGATCACCTGCCATTTCTGCTGAGGCCTGGCCAGGAAGAAATCGTTCTTAACCCCTATGACGCCCTCCGGCCAGGTGCCGATCACGTCAGCAAGCTGCTGGCCCTCGATGGGAACGTCCGGCTGGTTGTCCTCGCCTCTGCGGCGCATTCCTCCCTGGACGCGGACGAACTCTACGTCCAGCTGCAGGGCGTATCCGCATCTGACAGTCTGGATCTCGTATGTTCCCGGGACGAAGGCTTTGCCCGCTACCGGCCAGCCGTCCTTCCAGAGGAGAGGCCTGATGCCCAGCACGCTGCGGCCGCTGCGGTCAAGGTCCGCCTCCCAGTGGAACGACATCTTCTCAACGCCTTCCTCCTCTATATACCGTCCGAAGTGGCCGGGACCCATCAGGCGAGGCTCGGCGGTGATAACCGGCTTTCCGCCTCCCTGGAGCATAGAACGTCCCACATTGTCCATAAACGGACCGTTAGGGTTCCTTGAGCGTCCTACCACAATGTTATAGGAAGAATTGAGTCCGTCGCAGCAGGATCCGTGGGTGCCCAGCAGGTAGTACCATCCGTCGTGGTACATCATTGTGGAGGCCTCGCAGTTCCTGGCCACGTCTATGGCTTCGTTGCCGGGAAGACGGCGTCCCGTAACGGGGTCCAGCTCCACCTGGCGTATGTATCCGAAGTAAGTTCCGTAGGTACAGAACAGCCTGCCCGTGGAAGGATCCAGCATAAGTCCAAGGTCGATGGCGTCGCAATCCTCGTCCGGAAGGGACTCAGCTACGCTGAAGGCTTCGGAATACTCGAAGTCCGGAGAATTGGGGTCGAGGGTCTTGTTCCACATTACCATTATGGCGTTTGCGTGTCCGCCTCCCAGGCCGCCGCCGAAGGTGTTGTATCCCACCAGGTACCGGTCGCCCAGCTTTATGGCGTCAGGGGCGGCTCCGCCGCCCGGGCGCACGCCACCGCTGTGCCAGGTCCACCCGTCCTCCGAGATGAGACCTCCGCTGCCTGTTCCAAATGTATAGTACTTGCCGTCGCACTTGACAATTGTGGATGGGTCGTGAATGAATGGCTGGCCCGCCTGTGCAAAAGCAGAATCCATTGCCAGCAAGAAGGATGACATTCCAACTATGATAGAGATTATTCTTTTCATGACTGTTCAGGTTTAATTGCAACTAACGGTGAAATTTGTTACCGGCTTGCCGTTGTCATCAACGAAACGCGCGCAGAATTCGCTCATTCCAATTCCGTTGATGGTGGCTCCGCGAAGGACATTCTTGCCTTTCTTGAGAGTGACGTGCTTTGACACGAAGCTGTCCACACCCATATGGCGGTCGCCCGCCAGCAGGAGGACTTCCTCTCCGTTGAGCCACCACATTCCTCCGCAGTTGGCTCCCACGGAAAGCCTGACATTCTCAATATCCTCATCGCAATTGATAACAGTCACGGACCAGAAGATGGCTCCGTACCGGTCCCTGTCAAGGCCTGCTGCAAAGCGGAACAGCTTTACAAAGAAGTGGTCGCTGTCCAGGGCGTGCCAGTACAGGTTGGCCTTTATCATTTTCCCGGCATCGTTGGGATTGTAGGTAGAATAGCTTGTGGACACGTCCACGGGAGGCTGGTATTCCATTGTCACCCTGACCCTGTCGCCGTCCTTGGGCATCATAGTGAACTGGCCCGGGAAATACTCCTCCAGGATGGCGTCCCTGGTATATTTGATGGTGAACACCTGGTTGGTGCTGTTGGGCTTGCTGATAGGATCCAGAAGCATCCATCTTCTTATGAAGCCTTCATTGTCAGGGGAAACGCTGCCATCGTCAGCCAAGGTGAAATAGCCTTTCAAGGCGTTGGCTACCTCCGTGTTCTTCAACTTTTTCTGGGCCTGGGCCGGGGCGCACAGCGCCAGGAGAGCCAACGCCAGGAAAAGGATACGTAAAGTGTTTTTCATTATTAAAGTAGATTATGGGCCTTCCGCCCGGTTAACGCTATCAAAGATACAAAATATATCAGATCCTTCGCCATCGCTCAGGATGACAAAGGTGTCGCTCAGGAGTACAAGGGAAGGAGAGGGGAGGATGCGATGCTGGGGAGAAAAGTGCTTTCGGCGGAGCCTGTATTGTGGCACTTTTCTCCCCAGTATCCATCCGGACAAGCCGGTGTTAGTCGTCCAGACCTTCGATGGTTTCAATGAGGCCGTCCTTGTCGTAGGTCAGCTCACACACCTTGAGGGAACGGAGACGGTTGGTAGCCTTAGAAGGAACGCTGTCGTGGTGGAAGAGCCACCATTTGCCGTTGTACTCAACAATAGAGTGGTGGGTGGTCCATCCGCAGACAGGAGTGAGGATCTTGCCCTTGTAGGTGAAAGGTCCGTAAGGGTTGTCTCCAATGGCGTAGCAGATGCAGTGGGTGTCGCCGGTAGAGTAGCTGAAATAGTACTTTCCGTTGTACTTGTGCATCCAGCTGGCCTCAAAGAAGCGGCGCTCGTTGTCGGCCACGGTGATAGGCTTGCCGTCCTCGTCGAGAAGGACAACAGGCTTGGGGGCCTCGGCGAACTGGAGCATATCCTTGCCCAGTTTCACTACGCGTGCGGGGATGGCGGGCTCGTCATCGGCAGGATAGGAAGTTCCGCAGTCCTTTGCCATATTGTTCTCGTAGCGCTGCAGCTGTCCGCCCCAGATGCCTCCGAAGTACATATAGTACTCGTCGTCATCGTCGTGAAGGACGGCGTAGTCAATGGAGTAGCTTCCGCGGATGGGGTCCGGCTGAGGAACGAAAGGTCCTACGGGGCTGTCGGAGATTGCGACTCCGCAGCGGAAGATGTCGGTCTTGTCCTTGGCGGGGAAGTACATATAGTAGCGTCCGTCGCGTCCCTTTACAACATCGTTGTCCCAGAGCTGGCGTCCGGCCCAAGGGATGTCCTTGATGTCGATGGCCTTTCCGTTGTCCTTGATGGGGGAGGTCATGGGATCCGGGCCTTCGAGGGAGAGAACGTGATAGTCCTTCATATCGTACTCGCTGCCAAAGTCATCGTCCGGAGCGGCGGACTCCCAGTCGTGTGAAGGGTAAATATAAAGCTTTCCGTCGAATACGTGAACTGACGGGTCTGCCATATAGTCCTCAAGGAAGAGGTATCTTTTCTGAACTTTCTTTGCCATAGTGTGTAATTATTCGTTAAGTGCTTTTTCTGTGATTGCCTTGTTGATCTCGTCCATCTTCTCGTCAGAGAGCTCGTACTTGCTGATGATCCACATAGCCACTGCAAGGAGGATTGCAGGGATTACGCAAACCAGCCAGAGGATACCCTGCTCTGCGAGAGGGGTCTGGACCTTGTTCTCGGCGTTGAAGCCAACCCAGGCCAGAACCAGTCCCGGAACAACGCCTCCAAGTGCCATACCGGCCTTGAAGAAGATACCTGTGAGGGCGTTCACGATACCTGCGATACGACGGCCGGAAGTGTACTCTCCATAAGAGACAACCTCGGGAACCAGGGCCCACATATAACCTGTTGCCACAATGACGCCGGTGTTCTTTACGAACTGGGCGATGCAGAGGAGCCAGAACTGCTCCTTGAGGGCGGGAACGCTCACAAAGAGATACATCATAAGCATTCCAAGGATACCTACGCCAAGGAACAGGTAGAACATTCCCTTCTTTCCAATCTTGCGCTTGATTGCCGGAACCAGAGGCATAAAGATGAACGCCGGGATGGTGCTGAGCCACATAAAGATGGTGGTCATAAGCGGCGTAGCGCCTATGTTGTATGTCATAAAGTATGAGTCTGCGGCGTTACCCACGGACATCATTGCGAATGCGGTTACAAAGAAGAATGCAAGCACACGGAGGGGCTTGTTGCGTACGAACTCCATCCACAGGTCGCTGACCTTTACGTTTGCGGATTCCTTCTCGTCCATAACCACTTTCTCCTTGGTCTGGGAGAAGCAGAAGATGAGGAGAACCAAGCCTGCCAGGGCGAAGATGGTCATTGTGATGAACCAGGCGGGAGCGGCTTCGGGGGTGTTGTAAACAGCCTCCATCTTTCCGGTTGAAGGGTTGAGCACCTTGGGGGCGAAGATGGCAATGATAAGAGGGAGCGATTTTACCAGCAGACCTCCCAGGTTGGCCATGAACATACGCACGCTGGTGAGGATGGTGATCTCGTCAGTGTCCCTGGTGAGGGAGGAATTGAGGGCTCCGTAAGGTACGTTGACCAAGGTGTAGCACATACTCATACCTACATAGGTAATGTATGCGTAGATGAGCGAGCCGCTGAATCCGTTCCAGAAGCAGAGGATTGCCAGGCCCACCAGAGGAATACCTCCCAGGATGAGCCAGGAGCGGTATTTACCCCACTTGGGATTGCTCTTGTCAACGAAGGTTCCTACGATAGGGTCCCAAAGTACGTCCACGAGGCGGACAATCAGGAACATTACCGCGGCAACCTCGGGCTTGAGGCCGAATACGTTAGTGTAAAAGAAAAGAAGCCAGATGCTGATTGTCTGGTAGATAAGGTTCTGGGCAAGGTCTCCCGAGCCAAAGCCTATGCGCTGCAGCCAGCTTAGTTTGTAAAAGCCTTTTGCTTCAGATGTAGATTGTGACATATTAAAGTTTTTAGTTTAGTACTATCAATTCAAGCACACTAATATAGATATTTTGCTCCGGGTTACCAAAAAAATAAAAAAACCGTCGCAAGGTACTGCGCCGGGAAATATATGTGGAGTATGAGAAAAAAGTTGAGATAGAAGGACTCGAACCCTCACTGACAGAGCCAGAATCTGTAGTGCTACCATTACACCATATCTCAATATGTCAAACCCTCAACGGATTGGGAGTGCAAATGTACAACACTTTTAGAAAAATGCAAAAAATTTTTATTACGATCTTTTCTGTAACATTACTACAGCCCAAACTTCGCATCCTTCGCCCCTGCCTACAAAGCCAAGGCGCTCCGTTGTGGTGGCCTTGACGCTCACGCGTTCCGGTCCCACCTCCATTATCTTTGCGAGCGTTTCCCGCATTTGCGGGACAAGCGGAGCAATCTTTGGCGCCTGGAGGGCGATGGTGATGTCTGCGTTGCAGACTCTCCAGCCGTCCCGCCATACCAGGCGCATCACTTTGTCCAGCAGGATCTTGCTGTCGATGCCTTTGTACTGGGGATCGGTATCGGGGAAGAGGTGGCCTATGTCCCCAAGCGCCAGCGCGCCCAGGAGGGCGTCGCAGAGCGCGTGGATGGCCACGTCGCCGTCGGAGTGAGCCACAAAGCCCTTTGGGCTTTCTACTTTCACTCCTCCCAGCCACATTGGAAGGCCCTCTGCAATGGCGTGGACGTCATATCCCTGTCCCAACCTGTAATCTCTTTTAAACCCCAGTAACATATTACTGCAAATTTAATAAAAATCGCTAAATTTGTTAGTTACATCAACGCTTTAGCAATATGGGAATTTTCAATATGTTCGGCGACCAGGAACACCGCGTGTTCAACTATAAGCCAATTTATTACGACCCCAAGAAGGAAGAGCTCCGCCAGAAGTTCGGCCAGGTTGACGGAACGGCCGACAAGGAGATGAAGAAAGAAGACTACGTGCCTGGATCCTACATCCAGGGCTCCTGGCGTAACGGCAATTACAGGCGTTCACGTTCTGCATCTACCAGGACCCAGGGAATCATTGGCATAGTGGGCCTGATCCTGATCTTTGTGATGCTCTGGTTCATTGCCAAGTTCTACGCGCTTCTGTAATGGGCAAACTGCAGATACTGCCTGAAAACCTGGCCAACCTCATTGCTGCGGGAGAAGTGGTACAGCGCCCAGCTTCCGTGGTGAAGGAGTTGGTGGAGAATGCCGTGGACGCAGGTGCGGACAAGATTGCCGTGGTGGTGACGGACTCCGGCAGGACTCTCATCCAGGTAATAGACAACGGCAGCGGAATGTCTCCGGATGACGCGCGGCTGTGCTTCGAGCGCCACGCCACATCCAAGCTGTCCGCCCCTCAGGACCTGCATTCCATCCTCACATACGGCTTCCGTGGCGAGGCGCTCGCCTCCATAGCCGCCGTATCGGACGTAACCCTGCGCACCCGCAGGGAGGGCGACGACCTTGGCACCCAGGTCACCGTCACTGCAGGAAAGATTGCCGAAGTCAAGGAGACCGCGGCGCCGCAGGGGTGCAACTTCAGCGTCCGCAACCTCTTCTACAACACTCCGGCGCGGCGCAAGTTCCTCAAGAGCGACGGCGTTGAGTCACGCCACATCCTGGAAGAATTCCAGAGGGTGGCCCTCACACGCCCGGACGTTGGCTTCAGCCTTTCTATGAACGGCAAGGAAATATATTCCCTCAAGCCCGCGAAATCCCTGAAATTCAGGGTGATGGACCTTATGGGCACTTCCGTGGCTGAGGAGATAGTGGACGTGGAGGTGAATACCTCGCTGGTAAAGGTCAGCGGCTTTGTGGGCCGCCCGCAGGACGCCCGCAAGACCCCGGGCAACCAGTTCTTCTTTGTAAACGGAAGGTATTTCCGCAGCCCGTACCTTCACAAGGCGGTGATGAAGGCATACGAGAACTTCATACCGGAAGGCGTGACGCCATCCTATTTCCTGTACCTTACTGTTGACCCCCAGTCAGTGGACGTGAACATCCATCCCACCAAGACGGAGGTCAAGTTCGAGGAGGAATCCGTCATATTCCAGGTAATCAGCGCCGCGGTCAAGGAGACCCTGGGCAAGACTTCGTTCGGGGATGTGATAGACTTTGACACCGCCGCAGCGGACAAGGACCTCCCGGTGCTGGGCAAGAACTTTGAGCAGTACAAGCCCGCCAGCGCGCCCGCCCCGGCCATAGACTTCAACTACAATCCCTTCGAGGACAAATCCATAGCGCCTGACCGGAGTTTCGACTTCCCGGCGGAGAAAGGCCAGGGCGCCCAGGGGTACGCCCCGCAGTCCGCCGGGAGCCAGCACCAGAACTACGGCCGCCTCTTTGAGGACAGGACGGTGTCCGCATCCCGGGTGATGATCCTGCACGGCAAGTACATCCTGGTTCCGGCCAAGTCCGGCCTTATGGTGGTGCACGCGCGCAGGGCGCAGGAGCGCGTCCTTTTCGACCGCTTCCTTGAAGCGCTTGGGCGCGACGGCCACGTGACTCAGAAAACCCTCTTCCCCGTAAAGGTGGAGGTTGGAAAACTGAACAAGATGGTCTTTGACGAGCACGCCGCCCTGCTGGACAGGCTGGGCTTTGACATAAGCGACTTTGGAGATGACACCATCATATTCAACGGACTGCCGGAGGGCTACGGCGCCGATGCCGCCAGCGTGCAGAAAATGGCAGCTGAACTGCTGACCATTCTGACAGAAGGGCAGAACTCCCTTGAGGAAGTGATGCAGGCGGCCACCGCGCAGAAGCTTGCGGCCCTTGGGGCACGCTCTATGCAGGAGATATCCTCGCCCGTGGAGGCGCAGCGTCTGGTGGACGAGCTGCTGGGAAGCAGCAATGCGGAATACACCTCCGGCGGATTAAGAATCATATCCATCATTCCTTCAGAGGAGCTGGATTCCAAATTTTCAAAATAATTTATGTTCGAGAACGTTCCAAAGGCAACAAAGAACCTTATTATCATAAACGTGATAATGTTCGTCGCAACCCTGGTCAACCAGGATTTCATGGTGGGCAAGTTCGCGTTGTTCTATCCCGCATCCCAGTATTTCCGCCCCTGGCAGATCATCACCCATATGTTCATGCACGGCGGTTTCTGGCACATACTGTTCAATATGTACGCCCTGTATATGTTCGGCTCCATAATTGAACGCACCATTGGGGAGAAGAAATTCCTTATCCTTTACTTTGTCTGCGGCCTGGGAGCCGTGGTGCTTCACCTTGGCGTGCAGTACCTGCAGGCACAGACCTTCATGGCGGGAATCGCCAACGGTTCCGCAAACGCGGCGGCCAATTACGCATCCCTCAAGATGACCCCTACGCTTGGAGCTTCGGGAGCCATCTACGGTCTGCTCATCACTTATGCAATGCTCTTCCCCGATGCAAGGCTGAGCCTCATTTTCCTGCCGTTCACGTCAATGAGCTCCAAGACCTGGATCATCATATTCGCAGTCATTGAATTTGTTACAGGCATTACCGGCACCATTGACGGAATAGCCCATTTCGCCCATCTGGGTGGAATGCTGTTCGGCTGGCTGCTGATTCGTTACTGGCGCAAGAAAGGCACTTTATTCAACGATTATTATGGCTATTGATACAAAACCTATCCTGGACGCCGCCCTGCAGGTGCTGCGCGCCGGGGGAGTGATCCTTTATCCTACCGATACCATCTGGGGCCTTGGCTGCGACGCCACCAACCCCGATGCCGTCGCCCGCATTTTCCAGATCAAGAAGCGCCCGGAGGCAAAGTCCCTGGTGCTGCTTGCCAGCGACCTGGATATGGTGGCAAAATATATCAAAGTGGTCCCGAACATTGCCATAGACCTGGTTGAGGTCAATGACAGGCCAATGACCATAGTGTATCCCGGAGCCATCACATCGCCTGTGGCGGACAGGCACTACATAGCGCACAACGCCGTGGCAGAGGACGGCTCAGTGGGAATACGCATCCCAATGAACGAATTCTGCGTGGATCTGGCCCGCAAGCTGGGCCGCCCCATAGTGTCAACTTCCGCAAACATCTCCGGGGAGCCTTCCCCGCAGGTTTTCGCAGACATTCCGCAGGAGATACGCGATGCCGTGGACTACATAGTCCCCAAGAAACTCGAGAAAGATTCCACCGGCCTGGCCTCCCAGATAATAAAGGTTGAGGTTGACGGCCAGGTACAGATAATCCGCCCGTAGGAATGGAAGTATTTTATTCTCCGGAAATAAAGAACGGAGTGTGCGTCCTCCCGGAAGAGGAGAGCGCGCATTGCGTGAGGGTGCTCCGCCACCGCGAGGGCGACGAGATCTTTGTGATTGACGGTCTGGGAACACTGTACACCTGCCGCCTGACAGATGCTTCGCCCAAGGCGGCCTGCGCGCAGGTCCTGCGCGAGGAGCCGGACTGGGGCGCGCATCCCTATTTCCTTGAGATGGCCGTGTGCCCCACCAAGAACCTTGACCGCTACGAATGGTTCGCGGAAAAGGCCACCGAACTGGGCCTGGATGTGGTTGCCCCGGTAATAGGGGACCATTCTGAGCGAAAGGTGTTCAAGAGCGACAGGCTCCGACGCATATTGCTTGCGGCGTCCAAGCAGTCGCTCAAGGGGGCGGTTCCGGAGGTGAAGGAGCCCGTCAGCGTCAGGCAGTATATCCAGGACGCTCCGGAGGACGCGCTCAAGATAATCTGCTGCTGCTTTGAGGGCGAGACCCCCCGCACCAGCATCAATGACGTCCTTAATGTCATTTCGAGAGATAATGTCATTCTGAGCGAATGCGAAGAATCTAGATCCTTCGCTGCGCTCAGGATGACAAAGAAAATCATTGTCCTTATAGGCCCGGAGGGGGATTTCTCCCGCGAAGAGGCGGCCCTGGCCGTCTCGCGCGGTTTCATCCCCGTGCACCTGGGTCCGTCCCGCCTGCGGACGGAAACCGCGGCGCTCACCGCCGTCCAGGCTGTATATTTGAAATGTATATAGGTCTTATTTCCGATACGCACGGGTCCTTCGACCCGGAGATCCGGGAGTTCCTTGCCCCCGTGGATGAACTGTGGCACGCCGGAGACTTTGGAGCGGGTGCGGAATTTGCTGCAAGCATTGCCGCCTTCAAGCCCCTGGTGGGCGTGTACGGCAACTGCGATGGCCAGGATATCCGCCACCTGCATCCTTCTTACCAGTATTTTGAACGGGAGGGAATGTCCGTGCTGATGACGCACATCGGCGGCAGCCCGGGGCACTATGACCTGCGCGCACAGGCTCTCATTGAGCACTGCAAGCCGCAGATTTTCGTGTGCGGGCACTCCCACATCCTCAAGGTGATGCAGGACCGCCAGTTTGATATGCTTTACGTCAACCCCGGCGCCTGCGGCAACCAAGGGTGGCATACGGTAAAGACCGCCCTGCGCTTCAAGATTGAGGCGGGGGAGATAAAAGATATGGAAGTTTTCAACCTTCCGCGAAACAGATCCGTCTATTAGACGTCACTTTTATAGATTATGGCAACATTGGGTTCAAAGAGCAAATCGGTATGGTACTGCACCTCCTGCGGTAACGAGAGTCCCAAGTGGATGGGCCGCTGCCCCGCCTGCGGGGAGTGGAATACCATGGTGGAAAAGACGCTGGAGACCGGCACGGCAAAGGCCCGCAACACTTCCGCGGGCGGCGTGCGCGCCCCTCAGCAGCTTTCGGACATTTCCTCAACCGCCGAGCAGCGCATCTCCCTGGGATATCCGGAGGTGGACCGCGTGCTGGGCGGAGGCATAGTCCCCGGGTCGCTGGTGCTCATTGGCGGAGAACCCGGCATTGGCAAATCCACCCTTTCGCTCCAGATCCCGCTAGCCTGCCCTGACCTGGAGACCCTTTACGTTACGGGAGAGGAAAGCGCGCGCCAGGTAAAGATGCGCGCAGACCGTCTGGGCGGAGCCGCCCCCCACTGCCATATCTTCAGCGAAACCTGCATTGACGACGTCCTGGACCAGGCCGCGCAGCTGAAGCCCGCGCTTATGGTCGTGGACTCCGTGCAGACTATGTACACATCGGCCGCAGACTCCACACCCGGCTCCGTGAGCCAGGTGAAGGAGGTGGCTTCCGCGCTCCTGCGCTTCGCCAAGGAAAGCGGCATTGCAGTGATCCTCATAGGCCATATCACCAAGGACGGTTACATTGCCGGCCCCAAGGTGCTTGAGCACATCGTTGACGTAGTCCTCCAGTTCGAGGGCGAGAACCGCGGTGCATGCCGCCTCCTCCGCAGCATAAAGAACCGCTTTGGCTCCACTGCGGAGCTGGCTGTCTTTGAAATGACCGCCTCCGGCCTGCGCGAGGTCCCCAACCCTTCCGAGATGCTCATCCCTATGCACGAGGAAGGCCTCAGCGGCACCGCCATCGGCACCACCCTTGACGGCACGCGCCCGCTGCTGTTCGAGGTTCAGGCTCTGGTCAGCTCCGCCGTGTACGGAACGGCGCAGCGTTCCGCCACCGGCTTCGATGTCCGCCGCCTGAATATGCTGCTGGCCGTGCTGGAAAAGCGCGCCGGCTTCCGCCTTGGTGCCAAGGACGTGTTCCTGAACATTGCCGGCGGCCTCAAGGTGAGCGACCCCGCCTGCGACCTGGCGGTGATCTGCGCCGTCCTCTCTTCCAACTTTGACTATCCTCTCCCTTCCGACGTCTGCTTTGCCGCCGAGGTGGGCCTCAGCGGGGAAATCCGCCCCGTAGCCCAGACAGAAAGGCGCATTGCGGAGGCAAGCCGGTTGGGATTTAAAAAGATATACATATCTTCGTACTCCAAATTGGACAAGCAGCCGGGCGGAGACATCCAGATTGTGAAAGTCTCCGGAATACCCGCCCTTGTCAAGGCTCTTTTCAAATAGGGCCGGTAAAGTTAGTGGTGCATGATAATAGATTTAAAAGACGTCAACAAAACATACTTTGGAGCACAGCCGCTCCACGTCCTTAAGGGCATAGACCTGCAGATTGAGGAAGGCGAGTTCGTGTCCATAATGGGCGCATCAGGCTCCGGCAAATCCACCCTGCTGAATATCCTGGGAATCCTGGACAACTACGACACCGGCGAATACTGGCTGGCGGGCAAGCTCATCAAGGACCTGACCGAGCGCCAGGCCGCGGATTACCGCAACTGTATGATAGGATTCGTGTTCCAGTCCTTCAACCTGATCGGTTTCAAGACCGCGGTGGAGAATGTGGAACTCCCTCTTTTCTACCAGGGAGTGCCGCGCCGCAAACGCCATTCAATGGCTATGGAATTCCTTGACAGGCTGGGACTTAAGGATTGGGCAGGGCATTATCCCAACGAGATGTCCGGAGGCCAGAAGCAGAGGGTTGCAATTGCCCGCGCCCTCATCACCAACCCGCGCATAATCCTGGCCGACGAGCCTACCGGAGCCCTTGATTCCAAGACTTCCGAGGAAGTTATGGACCTTCTGGGCCAGTTGAACAGGGACGAGAAAGTCACCATCATTGTGGTGACCCACGAGAGCGGCGTTGCCAACTGCACCAACAAGATAGTCCACATCAAGGACGGAGTAATAGGGGAGATAGAGGAGAACAGGCTGCACAACGCTTCCGTGCTGGGAGCCGGATCCATAATGAAATAATGAGGGACCTTTTCACAGAAATATTCGAGAGCATCCGCCGCAACAAGCTGCGCACCGTACTCACGGGCTTCGCCGTGGCGTGGGGCATCTTTATGCTCATCGTCCTTCTGGGAACGGGCAACGGCCTTATGAA
>JAGCYZ010000001.1 GCA_017960545.1 Bacteroidales bacterium
CTCTCGATATATGTTGTGGTTGTGGAAGATCCCAGGCAGGCGCCGGCGGTAGTGGCGACGGCATCGGCCAGGAATATCTTGTCGAAACTCTCCACCCTGCTTTCCTTGTCAATCATATGTGCTTTCTCTGCCACTCCCACAACGGTTCCGATGGTGTCGAACATATCGATACAGAGGAATGTGAGCACAACGACAAGCATATCCAGGGTGAATATCTGGCTCCACTCGAACTTCATGAATACAGGAGCTACAGAAGCCGGAGTGGAGATGATTCCGTCAAGATGGGTGATTCCGAAAGGAATTCCAATGAGGGTGGTTGCAAGGATGCCTATGAGAACGCCTCCCTTGACCTTGAGCACTACCAGGATGGAAGTGAGCAGAAGGCCTATCGTAAAGAGGACGCTGTTGGCGGTGGTGAGATCTCCGAGGGTAACCAGGGTGGCGTCATCGTTGACGATGATTCCTGCGTTCTGCAGGCCGATGAAAGCGATGTAAAGGCCGATACCTGCTCCAATGGCTTTCTTAAGTGTGTCAGGGATTGCCTTTACAATGAGGTCGCGGACCTTGGTTACGGAAAGGATGATGAAGATGATACCTTCAAGCAGGATGGCTGTGAGTGCGAACTGCCAGCTGTATCCCATAGTAAGGCATACGGTGTAAACGAAGAAGGCGTTCAGGCCCATACCGGGGGCAAGGGCGAAAGGCTTCTTGGCATAGAGGGCCATCACCAGGGTTCCGATGATGGCTGCGAGGGCAGTTGCGGTGAAGACGGCATTGGTAGGCATTCCCTGGTCTGCCAGGGCGCCGAAGATGCTCGGGTTCACGGCCAGGATGTAGGCCATAGTAAGGAACGTGGTGATTCCAGCTATGATCTCGGTCCTGACATTGTGCTTCTGCGGGTCAAAGCCGAAGAGTTTTTGAAAGAACGGTGACATAGTTCAGATTTTAGTTTAGAATTCTAGAATACCCATTTTGTACCGAGGCAAGGCATAACGTTGAAGCCTTCCATACCTGCGAAGTTGTAGCTGAACTCAATCTCTCCGCCAAGGTTGAAGTGGTCGCCGATGCCAAACCAGAGCTGAGGCTCGGAAAGGAATACTGTGCGGTCATACTCCCACCAGAGGTCTGCGAATCCGCTGAAGCGAAGTCCGGCGAGGCCGAAGAGATCCTGCATGCCCCAGACTGCTGTGAACTGCAGGGGAACGTTGGAATCCATATGCACGAATTTCTTGTACAGTGCCTTGAGGTTGAGAGTGTTCTTGAAATCTCCGGAATGCAGGAAATAATCTACTCCAAAAAGGAATGCGCTGTTCACAGGGAAGGCGAAGAGCATGTCTCCTGCCGTTCCGAATCCTCCGTTGTACTCAACCTGGAGGCTCAGGGGAGCCAGTGCGCTGTCACCCCAGAAATTCAGGCAGCGTGCAATCTCAAAGTAGGTGTTGTTGGGAGAGACAACGGTGTTGCCCTCGCGGTAGTTGTAATCGTAATCGATGAAGAAGAAAGTGTTTCCCCAGTTATCCTGGTGGAAACCCTCCAGAGTGGTGGTGAAGTGCTTTCTGCCAAGGTCGTAGAAAGTCTGGAAATTGGTCTGGGCACTTGCGGAAACGGCAAATGCGCACACAGCGATCGCTGCAATGAATAATTTCTTTTTCATAGATATAATTAGAATGATAAAAACTTACTCCGGAAACTCCATTACCTTAAGGACGGAATCTATCTTGGCGTCTTTGGAGAACTCTACGGTCCTGGGGCAGTCCACAAGGTCGATGATGAAATTGATGTAAATATCTTTGGGGTTGAATTTCTTTACGAGCCTGTATGCCGCAGCGATGGTTCCTCCTGTGGCAAGCAGGTCATCGTGGATAAGGCAGACGTCATCCTCGGAAATTGCCCCTTTATGGATTTCTATGGTATCGGGGCCGTATTCCTTCATATAGGTCTCGGAAACTACGTCGGCAGGGAGTTTGCCTTTCTTGCGTACCAGCACGAAACCGGCGCCAAGACGTATGGCCAGGTCCGTTCCCAGCAGGAAACCCCTGGATTCAAGGCCCACAACCTTGGTGATGCCTTTGTCCTTGTATGTCTCGTAAAGCCTGTCCGAGAGTTCTTTCAGACACTCCGGATTAAGAAGAAGGGTTGTGATGTCCTGGAACATTATCCCTTTCTGGGGGAAATCCGGAACCACCCTGATATTGGAGATCAATTCTTCGGTTGTCATAAAAAACAATTTGACTTGATACTAACAAATTTACTCCTAAAGCAAATCATTCGGAAGAGAACTTATCAGCACATATCAAAAAGTTTTCAACAGGTGGCATTGTGCATATACGACAGAGTCTGTGACTCAAAAGTGCCACAGCAAAAGCGAAGAAGTCGCGGTAATTGTTTGAAAGTGATTTGGGCGGAGCCTCTTGTTATTTCACTTTCGAACAATTACCGCGCTTCGAAGCAGATTCTTCGCTTACGCTCAGAATGACAACCTGCTAGTACTTATTGGGACGGCCGGGGGTAGGAAGGTTGACCGAAGCGGCCTCGCCTGCCTTGTGGGCCTTCTTGAGCGGAGTTGCAATACCTACGCCCGTACCGGTGAACTCACAGCCGGGGATGGCGGAGAACTTGACGGGAGCGGTAAGGGTAATGGTATCTGCCGGGGGTTCCTGCTGTCCCTGCTGGCCTCCGCGGAAGCGCGGTGCCGGCTGGATGGAAGCGATGGTAACCTTGTTGCCTCCGATGAGCACGAGCTGGCCCGGACGGAAGTCTCCGGAATTTGCAACCTTGACCTGGGTGTCGCCAACCTTGACGGCGTCCCTGAGGACGGTGCTGCCCTGGGTGCCCACGGTAGCCACCATAACCACCTCCTGGTTGTTCTGGTCGCCTATATAAAGCCTCTGGCCGGGAACAAGGCCCTCCACTGAGGTGAGCAGGATGTTGTCAGCTCCGGCGTTCATATCGGCCGCAAGGTTGAAATTAGGCTGCGTACGGAAATCGTACTTGTTGTTGTCAGTATCGTATCCGTCGGGGAAACGTCCGGAACTCAGGTTGGGAGTTGCCACATTGAGGGTAGGGGTATAGTAGTAAGACCTGTCCGTAACGGCAGGAGTGTTGACAAAATTACCCATCATATGGATTCCGGACTCGCCGTGATAACCCTCGCTGTACTGTGTGTCCACGTTACGTCCGTAGTTGAACGAATCGGCAACCAGTCCCTTGTTGTCACGAAGGACAATGGTACCGCCGAGCGGCAGGAGTGCGGGACCTCCGAACAGCTGGTCTGCCGGAACCTCGTCCTGGTAACCTGCGGTCTTGACCCTTTCGTCAAAGACTACGTCGTCAATGTCGTGGTCTGCAGCAAGAGGCTCGTCAAGCTCGATGGCATATACAAGCGCCAGTATAGGCTCGTTGCTCCAGTGAGGATACTTGGTTGCAGGAGTGAATGAAATACCCGTTCCGTTAACTGCGAAAGGCACATTGGCAGCGTGGTCGTACTTGAGCGGCTTGCTCAGGGTGAGGCCGGTGCCGGCCTGCTCAAGGGTCATAGGGCCGCTGCCCGGGCGGGCGGTGGATGCGGTGCCCACCTTGCGTACGGTCACCAGTTCCTTGCCGTGGCCTTCGCTGTCAATGTCCAGGAGTATCTGGTCACCCTCGGAAATGTTGGTCACGTTGGATACCCTGAGGACCCTGTCGCCCTTCTTTGCAGGATATGAAGTATAAGCCTGGGTTCCCGGCTTGCCTACGGCGGTTACGGTAACCACCTCGTAGCTTTCCTTGCTCTCGCCTATTGCAGGATACTGGGCGCCATAGCCGATGGCTATCTTCTGGCCCACCTGGAAATTGGCCGTGGATGTGACAGGAAGATTCTTGGTGCCTGCGGGGAACATCTCAAACATCTTGTCGTCCGGTCCGTTGGGGAGGGGCTGGAAAATGAATGAAGGATAGCCCGGAGCCACCCAGCCGCGGTTGTTGGAGCCGGACTGCCTGGGATCCGTAACTGCGTCGATAACAGCCGCAACCTTGCGCTTCTCCGCGTTCTTACCGGTGCCAATCACAATCTCGTGGCCTTCCCTGATATCGGTGATGTCACGCACATAGATGGTCTTGTCTCCCTTGGCCGCCTGAACTGCAAGGCCGGAATTGGAGAGGCCTATCAGATAGAAACCCTTCGCGGCGATCTTGGTGCCCTGAGGGATGACTATGGAAGAAGTGAAAGGAATGTGCATCGTGTGGCCGGTGACGGTCCAGTTGGAAATGTCTATATCCTTGTCTGAAGGGTTGTAGAGCTCGATGAAGGTATTGGAAGAGTTGCCAAGGTTGTCGGCAATGCGGAACTCGTTGAGCTTGACCGGATTGACATTGCGGATCTTGGAGTATGCGGTCTCGGACCAGGTCTTGCCGAAGCTGTTCCAGTTGGCCCTTGCGGAGATGTCCCCGTTGAAAGGCTGGGCGTCGGAAGTAACCGCGAAGGTTACGTAAACGGTTTCGCCGGGGAGGATGGTGCGGATGCTGCGCACCTTGTCGGTGCTGCCCAGCACGTTGTACTTCCATCCCTTGGGAGGAACCACGGTGAGGGTGAGGCCCACAACGGTCTCCCCTATAGTGTTGGTGAACTTGACAGTGACGTGCTGGGTGGTGTTGGGCGCCCAGGTCTGTACCCTGTCGGGAGTGTCGATAGAGCCGGCCGCTCCTACCTCAAGGGTGGCCACATTGTACTTGGCGGCAACGATATTTGCCTGTACCGCCTGGTTGGTAGCCTCTGTAGGGAAAGTTCCGGCAAAGGTCATGGCGCCCTCGTAGAAGGTTCCGGAAGAAACGTTTCCGTTGTCGCCTCCGTTACCAAGGAGGATGGCGCCCTGCTTGCGCATAGGATCGTAGCTGTTGCGGTCGTTCTGGACGCGGATGCCGTCGTAAAGTACGCCCAGAAGGCCTTCCTGGGCGTTTCCGCCCATTGAGCGCCAGTGGTGGGGCTCACCGTCAACCATTTCGGTGACGAACCTCCAGTTGATGCTTTCCAGGGTCTCGCAATACTTGTTGGTGGGAGAATCGGTGACGCAGCCAACAAGGTTGTTCTCCTGGTCGGTCATCAGCCAGGGACCCGGCTGTGAGCCGTAATACCAGTTGGTGGCGTTTCCGAAATAGGTGGTCTCCATTGTGCCGTCGCCGTCGTCGCGGGAGTCGGTCTCGGCGTTGCCATAGTCGAAGCAGCAGCCGTCATTGTAGTGATGGCCGTTGATCACCCAGTACTGGCCTTCGGCCTGGTCGTCCACTGCGGTGCCTGTAGGGTCGTTCCAGCGGAGTCCCATACCGGGGATTATGAACGCACCGTAAACCTTGTGTCCATTGAGCGAAGCGGGTGCCATATCGGCCAGGGGGATGTTGTTAAGACCTCCCATAGCAGGGCCCAGGAACGCTCCGCGGGGAGCCTGGATAAGGTGATTGCCCTGGGGCGACTGGTCGTAGATGATGGAGATGAAGCAGTAGGTGTCCGCGCAGAAGCGGTCCTGGGCGGCGGCGTCTGCATAGCCGCCGGCCTCGCCGCGCCTGGAAGGAGTCACGCCAATGTCCAGAGTCTGGCCGTCGGAGGCGCGTACTACTTGGTAGAGAGGACCGTCATAGGCCTTGTACAGGGCCCTGGTGGTACTGTGGGCCGCCGCGCAAGGATTACCCGCAGCGGCATAGATGTCGCACGGGCCTTCCGGCCTCTCGGGAGCTGGGGCGTTACGCTGCTGGGCCTGGGAGAGGGTTGCAAGGAAGGCTGCCGGAACCACAACTGCGGCAGCGATCAGCAAAAACAGATTCCTTTTCTTCATATGATATTAATTAGGGTTGAATATATACAGTTTGTCTCCGCGGCGGAGTTTCTGGGGGCTGGCAACGGAGCACCTGACTCCCTTGGGGGCGGTTTCCGCCGGCTTCAATTCTACACGCATATCCTCCACGGTGAATTCCACCACGCCGGTGGTGGATCCTATCACCAGCACGTTGTCACCCACGTTCAGCGGGGCGGAATCTACGGAAATCTCCGCAACGCCAATCCGGTCGAACCAGTTGGTGACCTTGCCGCAGTAAACCTTGGTGCGGGTGGCCTGGCTGCCGTAAACCTCGCTCCATTCCCCAAGATAGGCGCCCTGGTAGTAGCCGTCCCAGAACCCGCGGTTGAACACCTGGGCGAGTTCCTCCTTGAGGGAGGCAGCCAGTTCCGGGGTGTAGGTCCCATCACAGACGGCGTCCGCGGCGCGCCTGTAGCAGGAGGCGCATTTCCTGACGTACTCCGCACTGCGCGCACGGCCTTCAATCTTGAACACCTTTACGCCCACGTCTATGATCTTGTCCATAAACTCTATGGTACACAGATCCTTGGGGGACATTATGTATTTGTTGTCTATGTGCAGCTGGTTGCCTGTCTCCAGGTCAGTGACTTCATAGCCGCGGCGGCACACCTGGAAGCAGGATCCCCTGTTTGCAGACGCGCCATATGCGTGGAGGCTCAGGTAGCATTTGCCGGAAATTGCCATACAAAGGGCTCCGTGGGCGAACATTTCTACACGCACAAGGTTGCCGGACGGACCGGTTATATGCTCCCTCTCTATTGTCTCGCAGATGTCCTTAACCTGATTCAGGTTCAGCTCGCGGGCAAGGACAATGACATCTGCAAACTGGGCGTAGAACTTGAGGGAAAGCACGTTGGAGATGCTCAGCTGGGTGGAGATATGCACTTCCAGGCCTATCTGGCGGCAGTATTCTATGGCCGCCATATCGGACGCGATGATTGCGTCCACTCCCGCGTCCTTTGCGGCGTCCAGGGCCTGGCGCATTGCGTCCAGATCTTCCTGATACAGGACTATGTTAAGGGTCATATAACTCTTGACCCCGGCCTCGCGGCAGATGCGGCACACCTCGGCGAGGTCCGCTGGACTGAAGTTGTTGGCGGAGTGGGAGCGCATATTAAGCTGCCCCACGCCAAAATAGACGGAGTCCGCCCCGCCTTGGATGGCTGCGCGGAGGCATTCGAAATTGCCGGCCGGAGCCATTATTTCCAGTTCTTTCTTATTTAGCACGTCCTACAAGTTTCTCTGCGAATTCCTTAAGCGCTTCGTTGCCGGGGATTCCGGCAATCTCTCCCAAAGCCAGGTCGCTCAGGCGCCGTATCTCCTGCACGGCAGCCTGGGGGATCTCCAGTTTGTTGAACTCGGATTTCATAAACATTATCTTGGCCACTTTCTGCTCCTTGGTATCCACCGGCAGGGCCATTATCTCCTTGAGACGGCCCTTATCCTGGGTCAGTTCCATTGCCTTGGTCAGCAGCCAGGTCTTCTTGTTGTTGATTATGTCCGTGCCTATGGGCTTGCCGAAAACCTTTTCATCCCCATAGGTGTCAAGATAGTCGTCGGCCACCTGGAAGGCGAGGCCAAGGGCGTGGCCGTAGCGGTAGAGGGCGTCCGCATCTTCCTGCGGGGCCTCCGCGACAAGGGCGCCCATCTTGGCCGAGCAGGCAAGCAGGACGGCGGTCTTGAGGCCTATCATCTTCATATAGTCCTGCATTGGCACGGAATCTACGGATTCGAAGTCCATATCATATTGCTGGCCCTCGCACACCTGTGCGGCGGTTATGGAGAAGAGGTCCAGCACCTGCGGGAGCACCGCGGCCGGCGCGTAGGCAAGACGGCGGTATGCGTCAATGCACATCACATCGCCTGAAAGGATGGCTGTGTCTTCCCCCCACTTTGTCCAGACCGTGCTCTTGCCGCGGCGCATTGGGGAACGGTCCATGATGTCGTCGTGGATCAGGGTGAAAGAGTGGAAAACTTCCAGCGCGGCGGCGCATTGGAGCACCTCTTCTGAGAAAACATCCTTGTACAGGGAGTAAGCGGTAAGGCAGAGCGCGGGGCGCAGCCTTTTGCCGCCAATCTCTATCATATACCTGAGAGGGTCGTAGAGACCCCGGGGTTCGTGGGTGAAACGGATGTCCTGGAAAAGGCTTGCAACCGCTTTTTCAATCTGGTTATAGCTAGCCATGGCAGTGGGTTTAGTAAACAAATATACAAAATATAAATAGTATATTTGCCCCGGTTATGGTAAAAAAGGGAAAAGCGACGGTAGTCAGGAATGCCGGCAGCCATTATATGCTGTCGGAACTTCCGCAGTGGGAGCTCTTCCCGGCCGTACTCCGGGGCAAGGTGCGCCTGGAAGGCAGCACCGCCACCAATCCCGTGGCCGTGGGAGACCGTGTCTGCTACTCCCTTGACGGCGAAGCGTCTGAGCTCAACCCCGCCGTAATCACTGAGATAGAGCCTCGCCGCAACTACGTCATCCGCCGTTCCACCAACCTCAGCCGCCAGTCACATATCATTGGGGCCAACCTGGACCTGGCCGTGATTGTGGTGTCGCTGTATTTCCCCCAGATAAGGCTCCAGTTCCTGGACAGGCTCCTGGTCACCTGCGAGGTTTACAACGTGCCAGCCCTGATAGTCCTCAACAAAATGGACCTCTATAGGAACGAGGTTCCGGAGGAAGTGGAATCCTTCCACCGCATTTACGGAAGCGCGGGATACCGCATCATTGAGACTTCCGCCCGTACGGGCGAAGGCGTAGATGAACTGCGCGAGGCCTGCAAGGACCGCGTCTGCCTGTTCTCCGGAGAATCCGGAAGCGGTAAGTCATCTCTCATAAAGGCGCTGGACCCCTCCCTTGACCCAAAAGTTGGAAAGATATCCGACGTGCACCTGCAGGGCAAGCACACCACTTCCCGATACGAGATGTACCCCATCCAAAGCGGAGGCTTCGTTATAGACTCCCCCGGTCTCAGGGGCTTCGGCCTGGTGGATGTTGGCAAGAACGAGATAGCCCTGTATTTCCCTGAAATGCTCAAGGCTTCCCGCGGATGCCGCTTCACGCCCTGCACGCATACGCACGAACCCGGATGCGCCGTAAAAGAGGCCGTTGACAACGGTCAGATAAGCGCGGAACGCTACAATTCCTACCTGGGAATGCTGGAAGAAGACAAGAAGTTCCGATGAAAGCCATAAACCGGGAAATCCTCAGGCTGGCAATCCCCAGCATACTTGCAAACATAACCGTGCCCATAGTGGGAATGGTGGACATTGCCGTGTCCGGACACCTTTCAGGCGCGGCCGCGGCAAGCATCGGCGGCATCTCCATAGGTTCGATGCTATTCGACCTGCTGTACTGGAACTTCGCCTTCCTGCGGGCGGGCACGGGCGGGCTCACGGCCCAGGCCTTCGGCCGCGGCGACCCCGCCGCCTGCGCCCGCACGTTCTTCCGCGGAATAGGCCTCAGCCTCATCCTTGCCCTGATGGTTCTGGCCATCCAGATTCCTTTCACCAAGCTGGCCTTCCTGGTAATAGACTGCACCCCGGAAGTCAAGGAACTGGCCCTGCAGTATTACTACATACGCGTCTGGGCCGCCCCGGCCACCCTGTCCCTGATGACGTTCAGGGGTTGGTTCATAGGTATGCAGGATACCGTGAGCTCAATGTGGACGGACCTTGTGGTAAACGGGATGAACATAATTTCGAGCATAGTCCTGGCCCTTGGAATAGGCCCGTGGGACGGCTTCGGGTTCAAGGGCGTGGCCTATGGAACCCTCGTGGCCCAGTATTCAGGCCTTATCTTCGCCACTTGCGCCGTACTGGTCAAATACCGTAAGAAGGTATTTGCCGGAATGACGGCAAAGGATGCGGTGGATTCGCTTGGAGGAGACGGACTGAAGGGTTTTTTCAGTATGAACGCGGACCTGTTCCTGCGCTCCCTGGGCTTTATTGGAATCTATATAGGCTTCACCATCATCTCCGCCAAGTTCGGAGACCTTATGCTGGCTTCCAGTGCAATAATGATGAAGATCCTTATGATATTCTCATTCTTCACTGACGGCTTCGCCTATGCGGGCCAGGCCCTCACGGGCAAGTTCATAGGGGCGGAAGATTACTCCAGTATGCGGGGCGGCGTGAAGGCCGTGTTCAACTGGAGCATGGGCGTTGCGGTGCTGTTCATAGGCATTTACTGGGCACTGGGAGTGCCCCTGCTGCGCCTTATGACCTCCGATGCGGATGTGGTGCAGGCCTGCAGGCAGTTCCTGCCCTGGCTCATTGCAATGCCGCCGCTGGGATGCGCCGCCTTCACCTGGGACGGAATCTACGAAGGGGCCACGGCGTCCAGGCCCATACGCGACGCTATGCTGGCCGCCGCCCTGTTCTTCTTCTTGAGCTGGTTCGGGGGAAAAGCCATTCTGGACGGCTCCTCCCCCGTAAATTACCAGGCCGCGGCAATACACGTACTGCTGGGCGCATATTTCATCCATCTTCTGGTGCGTACGCTTTGGCTCAGCGTCTGCTACCGGAAGTCTATCCCGGGAGCCTCCCCTAATAGCGGTTGGGAGCGCCCGGAGTAGGGATGTTCACTGAAACCGCCTCGCCGGATTTGTGAACTTTCTTTAGCGGAGCGGAAAGGCCTACCGCATTTCCCTCATAATCCCCAAAGACTATCCCCACGGTTGCCACAACAGCCTGTTCGCAGTTGTCTGCACCGCCTATGAACACCCTCTGGCCGGCTTTAAGGCCCTCGGTTGAGCTGACCCTGACAATCTGCCCTCCGGCTTCCAAATCCTCAGCAAGGTGGCAGTATGGCTGTACTTGGAAATCGTATTTATTGTTGTCAGTGTCGTTGCCGTCCGGGAAACGGCCTGCGCTAAGGTTAGGCAGCTGGACATTGTTCACCGGGTTGTGATAGCCGTCTATGTTAACCACGTAGGGAGTCATCACAAGGCTTCCCATAGCGTCGAAGCCGGATTCCGCGTGGTAGCCTTCGGCATACTGCGAATCAAGGACACGCCCGTAGTTGAGGGCGTCAACCACCAGGCCGCGGGAGTCGCGCAGCACTATGGTTCCGCCGTTGGGCAGCAGCGCCGGGCCTCCGAAGAGCAGGTCTGCAGGGTACTCGTCCTGATATCCGGCCGTTGTGACGCGGGCGTCGAACACCACGTCGTCTGCAGGGTGGTCCGCGCTCAACGGTTCGTCCAGTTCAAGGGCGTAAACCAGTGCGAATACGGGCTCGTTGCTGTAATGGTCGAACTTTGTGGGCGGTATGAAGGAGATACCCGTACCGAGCACGGAGAAAGGAACATTGGCGCTATGGTCGTATTTAAGGGGCGCGGTGAGGGTCAGTCCCGTACCTGCCTGCTCAAGGGTCATAGGGCCGTTGTATGGCCTGCGTGACGATGCGGTGCCCACGGATCTCACCGTAACCAGTTCCTTTCCGTGTCCCTCGCTGTCTATGTCCAGGAGAATCTTGTCTCCGGGGGATATATTGTTGACGCTGGAAACCCGCAGGACATTCTCTCCTTTGTAAGACTCGTAGGAAGTATAGGCGTGCGTTCCCGGTTTGCCCACATTTGTGACGGTAACAACCTCATAACGCTCCTGGGACTGGCCGTAATGCGGATATTGGGCACCATAACCTATAGCCAGTTTCTGGCCTACCTTCACATTGGCCACGCTTATCACGGGGATGCTGGAACTTCCTGCAGGGAAGCGTTCGAACTGCCTGTCATCCGGGCCGTTGGGCAGGGGCTGGAATACGAAAGTGGGGTTTGACGGGGTCACCTGGGTGCGCATAGGATTGTCCAGGGTGTTCACTATAGCCTTTATGCGGCGTTTCTCCGCATTCCTGCCAAAGCCTATGGTCACTTCGTCTCCCTCGGACATACCCTCCAGCGTGCGTACGTACACCTTGCTGTCCCCCTTGGCCGCATCCACCGCAAGTCCTGAATTGGACAGGCCTATCAGGTAGAAAGCCTTTGGATGAAGTCTTGTTCCTGAAGGAATGTTGATGGAGGAGGAGAACGGGATGTTCTTGGAATGCTCCGTTACCGTCCATCCTGAGATATCCACCGCATTGTCCGATGCGTTGTAAAGCTCTATGAAGTTGTTGGTGGAATTGCCCTTGTTGTCCGCTATGCGGAACTC
>JAGCYZ010000021.1 GCA_017960545.1 Bacteroidales bacterium
AGGTGGGCGGCGCGGCGGTTCTGGTAGTCCAGGTAGTAGGCGTGCTCCCAGACGTCGAAGGTGAGGAGGGGCTTGAGGCCGCGGGTGACGGGGTTGCCGGCACCTGGCTCCTGGGTGATCTGCAGGGAGCCGTCCGGGGCGGCGGCAAGCCACACCCAGCCGCTGCCGAACAGGCCCGCGCCTTTGGCTTCGAAGTCTGCCTTGAAGGCGGCAAGGGTGCCCCATTGGGAGATGATTTGGGTGGAGAGATTCTTCGCTTCGCTCAGAATGACAGCGGAGGAGAGATTCTTCGCTTCGCTCAGAATGACATTGTCGCTGGGAATGACACGTTCTTTGTCATCCTGAGGCTTGCCGAAGGGTCTGAACTGCGTGAAGTACAGGTTGTGGTTGAGGATCTGGCCGGCGTTGTTGAATATGGGGCCGGCAGATGCCCTGCGGACAATCTCTTCCAGCGGGAGGTCTTCGAATCCGCTGCCGGGCAGCAGCTTGTTCAGGTTATCGACATAGGTCTGAAGATGCTTTCCGTGATGGAAAGAAAGGGTCTGGGAGCTGATGAACGGTTCCAGTGCATCGGGCGCATACGGCAGTTCTATAAGTGTGAACATATTCTATCATTTTAATGAGATATCTTTACAAATCTAACATAGATATAATTTGATTCCAAAGCTAAAGTTCTTAACTTTGAGTCTGGCCAATATTATTTGCAATGAAAAGAGTTATTTTCTTGATTTTAGGTATCCTTGCAGCCCTTTGTATTGCCGTCCTTTGCATTTGGGGCGGAGAGATTGCCTCTATCAGGACCATCCATTCCGTCGGCGGCAACAAATACCTCTATCATATGGAGTACAAAGCTTCCTATGACCTTGACGATGTTATAGAAAAGGACGTTGATTCCAACTCCGAGCTCCTTGACTACGTCATAGGCCGCATAGGCAAGGGCATCCCCATAAAGATGAAAAGCGCCCAGGTTGCCGATGAGAACGGCGAATTGGGCACCTTCAACTGCACCAGTTTCCAAGCTACCAAAGCCGATGGCCAGGGCTTCTGGTACGGCCGAAACTACGACTATTTCAAAAACCCCACGATGGTCACCGTATCCCACCCCAAGAAGGGCTACGCCTCCATTGCCGTTAGCGATATGTCCCACTTTGGCTATTCCCTGGAGAAGCTTCCCGAATCGCTTGCCCAGAAACTGAGCTGCCTTGCAGCCATTTACGCTCCCGTTGACGGCATTAACGAAAAAGGTCTCTGCACCTCCATAATGGCCCTCCCCAAGCAGGCTTCCCAGCAAAGCACTGACAAGCACGATGTGGGAACCTCAGTAATAATGAGGCTGTGGCTTGACCGATGCGCCACCGTACAGGAGGCCCTGGACCTTGCCTCTACCGTTGACATAAGGCACGACATCACCGTGGGAAGCGGCTATCATTATATGATTGCCGATGCCAACGGAGACTGTGCAGTGCTGGAGTTCGACAAGGAGGACGGCTGGAAGTCGATGACCGTGCGCAAGGATCCTTCCCAGAACTATATGCTGGTCACCAACCACCTGCTCTCGCCCAAGTATTATACCACCGAGCCCGACGCGGCAGTGGGCAACCCCCACAGCAAGAGCTGGTGGCGCTACGAGACTGCCGGCGGTTACCTTGAGGGCCACCGCGGCATCCTCACTCTACAGGAGGCTCAGGAATGCCTCGCCCAGGTTCACTGGAAAGACCTTCTGTGGGAGACCGGTACCGTAGAGGACACCCAGTTCAGCAATGTCTATGACCAGAAGAATATCACACTGGACCTGCGCAACTGGAACGACTACGACACCACCGTCCACTTTGAACTGGACTAGTCACGGCGGAAGATGTCGCGCGTGTAAACTTTGTCGGAGACATCGTCAAGGACGGCGTCATAGCGGTTGGCTATGATGGCGCTGCTGCGGCGCTTGAACTCCTCCAGGTCGTTCACCACCTCGCTTCCAAAGAAACTGCTGCCGTCAGGCAGTGAGGGTTCGTACACTATCACGGTGGCGCCCTTTGCCTTGATACGCTTCATTATCCCTTGGACGGAACTGTGGCGGAAGTTGTCTGAGTTGGACTTCATTGTAAGGCGGAAGACGCCAACAGTGACGTCCTTTTCCTTTGCCTGGTCCCACTGGTTTGCCCCGGAGTAATTGTAGTAACCGGCCATCTTCAGTACCTGGTCTGCCACAAAGTCCTTGCGGGTCCGGTTCGAGTTAACAATTGCGTCTATCAGGTTCTCCGGAACATCCTGGAAGTTGGCCAGGAGCTGTTTTGTGTCCTTTGGAAGACAGTAGCCGCCATAACCGAAACTGGGATTGTTATAGAAGGTTCCAATGCGGGGATCAAGGCCGATGCCCTCTATGATGGCCTTGCTGTCAAGGCCTTTCATCTCCGCATAGGTGTCAAGTTCGTTGAAGTAGCTGATGCGCAGCGCCAGGTAGGTGTTTGCGAAGAGTTTTACGGCTTCGGCCTCCTTGGTGTCCATAAACAGGACGGGGATGTCCTGCTTGAGCGCTCCCTGCTGCAGCAGCGCGGCGAAAGCCTGCGCCTGCGCCAGCAGGTCTGCGCGGTTCTGCTTGGGATAGCCCACTATGATCCTGCTTGGGTAGAGGTTGTCGTAGAGGGCTTTGCTCTCCCGCAGGAACTCGGGCGAGAAAAGCAGGTTGAGGCTGTTGCCGTATCTGGCGTAGAGGCTTCGGCAGTATCCAACGGGGATGGTGCTCTTTATCACCAGAGTTGCGGTGGGGTTGACGCTCAGTACAAGGTCTATTACGGATTCCACACTGGAGGTGTCAAAGAAGTTCTGGCGGGGGTCGTAGTCCGTTGGCGTGGCTATGATTACAAAGTCTGCATCCTTGTATGCCGCAGGGCCGTCCAGGGTGGCCTTCAGGTCCAGAGCCTTGCCGGAAAGGTATTCCTGGATAAGATCGTCCTTGATGGGCGATTCTCCGTGGTTGATCATATCCACCTTCTGCGGAATCACATCCACGGCCGTGACCTTGTTGTGCTGAGCCAGCAGTGTCGCCATGCTCAAACCCACATATCCCGTTCCTGCTATTGCTATTTTCATTCTTTGAAGCTGTTATTTGCCGTAAAGATAATAAAAACCTTGTTAATGTCATTATGAGCTTCCTCCTGTCATTTAAACGTTTATTGTCATTCTGAGGGAGCGAAGCGACCGAAGAATCTATTATATTTATATGCGACAGAATACTCTGTTCTATAAAAACACTCAAAATGTACAAAACGTATTATACCTACATAATGTCAAGCTCAAATAACACTACTCTCTATATTGGTGTCACAAATAACCTTGAAAGGAGAGTTTCTGAGCACAAATCAGGAGTGATACCCGGCTTTACTCAAAAATATAAGTGCAAGAAACTGGTCTATTATGAAACCTTCTCAATTATAGATCAGGCCGTTGCAAGAGAGAAGCAGTTGAAAGGGTGGGTTCGGAGGAAAAAGGATGAATTGATTGATACAATTAATCCAGAAAGGAAGGATTTGGCTGATACCTTGGAATAGATCCTTCGCTGCGCTCAGGATGACACTCATTGTCACCCTGAGGGAGCGAAGCGACCGAAGGGTCTAATTAGCGACCGAACGGAGATCCTTCGCTGCGCTCAGGATGACACTCATTGTCACCCTGAGGGAGCGAAGCGACCGAAGGGACTAATTAGCGACCGAAGGGACTAAATAGCTTTGACGTAGGCGCGGGGGATCTGGATGCGGGCGCGCAGGAGGCCGCAGACGCTGATAATCAGGAACGTACGGTTGGGAAGCATTTCCACCTCGCCTTCTACTCCGGAAAGGTTTCCGGCAATGACGCGGACCTTCTGCCCGGGCTTGAAAACCTGGTCCGGAGAGCATAGGGTGGAAGGGTCCTCCTCTATCACCCTTATGAAATCTTCCAACTGCTTGGAAGGCACCTCAAGCAGCGTACGGGTGGAATGGTCTATTAGATACTTGAGCGGCAGGCCATAACCGTTAGCCAGCGACAAGGCCTTGGACTTGGGGCAGAAAAGGAAGATAAGGTTGGGGATGACGGGCGCCTCCACCTTGCAGCGCTTGTGGCCGCGCACGCGCGTCACTTCCCTGCTGGGAATGTAGTTGCGCACGCCCAGCTCGGTGAGGCGCGTCCTCATCATCAGTTCGTGTCCGCTGCGCACCCTTGCCGCAAACCAGCGACCGTCTGCCACTGAGCCTTCCATAGTCCTATTTGTACTGAAGTTTGAATACGTTTACTGAATAAGGTTCCAGCGTATAGGTGAACTTCTTTCCGAAGCCGGTCTTTACGCTTTCTGCAGGAACTATTTTCTGAGGGTCGTCAATGGTATTGGTATCTTTGTCGGAAGCCGATTTCAGAACAGTCACCACAGCCTTTGACATAACCTTGGAAACACCCTGTATGTCCGCCTGGAAAGGATATTCGTTACCCGATACGTTTATGACCTTCAGATATATGTAATCGGAGTCTTTGGTAACGCTGTAGTAAACGTCTTCGTAATTGGTATCAGGATTTACGGGAGCGTTTGCTATGGACGATGCCGGGAGTTCGGTGCCAAGGTTCTTGGAGAACATGCACTGAACATAGTACGAAGGAGCTCCGTAAGATTCTATGGCATTGTAGCCCAGCAGGTTGGTATCCCACTGCATTTCATTGACATTCACAAAGATAGGGGCGTAGCAGGTCATCCTTACCAT
>JAGCYZ010000022.1 GCA_017960545.1 Bacteroidales bacterium
ACGATATGCAGTTCCTGGACCGGATCGTCAGAAAGGATGCACGCAACCGCCACTGCCGGCTTCTCCTTCGCATCCATAATGACGTCTTTGACGCAGGAAGTCAAAAGGAGCGGCAATAGTAGAGACAGATAAATGAGAGGCTTCATCACTTGGCAAAAAAAGTTAAATTACTTTTTGAATAAGGATTTCAAGTCAATACGGAAGAAATCATCCAGAGGAAGGCCTTCAGGGCCAACAATCAAGGCTGATGTGATACACTCAGCATAAAGTTTACTGAACTCTTGGAATCCTTTGGTATCATCAGCTGTGCTGCTCTTGACTTCAATAGCCACCAAGGCCTGCCCTTTCTTTAAGACATAATCGCACTCTTTCTTCCTGTCGTTCCTCCAGTAAAGGAGATCGAATCCGTCCAGGATTGAACGGTTGGCCAGATGTGCTCCCACGGCCGATTCCACCTGTCTTCCCCACTCGGCAGAATCAGTCATAGCTTCTTTGAAAGAATAAAGGCCATAACGGTTGCGGAAGGCACTGTTATAGACTTGCATCTTGGGTACAGAATTCTTTTCCTTAATGGGAGACGGAGAGTATTTCTGAATTGGTTTTAAAGACATGGTCTGATCCAAGATATTCAAGTAGGTCTTGATGGTAGGCACCGTTCCGCTGTTCATAGTCCCCTGCATCTTGGTAAGGGACAGTTCCCGGGCCGATTCCATACAGGCAAGTTCAAACACCTGCCTGAGAAGAGCCGGATTGCGTATTTCCTCTATCTCCAGGATGTCGCGCGTAAGAATGGGGGTAATGATGGTATCTTCCATCAAATTCCGCCATCTATCCTCGTCCCTGATATCAGGGGCAAGTCCTGGAAATCCACCGAAATATATGTACTGCTGCATATTGAATCCAAAGGCGTCGTGCATCTCCTGCCATTCCCAGAAGCCCATCTTGATAGTCTCAAAGCGTCCTTCCAGTGATTCGTTCAGGCCTTTCTCCAAAAGAGCCCGGGAGGATCCCAGCAGTATGACTTTCAAATTGCGCTTTTCACGAGTATCAGCATCCCACTCCTTTTTTACCTGCTCACTCCAGCCGATAATTTTTTGGATTTCGTCAATGATGAGTATATGCTCGACAGCCCTATTAAGGTCCATCTTCATTCTGGCCTCCTGCCAACGGGCAGGAATCCAACTTGTATCAAAGCGGTTAACCCCATCGGCTGCAAAGGAGTCGAATGGTGTCTTTATTCCATCAATGAACTGACCGACAAGTGTAGATTTACCCACCTGACGGGGGCCCATGATTATTTGCATCCGCCGCCTAGGCTCTGCCATACGGCTCTTTAACAGGGCTAAGTGACTTCTCTCGTAAAGCATATTTCTAAATTATGTTTTGCAAATTTATAAAATATATTTTACAAAATCTAAATAACGCAAGATAAATATAGATTATACTCATAGGATTAATAATCTGCCATCCTCATATTAAGGATAGAAATAGTCCCTTACTGCCTCTTGGAATGAGGATGACTCTCTGCTTTGGTCATAATCAATGAATGTGCCCTCTGATGACCACTGGAATTGCCGTTCTATCTTACAGCCAAACACGCCCAGTTGTGGTAAGCCATTGCTATCTTTAATGTTAGCATAGAAATTATCTCTAAGATATATTGTGGTCAAATCTGTTGAAGTGTTAATCCCCATAAAATGAAATGCTTCCTTTAAATACTTGTCTAACTGATCTGAAACAGCCGTCCATACTACGTATCCTTCATCTTCAGCCAGATTACGTACAAAGCCATGATTGCCATGATGGAACCTGAAATCCATAAAATTATCAGGACAATTGAATATCCCATTGAAACTACCGGAAATGCCGAAACCTAAGGGGTAACCCCCAAGGTCCCTTGGCGCAATCCGAATATAACTGTTGTGCATTGGACTCCCTTCCAACCAAGGATACAAAGCTTTAACATGAGTATCTTTAAGCAGTTCTTCGTACAGAGGCCATATAGGATAAGGTATACGCTCTTCCCATTGAGGTGGTGTGTATATACCACCTGTTATGTTAAATTGATCTGCCTCAGAATAATCCGTACATATGTTATCAACTATTTCACGTTCACCCGTAATAGGATTGTAATTCATAGCAAATATCCATACCGGATCATTTAGTGAAAGGATTCCAAAAAAAGTTTCTCCTCGTGGAAGGTCTTCCCCATCTTCCCACCAGGGACCACCTGCAAGTACGAGGTCTCCTGTGGGAGAAGGCACCTCAAGATATCCATTAGGACTCTGAACATAGAAAGCAAGCCAATAACGATGCTGAAGATATACCCGTACTGAGTCCGGCATCGTATCCTCTGCTATAAGGGTGTCGTATCCGGGAACAGTTACTTCCAGCCTGTACCTGTGCTCTGGTACAGCGGCATAGTCCATCCTCCATACGCCGTCCTCCTGGCGCTCAAAGGATCTCGTTTCGCCTGTGGTTAGATCTTTCAGAACAGCGACTGCCTCCATCACCTTTGGTGCATTTTCAACAGAAGCCCCTTTGGTGTAAACTATATGGAGCTCCTGAACAGGATCGTCAGACAGAATGCACGCCACTGCAACTGCAGGATTGTCCTTCGCATCCATAATGACGTCTTTGACGCAGGAAGAAAGTCCAGTCAGAAGCATTACACACAGTGCTGTTATGTATCCTCTTTTCATCTAGTCCTAATTAATACCTGTCATTTCTTCAGAACTATTTCATTTTTCCACGCCGGTTCCTGGGCACCTAGGAACTGGCATGGTATAAAGAGAGCCAATAAAAAGGCTATTTTGCTATTAGAAATCATCTTTTCATAGGAACCATCTATTTGGCCAGTTTTCATTGCCGTGTAGGCCCTCTGAGGACCACTGGCATTTCCGCTCTATCTTGCAGCCGAACACGCCCAGTTTTGAATAACCGTTGATGTCTTTAATGTTTGCATAGAAATTGTCCCGGAGGTAGATTGCAGACAAGTCTGTCGATGCTTCCAGTTCCTGCAATTCATAGGCATTCTTGAAGTACTTGTCAAGCACCTCAGAAACAGCCATACAGACAACATATCCTTCGTCATCGGCAAGGTCGCGCACATAACTGATAGGATTCCCGTGATAATTATAGTAAAAGATATTGTCAGGACAGTTGTATTTCCCACTGAAATTGCCGGAAATTTTGAAATGGTCTATTGAGAGAATCGTAGGATCCTTTCTAATAGGAGCAATGCGGATATACTTAATGTGCAAAGGACGTCCCTCAAGGGAAGGGTACAAACCTTTAATGTTGGTGCCCGCCATCAGTGATTCATATTGAGGCATGACAGGAAATGGAAGGGGCTCATTCCATTGTGGAGCGGCATATATCTTTCCTGATAAGTTGAAGTCATCTTGATAAGGGCAATCGGAGCAGATCTCATCAGCTATCTCTCGATGGCCCGTAACCGGATTATAATTCATCGCATAAATCCACAGCGGATAGTTCGTTGGATAAAGGGCAAAAATGGTCTCCCCTCGAGGCAAGTCATTAGGGTCAAGTTCGTCACTGATCAACAAATCATCCTTGTATAAGTCATAGTTTGGATCATCTTCGAAATTATACCCCTCCACATAAGAGGCTGGAATAGGAATCTCAAGCACCTGATACAATTGGTAATTGTTGCGAACATGAATAGGGAATGAGTCAGGCATAGTATCTTCCGCTACAAGGGTATCGTATCCAGGAACAGTTACTTCCAGCCTGTACCTGTGCTCTGGTACAGCGGCATAGTCCATCCTCCATACACCGTCCTCCTGGCGCTCAAAGGATCTCGTTTCGCCTGTGGTTAGATCTTTCAGAACAGCGACTGCCTCCATCACCTTTGGTGCTTCTTTCAGAGATGCTCCCTTTGTATATACGATATTCAGTTCCTGAACAGGATCGTCAGACAGAATGCACGCCACTGCAACTGCAGGATTGTCCTTCGCATCCATAATGACGTCTTTGACGCAGGAAGAAAGTCCAGTCAGAAGCATTACACACAGTGCTGCAATAAATGCCCTCCTCATAAACATATTTCTTGTTATGAATGTAAAAATAAACTATTGTAGTTAGAAAAGCAACCCTCGCCCTGATGGTGTTGACAATACCGCCGGAAATCAATATCTTTGATTCGTGAGCTATTATGATTACAAGGCGCAGGTGGTACAGCACAGGGTTTCCACACATCCTGGCGGAGTCGGGAAGGATTGGTTCGGATACGACTTCACCGGCAACGTGACGGCCCACAAGACTGAGCACAAGCCGGCGACCGGTTCGTCCCTTATTGAGACCACGACCCAGACATAGGACCTCTGGGGCGCTGGTCACCACCCACAAGATTGTAGCCTCCCCTGTTTTTCGTGTAGATTAAAATTTAACAATCATTATATCATAAAAGAAACGGCTCCCAGATTTCTGAGAGCCTTTTCCTTTTTAAAAAAACAGTCTAGCATATCGTTCTGATATACTAGGCTTTATTTTTTTGTATATTTGAACTTGTCAATAATGATTAAATGCTTGTAACATGAAGTTTAAATCTATTATTATAGCTTTCCTATCCATTTTGATGGTTTCTTGCCAGAAAGAAATACCTGTCAGTTCGGTCTCTCTGAGTGAAGTTTCTCTTTCTTTAGTAGAAGGGGAATTCAAGAGTCTGGTTGCAACTGTGCTCCCCGACAATGCTACTGACAAAAGCGTAGAATGGGAAAGCCGTGACGAGAGTGTGGCCACTGTCAGGGCTGGAGTTGTGACGGCTTTGAAAGAAGGTTCCACGACAATAACAGTCAAGACAGCAAACGGAGGGAAAACCGCCTCATGCAGTGTTACGGTATTGCCTAAGCATTATTCCGTCAGCGGAATATCACTTGACAGAACAAGTGCAGAAATGGAGGTCGGACAGCAACTGACATTGACGGCTACAGTCCTGCCTGAGAACGCAACCAATAAGAATATTACCTGGAGCAGCAGTGACAACAGCATAGCCGAAATCAATGATGGAACAGTGACAGCCATAGAAGCAGGTAATGCTACAATTACGGTCACGACGGAAGATGGCGAGAAAACTGCTTCTTGCAGCATTACAGTCGTATATCGCGTTACTGGCATATCCCTTGACATGACAGAGGCGGAGCTGGAGGTCGGAGAGAATCTTGAACTGACAGCCACTGTCCTGCCAGAAAACGCATCTGACAAGAGTATCTTCTGGAGCAGCAGTAATGAAGAAATAGCAAGAGTCCAAAACGGTATTGTGACTCCTGTTGACGAAGGATCCGCCGTAATAACTGCCACCACTTCAGATGGCGGCCTGACGGCTTCTTGCAATCTGACAATAAAGGACGTGCCCATCATCTTCGAGGATGAATATGTACTTGCCAGAATCTCGCAACTGGTCCTCTATGATGATGGAATGATGACAAAGGCCGAAGCGGCGAAGATAACGTATCTGGAACCACGCTATTTTGGCGAATTCCAGGGCCTTGTAACATCTTTTCCTGAATTCCAGTATTATATCTCCATTAACTGGATTTCTTCTCCATCATTTGCCGGATGTGAGAATCTCAGAAGGATAGTATTGCCGGAGAGTGTCCATATAATTGGAGATAAAGCATTCTTTGGTTGCAGCAATCTTGAAGAGATCAATTTCAGTGACCAGATAGTCAACATACGGAGCTTTGCTTTTGCCGGGTGCCACAGTCTCAAACAATGTTTCATTCCCCAGAATGCCACACATTTGCTGGAGGGCATGTATTGGGAATGTTCCTCCATACAGGAAATCAATATTCCTGAAACAGTGGTTTCAATTGGAAATCAATGCTTTTATGGATGTTCCAGTATAAAAGAAATCATCATTCCTGATTCAGTCACCAACCTTGAAGGAAGAGCTTTTTGGGGATGCAGTTCCGCAACGACTATACGCATTTCTTCAAATGTAGAATCACTGCAATATGGAACTTTCATGGGTACCGCAGCAAGGATAATAACAATTCCGGAAGGCGTCCAGGTCGCTCAGCAGCACGTGTTTTCTTCGTCTCCTCAACTAGAAGAACTGACTATACCCAGCACTATGGTTGAAATGGACGAGATATGCGCCAACTGTGGAAACCTCAAGACAGTTTATTGCAATGCTGTAACTCCTCCTGCTCTGCTTGCTCTCCCCTTTACTGAAAGACCAGACTGGGAAGGTGAGCCCCTGATTTCTACCAGCCTTCAACGCATTTATGTGCCGGCGCAAAGTGTTGAAGCATATAGATCTGCCGATATCTGGAAAGAATATGCGGATAAAATACGAGGTATAGATTTTTAGTTGTATTGTTGCAATCTTAATTAATCAAAATAGCCCCTTGGTGTTATCCAAAGGGCATTTTTTACAGTACAACAAGTAAAGAGGATAGACACAGAACCCAGAACTAGCTTTTACACCTATGAAGGAGCCGAGTTTGTTCGTGGTTATCCAATCCCCAATGCCAGGAAGATTGTTCTAGTCAAGGAATGCCAAGCAGTCTGACTTCGTACCGTTCTTGTATTCGCTTTTCTGCAAGGAGCACTTTAAGCTTTCGTTATCCTTTTCGGAAAGGTTCTTCTTTTGCGTCAGCGCGTTTTTGGTCGTATTCACGGTCCCATTGGCGGTAATAGTCCATCTTGGGGTCTTCGAACAGGGACATCTGCTCGTAGAAATCGTGTGTGAGTTTGGATACTCCCAGTCCCACTTGGCGTAAGGGGGTGACTCCGTCCCAGACCTCTGAAAGGAGGCGCCTGGCCTCGTTCAGGATTACTGCTGTAATGTTGGTGGGCTGTGAAAGCGAGGTCTGTTTTTGCAATACGGTGAAGTCGCTGTGTTTGATGAACATAGATACGGTGGAAGCGCGGAAGTTATCCCTGCGGATGCGGTGAGCCACAATGCAGGCTACATTGAAGAGCGCGCGGTCTATGTCTTTTGGATCTGACAGGTCTTTGGCGAATGTCCTTTCTGCGCTGCAGCTCTTTGCCTCCGGAATCTCCGTCTCCACGGGGGAGTCGTCTATTCCGTTGGCGTTCTCGTGCAGTTGCAGGGCGTATCTGCGCCCAACCATCCCGGACAATGATCCCAGTCCTATCTTTGCCAGGTCTCCGATGGTCTTTATGCCGTTGGAAGTGAGCCGCTCTTCGGTTTTCTTTCCCACCCAAAGCAGGTCCCGCACGCCCAGGGGCCACATTTTTTCCTGCACTTCGCTCTCCCACAGGGTATGCACTTTGTCGGGCTTTTCAAAGTCTGACGCCATTTTTGCCAGCAGCTTGTTGGGGCCTACACCCACGTTGACCGTGAACCCCATACGTGCTTTGATATCTTCTTTAAGCTGCGTGGCGACGTCCACGGGATCGCGCCCGCCGCAGCGCAGGCTCATATCGATGAAGCACTCGTCAATGCTGAACTGCTGAAGGACGGGAGAATACTCACGGCAGATAGCTATGAACCCCTGCGAGCACTCACGGTACCAGGACCAGTCTCCTTGGACAATTACCAGCGAAGGGCAGATGCGCAGCGCCATTGAAACAGGTTGCGCGGACCTGATACCCAATTTCTTGGCGGGCATAGAAGCGGCCGCGATAATGCTCCTGCGGTCAGAAGGGTCTCCGGATACCACTGAAGGCACCAGACGGATGTCCGGCTGGCCTTCGTTCAGCAACTTGACCGCAGTCCAGCTGAGGAAAGCGGAATTAACGTCGATATGGAAAACAATTCGGCCCAAGCAAAGAGCGTTTGTGGACGGTTATTACTTGGCGGGGAGGTTGTCGCGGAGGAACTGGATGCTTATTTCCGGGCCTTCGAAGCGGTCGCGGGCGCCGGCGGAGGGATCGTCCTGCTCTACGCACATCCATTTGACGCCGGAGGCGCGGGCGGCTTCGATAATGGGAGCGAAGTTCATCACGCCCTTTCCAAGAGGGCGGAACTCGAACCTTCCGCGCCCGCCGGACCTGTTGCCGCCGCCCTGGTTCTCCGTTCCTATGAGGGCATACGGGTCAGAATCGAGCTTGCCTTCCTGATAGTAGTCTTTCATATGCAGGACGGGGATGCGGCCTGCATATTTGCGGACAATTTCGTCAACCTTGAAGCCGGCGTAGTCCGCCCAGCAGACATCCAGTTCTACCTGAACGTTCTCAGAAGAGTTTGATGAGAAGATATAGTCGTGCCCCACTGTTCCGTCCGGAAGTTTGGCGAATTCGAAATCGTGATTGTGATACAGCAGCTGGAAGCCCGCGGCCTTGACTTTTGCCCCTATTTCCCCTATGGCCTTCACCGTTTCTTTGAAGCGATCCGGATTGACGCCGGGACGGCTGGGCACATCCATATACGGGAAAGTGATGTACTCTACCCCAAGGATACGGCTTTCTTCTATGACCTTGTCTATGTCAGACATCATATCGGCGAAAGGCACGTGGTTGGAGAAGATCACAAGCCCCAGTTCATCGCACATCTGGCGCACCTGCGAGGGGGTGTTTCCGGAGTATTCGTTGAAGAATTCCACTCCCTCGAAGCCCATATCGCTGACTTTCTTGAGTGTTCCGTAGAAGTCCCTGGCGAGGTCCTGGCGCACGGAGTACAACTGGAATCCTATATGGAATTCCTGTGAATCTTTTTTACCGGAACAGCCCGTAAAGAGGGCTACGGAAAATGCCAATAAAAGAAGCAGCTTTTTCATATCGTTACAGGGTATTGCAAAAAAATAATTACATTAGATGGTAAATATTATAAAAAAGATATGAAAAAGCCTACTGTCCTCCTGATTTTTGCTGCGATTTTCTCTCTTTTCTCCTGCAACAAGGCCCCGAGCGTCCCAAAGATTTCCATCTTCTGCGACCACATTGAAACAATAGCCCGGCAGGAAGGAATTTCCTTTGCCCAGGCCGCTACGCTCCTCAAAGAGTGCGGCTATACCGGAGCCGACGTCCGGGTTTTCCAGAGGCCGGACGAGATAAAGAGCCTCGACAGCCTCGGCTTCGAGCACGCCTGCGCCATTACGGAGATAGACTACTCCCAGGAAGACCAGTCGCAGTTGGAGGAGCAGACCCTTGCCTTTATGGACAGCCAGGGCTATGACCGGCTCCTGCTGGTCACCGGCCTGATGCCCTCGTCCGGGTTCACCCAGGAGCAGAGGGAGGCGGCAAGGAAGCGCATCGCCGCATTTGCGGCAAGGGTAACCGCAAAAGGCTACACGATATTGGTGGAGGACTATGACAACCGCCGTTCGTTCAGTTACAATGCCGAGAGGATAGACTCCCTGTTTATGGCATCCAAGGACTTGGGTATAGTCTTCGACACCGGCAACTTCCTTTTTGCCGGCGACGATACAATGGCCCAGTATGAGCATTTCCGCGATAAGATAGGCCACGTGCATCTTAAAGACAGGGTGGCGCCGGACAATATGGCCTGCGTTCCTGCAGGGGACGGCTGCCTTCCCGTCAAGGAAATAATAAAGAAACTTATGGACAGCGGTTATAAGGGCTGGTATACCGTAGAACAGTATGGCTCACGCAATATGCTTCAGGACAGCTACACCGCCTACGCCAACGTCTATTCCGTCCTGACCGAGAAATAACAATAATCAGCTCGCTGTTATAATGAAAAGATTATTAGCCGCCGCCCTGGCGCTGCTCTTTGCCGGAGCCGCATTCGCCCAGGAGAAAGAATACCCCAAGCCGGAGCCTATGACTCCCGGGATGACTGAGTTCTGGACGCCCCAGCCCGCCATTGTCACCCCCGGTGACATCATTACCAATTCCGCCCCTTCCGATGCGGTTGTACTGTTCGACGGCAAGAACCTGGATGCCTGGGTTTCCGCCCGGGGCGGGGAGACAAGATGGCCCGTCCACGACGGCGTCTTCACCGTGGACAAGAGAGCCGGTGACATCCTCACCAAAGAGAGTTTCGGAAGCTTCCAGCTCCACTTGGAATGGTGCGTTCCCGAAGGGATCACCGGCGACAGCCAGTCCCGAGGCAACAGCGGCGTATATCTCCAGGACAAATATGAGATACAGATCCTGGACTGCTACCAGAACGAGACCTACGCCAACGGCCAGACCGGAAGCGTGTACAAGCAGGTTATCCCGCTTGCCAACGCAATGCGCAAGCCGGGAGAGTGGAATGTCTATGACATAATATACACGGCGCCCGTGTTCAATGAGGACGGTACATACAGGATGGCGCCGGTGGTTACCGTAATCCAGAACGGAATTGTCCTGCTGAACAATTTCACCATCCGCGGCACCACGGAATACATAGGCCATCCCCAGGTTATACCCCACGGGGACGGCCCACTGCGTTTACAGGCGCACGGAGATCCCAGCGCGCCCATTAGTTTCAGGAATATTTGGCTCAGGCCTCTTTCTTCGCCTTCATCTCGCTGATCTTGGCCTTTGCCTTGTCAGTGAGTTCTTTGGCTTCTACCTTAGCCTCAGCATAGACTTCCTTGGCCTTTACTGCGGCCTTGGCGCTGAACTCCTTGGCCTCTTCCTTGGCCTTGGCGCCCAGTTCCTTTGCCTTTACGGAAGCTTTGTCATATACTTCCTTTGCCTCTTCTTTAATCTTATCGTAAGCCTGTCCGGCCTTGTACTGAACCTTTTCTGCCATTGTGACTTTGCCGTCACCGTTAAGGTCCATAGGGTTTTTTGTTTCTTCTGCCATAGTTTTCAGTGTTTTAGTTCTATACAAATTTAGTAAATAATTATTTCCATTGATCCTTGATGTTCCATTCGGGAAGGAATTCGAGGTAGGGGGTTCCGTCATCCTTGAAAAGGATGGGGAGCCAGATGTATCGGCCGTCTATGGGGTTGCGCGGGCGCCAGTTGTCCGCCATGAATATAAAGGCGTCCTTCTTGCCGGGAACCGGCAGGATGAAGGTGCTCTGGCCGTGGTACGTCAGGTCTGCGTCCTCTCCGGTGCAGGGGTTGGGGTGCTGGGTCCAGGGCCCGAAGATGTCTGTGGCTGAGAACATCCTGGCGGCGTTGGGATCCCATCCGGTGCAGCCGGATGTGATCATCCAATAGACGCCGTCCTTCTTGAAGATGGCGGGCGCCTCGTTGTGTCCGGCGGGGATGATGCGGGCGTACCGGCCGCTGTGGGCGGTGTAATCGTCAGTAAGTTCTGCAATGTTAAGGGTGAGGTTGTCCTCTGCGGAGTAGATGTGGTAGGCCTTGCCGTCGTCATCCACATAGAGGGTCTGGTCGCGTGACATCTGTCCCGCCTGGAAATCCTGCTTGAACAGCAGGCCTTTCTTTACGGCTTCCACCCATTCCGGGGTCCAGGACTGGGGATAGTCCTCGCGGTTGAGGGCGTTCATCTCGTCTATTTCCTGCTGGGTCATATTAACGGGATAGATGCCGGGGTTGCCCCTGGTGGAGCCGAGATACTTGTACGGGCCGGTGACGTTGTCGCTGATGGCAATGCCGGAGCGGGCGGCGTTGTAACCCTGGCCGCGCAGCTCCAGATGGAACCACATCACAAATTTGCCTGTAGCCTTGTTGTAGATGACCTTGGGCCTTTCCATAATGGAGCCGCGGGTGATTTCGCTGGCGGGGTCTTCCTCCACGCTCAGCGCAACGCCCTCGTTGGTCCAGTTCACAAGGTCTTTTGAGGAGTAGCAGGTAACACCCACCAGGGCGTTGTTGCTGCGCTCGCCTTTGTGCTCGCCAAACCAGTAGAAGGTGTTGTCATAATAGAGGATTCCGCCTCCGTGGGCGTTGATGTGTACGCCGTCCTGGTCCGGCCATACCTCAAGGGAACGGATGGGGGCGTCTGTATAGGGGGAGGAGCAGGCAACGGCTGCGAAAGCGGCTGCTGCAAAGAATAATTTGGCCAGTGTTCTCATAGGGGGAATCAATTATTTTTGAAAAGGTAATTATTATTCTACAATAATAATTGCTATCTTGAAAAAAATTTAATTCTAACCACTAAATAATATGAAGTCCAATCTTTTCAGAGCCGCAAAATTGTTGCTTGCAACAGTTGTGTCGGTAATGTTATTGAGTTCATCTGAACCTGTACCAATTTACCTGAACACCTCGTATTCTTTCGAGGAAAGGGCTGCGGACCTGGTTTCCCGTCTTACCATTGAAGAGAAGCAGAGCCTTCTCGGAAACAATATGGCGGCAGTTCCGCGCCTTGGAATCAAGGCATACAATGTATGGAGCGAGGCCCTTCACGGAGTGCTCTCCGGCGCCAATGCCGCCGCAGGCATCGCCGGACCGTCTTCTTTCCCCAACAGCGTGGCTATTGGTTCCTCCTGGGATCCTGACCTTGCGCAGAGGATGGCAAGCGCCATCACAGACGAGGCGCGTGCAATATTCCAGACCGGGACCAAGGGCCTTACCTTCTGGTCTCCTGTAGTGGAGCCTGTCCGTGACCCCCGCTGGGGAAGGACCGGAGAGTCCTACGGAGAGGATCCTTTCCTTGCCGCACAGATCGCAAAGGGATTCGTACGCGGATTCATGGGCCCGGACAAGACCTACCTCAAGGCCGTTCCTACCGCAAAGCACTACTTTGCCAACAACAGTGAGTTCGACCGCCACGTGAGCAGTTCCAATATGGACAGCCGCGATATGAGGGAGTTCTACCTCTATCCGTACAAGACCCTCATCGAGCAGGAGAACCTGCCTTCAATCATGTCTTCCTACAACGCCGTCAACGGAGAACCTACCACTTCCAGCGAGTACTACATTGACGTGATCGCACGCCGCACATACGGTATGAAGGGTTACGTTACCGGAGACTGCTCCGCCGTTGACGACATCTTCACCGGCCACTACTACGTTGACACAGCCGAAGAGGCTGCCGCCGAAGGCCTTTACGCCGGTGTTGACTCTGACTGCGGAAGCATCTATCAGAGGTATATGATCTCCGCCTATGAGCAGGGACTCGTTTCAATGGCAGTGGTTGACAGGGCTCTCGTGAATATGTTCACCGTGAGGATGCGTACCGGAGAATTCGACCCCGAGGAGAAGGTGCCTTACACCAAGTACCCCACCACAATGGTCAATTCCCCTGCAAACCAGGCCCTCTCAGTAGAGCTTGCCACCAAGACCGCAGTGCTCCTGAAGAACACCAACCAGGCGCTGCCTCTCCAGCCTTCAGAGATCAAGACCATAGCCCTCATAGGCCCCCAGGCCGATGACGTGGAGCTTGGACCATACTCAGGCCGTCCGGAGCAGAGCTCAATGATCAGCCCCTACGCAGGAATCAAGGATTACTTCGAGAGCCGCGGCATCCCCGTGAACATCAACCTTGTTTCCGGTGCCGATACCAAGAGCAAGAGCAACCTTCTCTATGTAGCCTACTTTGAGGTGGAGAAGACTGACGGAAGCGTTCACCGCTATGACGCAACCCAGTACAACGCTTGCTCCGAAGGCGTGACCGTGGGTTCCGGAATGGGTGAGGAAGAGCAGGTCCGCACAATTGACGACGGTGCCTGGACAGCCTACAACAACGTGGACCTCACTGACATCGAGAACCTCACCGTGGGCCTCAACATCCCCACCGAAGGTGGTATAGTGGAGGCCAGGGTATCTTCACCTGAAGGAAACCTGGTAGCCACCATCGAGGCTACAAGGGCTTCTGGTGCAAGGGTAGGAGGCGTTTACGGCGCCAGCATGCCTATGAAGGTAAAGGCCCTCAAGCTTGGCTTGAACGAGCCTCAGACCCTCTATCTGGTTTACAAGGCTCCCGCCGACGCTCCTATCGATGACAACACCATCAACGCAGCCAAGAACGCCGACGTTGCAGTTGTATTCGTAGGAACCGACGAGCACACCGCCACAGAGGAGGCTGACCGTCTCACCCTGCTCCTCCCGGGCAACCAGATGGACCTCATCGATGCGGTTGCCGCAGCAAACAAAAAGACCATCCTTGTGATGCAGACCCTGGGATGCGTAGAGGTTGACCAGTTCAAGGACAACCCCAACATCCAGGGAATCATCTGGACAGGATACAATGGAATGGGACAGGGCGCAGCCATCGCCAAGGTTCTCTTTGGAGACGTCAACCCCGGTGGAAAGCTCAACGCCACCTGGTTCAAGACCGTCAAGGACCTTCCCGCCATCACCAACTACAACCTCCGCGGAGGAAACGGCGTGAACGGACGTACCCTGTGGTACTTTGACAAGCCGGTTTCCTATGAGTTCGGCTACGGCCTCTCATACACCACCTTCGCTTACAGCAACTTCAAGATCAGCCAGAACACCATTACCCCTCAGGACAAGATCACCGTATCCGTAGATGTCACCAACACCGGCAACTATGACGGAGACGAGGTTGTCCAGATCTATATGACCACTCCTGACAGCCCTGCAAGCCTGCAGAGGCCTATCAAGAGGCTCAAGGGATTCAAGAGGGTTACCATCGCCCGCGGCCAGACCAAGACCGTTGACATTGACATTGACTGCGCAGACCTCTGGTTCTGGGATATGGAAGCTGACAAGATGACCTACGACCAGGGACGCTACGTCTTTGAGGTAGGTTCTTCTTCAAAGGACATCAGGGGCACCGTTACCGCCACTATGAGGGGCAATCTGGTTCCTCAGCTCAAGGTTGTGGTTGCTTCCGCTGGCGTTACCGTTATGAATCCTGGTGAGACCGCACAGGCCGAATACACCGCCGCAATGACCGACGACAGCTTCTATGATGTTTCCAAGGCAAGCGTAATCTGGGTAAGCAACAACACCAAGGTGGCCGAGGTTTCCTCAACCGGTCTGGTAACCGCCAAGTCTAACGGAGTGGCTACCATCACCGCAAGGGTTTCCATCAACGGCAAGACCGTAAGCGGAAGCTTCCCTATAAAGGTTATGCCTAACCTCAATCTTGCAAGCCTCACTGTTGGCGGAAAGAACGTCCTTAAGGCAGGCAACAATGCATACAGCTATGTCCAGAAGGCCGGTGCAGCTCCTGCAGTTGCAGCCAAGGCAGTGGATCCGGCCCTTACCGTTGACGTAAAGCAGGCCGCTTCCGTTCCTGGAACAGCTACCGTAAAGGTTACTGACTTTGTCACCTATGATACCAACGAGTATGTGGTGAACTTTGGAACAAAGTCCGCAAATGACGAGTTCAAGACCCTGGGAAGCCAGTGGAACTGGGTTCGTGAGGACAGGGCCGGCTGGTCGCTTACCAGCAAGCCCGGCTTCCTGACAATCACCGCCGCTCCCGGCGAGATCACAGGAACTAACAACAACGCCAAGAACCTCCTTCTGCAGAGCGCCAACACGGACTGGACCATAGACACAAAGGTTGTCTTCTCCGGAGCTCCGGGAATGCCTGCCCAGAATGCCGGTATCGTAGCCTACCAGTGCGACGACAATTTTGTGAAGTTCACCTACGGTGCAGCTGCTATGGGCCGCGGCCGCGCGCCTATGGGCGGCGGAGCCGGAAGCCTGCAGCTGGTAGTGGAGGAGAACGGCAACCAGAAGAGCACCGCCAACCTGAGCCTTGCCGGAATCATCAAGGCTGACAACACTCTCTATATGAGACTGGTCAAGAAGGGAGACACCTATACCGCCTACTATTCCGTTGACGGAAGGAAGTTCACCCAGTTTGCCCAGGCCAAGGCCACCCTCAAGGACATCCAGGCCGGCCTCATTGCCTGCGAAGGCGCCCAGAACCCTGCAATGGCCAGGATGATGCCTCAAGGAGCAGCAGCTCCCGCAGCAGCGCCTGCAGCACCGTTCAGCGCATCCTTCGACTACTTCAAGATTTCAAACGCAAGTGCGAAGTAAGATATCAGTTGTAATTGCAATCCTGCTGTCCGGGCTTTTGTCCGGGCAGCAGATTTGCTTTGCATATAAGTCCGTGATTCCGTATAACGGAGTGTTTGCGGCGGTTGGAGAACCGGGGCGCATAGATTTCTATTCCCCTCAGGGAACGCTCTCCAGTTCCGTGGAACTTCCCTCCGGAATGGAGGTTAACGACGTTTGCGTTTATGACGGCGCCCTTGTGGGAACCGCTAACGGAGCAATTGTCACATACAGCAATTCCCAGTTAAGTTTCCAGCCCTTGCAAGGGGAGGCATCCGCCCTCATCCCGTTCAGGGGCAAGCTGCTGGTTGCCGTGAACGGGTCTGACGGAGTGCGGATGCTCTGCTATGAAGGGCTCGGAACCCTCGTAGATGAGCTGCTTTTGCCCGTAGAAGGGAGGATGACCGCGCTTACCGCATCTGAGAACTATTGCTTCGGAGTCACTTCCGAAGGAGAGATCCTGCGCAGCGGCGACGGCATCGAATGGCTCCTCCAGGAGTTCAATACAGATTATGAGGGTTATTATCCTCCAATGGAATTCATTGACGTGGAGGCCGGGTTGGACAACGTTGCCATTGTGGGCCGCACCCGGAATGGCGGGAGCGCAATGTTCCTGTCCAGTTACGGCATTGTTTGGAGTCCGCGCGAGTTGTCGTACTCCGGGACGTCAGGCAACTATATGCTTGAAGAGGAACCCCTTTCCATCATTTATGACCCCCTTGCGGACCAGTATGTCCTGCTTTGTACCTCAGGGGTTATGTTCTATGTCCCCGCCTGTTCGCATTGCAACAAAAGGGAGCAGATAAAAGCCAACGAACTGTATTCCCTGGCGTTCACCCCTCAGGGAGAGTTCTTTGTGGTTGGCTCCGACAGCTTTGCCGCTGTCATTTCCAGATAAAGACCAAAACTATGTTCCGAAAATTCTTTGCTGCCCTGATTATCCTTTGGGCTCCCTCCCTGGCAGCCCAGGGTCAGAGGGAATACTGGATTGACGTGATGGACCAGATTGCCAGACCGGTGATCAGCAACCTTGCTGCAGGTACGCTGCGCGCCAATATGCCCTTCGAGTCCCTTTCATCTGACAAAGGACGTATGGATGTGAGCCATCTGGAGGCTTTCGGCCGTACGGTGTGTGGCATTTCCGCCTGGCTTGAACTGGGGCCGGACAACACTCCGGAAGGGCAGCTCCGTGCGGAGTATATAAAGATGACCCGGGCGGCGCTTGCCAATGCCACCAATCCGCAATCACCGGATTACCTGACCTTTGACGGCCATTCCGGCACTCAGGCACTGGTGGATGCCGCCTTTCTGGCGCAGGGGCTCCTGCACGCTCCAACCCAGCTCTGGATGCTCCTGGATTCAGGTGTCAAGCAGAACGTGGTCACGTGCCTGAAGCAGAGCCGCGAAATCCGTCCCTACGAGAGCAATTGGCTGCTTTTCGCATCCATTGTGGAAGCCGCCTTGCTGGAATTTACCGGAGAGTGCGATATGCAGCGCCTCAATTACGGCGTGGACAAGTTTATGACAGGAGGATGGTACAAGGGAGACGGCGTTTACAGCGACGGAGCCGACGTCCATCTGGACTTCTACAATTCCCTTGTCATCCATCCGATGTTAACGGACATCCTAAAGATTATGCAGAAGCACGGCCTGGCGGAGCAAAGGGCGCTTGACACGCAGATAAGGCGCGAGCAGAGGCTCAGCGCCCAGCTTGAGCGTGTCATTTCGCCAGAAGGGACCTATCCCGCCGTGGGGCGTTCCATCACTTACCGCTTCGGCTCATTCCACGCCCTGGCGCACACCGCCTGGATGAGCTCCCTGCCGCAGAATCTTTCCCCCGCACAGGTGCGCTGCGCCCTTACGGCAGTAATCAGCCGCCAGCTCTCAGTTCCGGGGAACTTCGATGCCGACGGCTGGCTTACAGTTGGCTTTGCAGGTCATCAGCTGCATATGTCGGAAGACTACATCAATACCGGAAGCCAGTATCTCTGCTGCGCTGTTTTCCTGCCCCTGGGGCTGCCTGCGTCAGATCCTTTCTGGAGCGCTCCTGACCAGGACTGGACAAACAAGAAGGCCTGGAGCGGGATTGACGTAGGAGCGGACAAAGCCCTCTAGTTTAACTTTTTAACAAGGCCGAACCAGTCTTCGGCCGTTTTTATGTCTCCCTTGGACCAGCAGGATCCAAAGTAATATGTGAATGTATCTCCGGACTTTACCCGGCGATATACCATTCCGTGGTCATCCCCGTGGGACAGGGCGCTGAAATCCGCATCCGGGACATATACGGCCACTCCAATCATTCCGTCTTCCTTCTCCTGGCTCTGGTCGGAAGCCCTCTCCCAAAGTGCATAGCGGTCATCCAGCATAAGTTCCTCCTGGATGGTATCGTCCGCAAGGTGGCGGAATACTCCGGCAGCTATGTAAACAGGCTCGCCATCGTCCCCGCTGAAGTAGTAGGTGTCTTCCGACTTGCAGAAATAGCTGTCCGCGGTCACGGTTATCTTCTTGTCAAATGAGATTGTCAGGTCTCCCACGGTCCACTGGGGATAATGCAGGACGAACACTATCTTTTCCGGGGTGATCTCCAGGATCTCCCAGCTGCGGTAGTTGGTGGCAGGGTACATTATCCTGTTCTCTATGATGAAGGCCGAACCGCCCCCGCCAAGGCTTCTGCCAACCTTGTAGCAGTCCTTGCCCTCGCCGTGGTCGTGGTGGTAGTAGTTGGGGTCCAGCTGTGCCTGGGCGTACCACTCATCGGCCACCAGCCTTCCGGGTTTCTTTACCCAGATGTCTATTCCCGGCGACGTGGGATTGCCCTCAAGGGCCTTTCCGTAAATGCGTCCGGCAATGAGGTTGTTCTCAAAGACAAAGTCATCCGCGCGCTCCGGGACAAAGCGGGCCATCACCTTTGGCTCCTGCGGCTTCTGGCTGCAGCAGCAAAGGAGAAAGGCGCTTGCAAGTATCAGTAAAGTCTTTTTCATCATTTGGGTTGCTTTCCTATATATGCCAGGATTCCACCGTCAACGTAAAGGATGTGCCCGTTCACTGCGTCCGATGCGGCGGAGGCCAGGAACACGGCGGGGCCGCCGAGTTCCTCAGGCTCCAGCCATCGTCCCGCAGGGGTCTTTGCGCATATGAAACTGTCAAAGGGATGCCTGCTGCCGTCAGGCTGCCTCTCCCTGAGGGGAGCGGTCTGCGGCGTGGCTATGTATCCCGGGCCTATGGCGTTGCACTGGATGTTGTATTCTCCGTATTCGGAGCAGATGTTGCGCGTGAGCATCTTGAGGCCGCCCTTGGCTGCGGCATAGGCGGACACGGTCTCGCGCCCCAGTTCGGACATCATTGAGCAGATGTTGATGATCTTGCCCGCGCGCCTCTCCATCATTTCAGGAAGCACGGCGGAAGCTACAATGTAGGGGGCCACCAGGTCCACGTCAATCACCTGCTGGAACTCCTCCCTTTTCATCAGGTGCATTGGGATGCGCTTGATGATTCCTGCATTGTTGACAAGGATGTCAATCTGGCCCACCTCGGCGTGGATGCGCTCCACCAGGGCCTTGACGTCCTCTTCCTTGGTGACGTCGCAGACATAGCCCTTTACATTGCTGATGCCGGCCTCCCTGTAGTTGGCCAGGCCACGCTCCAGGGCCTCCTGGTTGATGTCGTTGAACACTATGTACCTGGCACCCGCTTCCACGAAGGCCTTGGCAATGTTGAATCCTATTCCGTAGGAACCGCCCGTGATCCAGGCGTTCTTCCCTTCAAGTGAAAACAGATTGGCCATACTTACCTGAGATCAGTGGTTGCGCAGCCGTCCATATCGTTGTAGTCCAGATTCTCTCCGCACATTGCCCAGATGAATGTGTAGTTCTTGGTGGCGCAGGCTGCGTGGATGCTCCATTCAGGGGAGATCACTGCCTGCTCGTTCTTCATCCAGATATGGCGGGTTTCGTCCGTAGCGCCCATAAAGTGGCAGACCGCCTGGTCGTTGTCCAGGTCAAAATAGAAGTAAACCTCCATACGGCGGTTGTGGGTATGAGCCGGCATAGTGTTCCAGGTGCTGCCGGGCTTGAGCTCGGTCATACCCATCTGCAACTGGCAGGAAGGGACCACCTCCTTTACCAGCATACGGTTGATGATGCGGTGGTTGCTCTCCTCCAGGCTGCCCAGTTCCATATGCACGGCGTTCTCTTTGGTTGTCAGATGATCCGGATACTCCTTATGTGCGGTGGCGGAGCAGAACCAGAACTTGGCCGGTTTAGCCGGATCCAGGCTCCTGAAGAACACCTTCCTGTCTCCGCGGCCAATGTAAAGGGCCTCCTTGAACTGCATAGGGACCTCTTTTCCGTCAATCTCCACCACTCCGGGGCCTCCCACGTTAAAGACGCCCATCTCCCTGCGGGACAGGAAGTACTGGCTTCTGAGTATGTCTATGGGCTTCAGTTCAACGGCTTCGTTCACCGGCATTATGCCTCCCGCGATCATCCTGTCGTGCATACTGTAAACCACATTCATAGTGTCAGGGCAGAAGACGGTCTCAATCAGATAGTTCCTGCGGAGTTCCGCGGTGGTGTAGCGCTTGACGTCGTCCGGGTGCGCCGCATATCGTATTTCGCTGTTTACTTTCATCTTTTATTCAGTTTTCCGTATTTGACAATGGCTTCAAGGAAGTAGTAGTCCGCGTAAGTGAGGGGGACGTCTATCTCGCTGTTCCCGGGGATGTTGCCCACGGAATGCATCAGCAGGAAGTTGCCGTTTTCCCCTTCGGGGGCAAGGTATTCCTCAGATGCAAGCGTGCGTATCTGCAGCTCAGCCGTCTGCTTGTACTGCTTTGCCAGGTCTGCGTCTTTGGCCAGGGAAGAGAGTGTTACAAGGGCCGATGCCATAATTGCGCCCGCCGATGCGTCCCTCAGCACGGGATCGCCTTCCTTCCAGTTGTAGCGCCTGGGATGCCCCGGCGCGTCCATAGGAAGCGCGTTGGGCGTTCCGGGGGCGTTGAAGTCCCAGTAAGGGATGCCGTCCTCCGGGAGGAGGGGAATCATAAAGGCCGCTATCTTCTGTGCCTGGTCAAGGTATTTCTCAATGCGGGTGCGCTCGTACATCATTGTATAGCCGTACAGTCCCCAGGCGTTCCCGCGGGACCAGGCGCTCTCGTGAGCGAAGCCCTGGACGGTCTGCTTGTGATCCACCTCGCCGGTCTCCGGGATGTAGTCCACAAGGTGGTAGGTGGAATAGTCCGGGCGGAAGTGGTTCTTGATTGTGGTGTTGGCGTGGGTGCAGGCCACGGTGATGTATGAATCCCGGCCGAACAGTTCAGCGCAGTTAAGCAGGTGTTCCAGGTTCATCATATTGTCAATGATCACGGAGTAATGGTACCTGCTGTCGTTCCAGCTCTTGATGCAGCCAACTACAGGGTTGAAGCGGGCGGCCAGCTTGTTGGCGGATTCTTCCAGGATTGGCAGGTAGGAAGGGTCTCCGGTCAGGCGGTAGGCGTTGCCGTAACTGCAGTTCATCTGGAATCCCAGGTCGTGGTCGGTGGGCGTGCTGCAGAGGGTGGCCAGTTTCTGGGTGTTCTTCTCCGCCAGGGCCTTTATGTCCTGGTTCCCGGTGGCTTCGTAAACGTACCAGAGGCTTCCGGGGAAGAACCCGCTGGTCCACCAGCGCATATCGGCGTTGATGCACTCACCGTCCTGGTAGGAGCGGGGGAGGGTGTTGGCGTCCAGGCGGGCGTCCATTGCCTCCAGCTGTACCACGGCGGTCTTCATTACCCTTCGGGCAAGGCCTTTCATTGTCTCCTTGCAGGAGCAAAGGCAGGCCATAGCGGCCAATGTGACAATGACTGTTTTCAGGAAACGGTATTTCATATGGGTTATAGTTTGATTTCCGCGATAATGTCTATGGATTCCCTGCACAGGGCGGTGATGCGGGCCCAGTCCTTACTTGCCATTGCGTCCTTGGGGAAGAGGTTCCCGCCCATTCCAACGCACATTGCTCCGGCCTTGAACCAGGCTTGCAGGTTCTCCTTTTCCGGTTTTACTCCGCCGGTAACCATTACTTTGCTCCAGGGCATGGGAGCCAGGAGCCCCTTGACGAATGCGGGGCCGAGCACGTCTCCCGGGAATATCTTGCAAATCTCGCAGCCGGCCTGCTGGGCGTTCCAGACTTCCGTCACGGTTCCGCATCCCGGCATATACGGCACTCCTTTCGCGTTGCAGAGAGCGGCAACTTCCGGATTGAAGATGGGACTTACAATGAACTGGGCTCCGTTGTCCAGGAAGAATTCCGCCGCGCCGCGGTCCATTACGGTTCCCGCCCCAAGGATGAGGTCAGGGAGATTCTCCGGAACAAATTCCGCCAGGCTCTTGAACACTTCCTTGGCGCAAGGGCCCCTGTCCGCGAATTCAAAAAGGCGTACCCCGCCGTCAAAGCAGGCCTTGAGAACCGCCTTTGAGGTTTCCGGGTCCGGGTTGTAAAAGACCGGTACCAGGCCCGTGCGGGCCATTAGGCTGAATATCTGATCTTTAGTGAATCCCATAGCTTATCTGTTGACTCTTCCTGATCCGTCGCCCGCCATAAGCGCCTCCACCTCTGCCACGCTCACGCGGTTGTAGTCTCCCCATACAGTGTGTTTGAGGCACGATGCCGCAGCTGCGAATTCCAGCGCCCTGGCATCGTCTCCATAAGCCAGAAGCCCGTAAATGAGGCCTCCCATAAAGGAATCGCCCGCACCTACGCGGTCCACGATGTGGGTGATGTCGTACCGCCTGCTGCACAGGAGTTCACTGCCGTTGTACAGGACGCCGCCCCAGGTATTGTGGCTGGCGTTGATGCTGCCCCTGAGGGTGATGGCCACCTTCTTTGCGGCGGGGAAGCGGCTGCAAAGCGCGCGGCATACCTCCAGATACTTCTGCTGGTCCACGCTGCCGGAGGTCACGTCAACCCCCTTTGCCTTTATGCCGAAGACTTTGTCAGCATCCTCCTCGTTGCCCAGGATCAGGTCGCAGTGCTCCACGAGAGCCGGCATCACCTCTGATGCGGCTTTGCCGTATTTCCAGAGGTTCTTGCGGTAGTTGAGGTCGCAGGATACGGTGAGTCCCGCCGCCTTTGCGGCCTTGACGGCCTCCAGGCACGCCTCCGCCGCTCCCTGGCTTATGGCCGGGGTTATCCCCGTCCAGTGGAACCAGTCCGCTCCGCGGAAGGCCTCCTTCCAGTCTATCATTCCCGGCTCAATCTCCGCTATCGCGGAATTGGCGCGGTCATAAATGACCTTGCTGGGGCGCGATACGGCGCCTGTCTCCAGGAAATAGATACCAAGCCTGCTTCCGCCGCGGGCGCAGTGGTCCGTACGGACCCCAAGCGCGCGAAGCGAGGCCTCGCAGGCCCGGGCTATGTCGTTGTCCGGGAAACGGGTAACGAATTCCGCGTCCATCCCGTAATTAGCGAGGGATACGGCCACGTTGGCCTCTCCGCCGCCAAAGCTTACGTCAAACTGTCCGGCCTGGCCAAACCGCAGGTTCTGCGGCGTGGACAGCCGGAGCATTACCTCTCCGAATGTTACAATCTTGGGCATCAGAAAATGTTTTTCTTGAATTTTGCAGTCCAGTCTTCCAGCCGTGGGCCGTCGCTCCCGTGCTTTACGCAATAGAAGCGCTGGTTGGTTGTAGGGGAGTCCAGCGGGCCTAATTCTTCTATGTACGGGCCCACTTTCACAAAGTCAAAGGCATCCAGCATAGGCTTGGCGTGATCCAGGTCCCGCCCTGAGTACCAGCAGGTCTTAAGCGCCGGATTGTCCTTCTTGAGTCCCAGCGCCAGTTCCCTGACCATAGCCGGCTCGGCATCCCCTCCCATAAAGGAAACGCAGGAAATACCGGGGTTCCTTTTAACAAGCATAGCGAGGGACTCGTTGTCGAGAACCTCGCCTATGTCCTGTGCAAGATAGCTTGAATGGCATCCCGGGCACTTAACCGGACAGTTGCTTATGTTTATAGCCAGGGTGACTTCGTCGGGAACTTCCCGGAAGACCACCATGGTATCTACGTATTTCATTTGACCTCCTTGGCGTAATACCTGTGTTTGGCCTCTATGTGCCTGTAGTGGTCAAAGTCGTCTATAGGACGCAGGAATCCGATTACCCTGGTCCACTGGCGCATTGGCGCACCGCACTTGGGACATACGTCCAGAGGCTGTTTTACAATGTGGTGGCAGTTGGGATCCGTACACTCGCTGTTGGGGATGTTGAATGTGAAGTAGGATGTTCCCTGCGCGATTGCAAAGTCTATGAGCTTGAGGTACTGGAACTTGGTCAGGTGCTCCTCAAGGTTGCAGTGCAGTCCCACGCCGCCGTCCAGGAGCTCGGTGAACTCGCGTCCGTGCAGGCGGAACTTGTCCAGGACGGAGGTCTCCGGATCGTCCGCAAGGTAGAAGTAAGAGTTGTAGAGCACCCTGTTGTCAGGAACCCAGTATCCGTCCTCCTTGTCCCAGTTGTAGTTCTTGGAACTGAGGCCCTCGGCGGGAACGAACTCCTGGTTGAACTGGAACAGCTTGCTGGAGTGGGCCTTGTTCTGCTCGCTGATAGTACCTGTCACAAGGCGGCAGAAATCCATATACTGCTTGTTGTAGTTGCAGGTGAGTCCTATGAATTCCGCGGCCTCGTTGATTCCGTTCTCTCCAATTGTGCTGTACAGCTTGTTCATCTTTATGTAGTTGGCCTTGGATGCGTTGAGCATTCCGGCTTTCTCCGTGTCGTACAGCAGGGTCTTGTATGCGATGTGGTATTTGTAAACCCTTTCCAGGATGTCCACCAGATACTGCTTGAAGTCTGCGGAGAGGTCCTTGAAATGCTCTTTCACATACTCGCGGTCCATTTCGCGGTCCTTAGCCCAGTTCTGGATGATGCGGTTGAGGTTGAGGGTGATGACGTTGGCGCTTCCGGTCTGTACTCCGGTGAGTCCGTTAGTGAAGGTGAACACGTTCTCCTGGATCTCGTTGCGCAGGCGGCAGCAGGAGGCCAGTCCGTTGGGGTTGTCGGAGATGTAGGTGAAGAAGGAGTGACCCTCTGAGTACATCTGGGCGGTGAAGTCCTTGTACTCCTTGTCAATGATGTCGTTTCCGTTGGAAAGCAGGGCCATTGTCTCTACGGGGAAGGTGAGGAGCGTCTTGGTCCTTTCCTGGTTGAACCAGCGCATAAAGTCCTTCTGCAGGTAGCTTACGCGCTCCCAGGACGGCTTGGATCCGTCAGGGAAGTAGAAGTCGTCGAACAGGGCGTGCCAGTAGTTGCTGTCGTAGTAGCTGATGTTGGTGAAAGGAGACTGGTAGCTGCGGTTTCCTGCAGGCTGGTTGATTCCATAAACGATCTGCTGGAAGGACTGGTGGATGGTGTCGCCGATGGTGCGCTTGGGATACAGGGAGGCCAGCTCGTCAATCTTGCTGATGTAGTCCTCTCCGAAGTCCTTTACGCAGTAGTAGTCAAACACGTTGAAGAACTCTCCGAAGGCAACAGCGCCCTTGCACTGGGCGGAGAGCAGGAAGGCCAGGTTGCAGAACTGGCCGCAGAAGCTGCTCAGGTTCTTTGGAGCCGTTGCTCCAAGGCCGTCCATTCCGTGGGTGCCTTCCTGGACCAGGGGATACAGGGATACGGCTTCGCAGTAATTCTTGACTGCCGGTGAGGAGGCCTCGTCGTGGACGTAGATTATATGGCTCAGGAGGTCTTTCTCGTACTGGTCTGCAACCTCCGGGGAAAGTTCCTTGAGTTTCTTCTTCATACGGTAGCGCTGGATCTGGCGGTTGAGGGTCTTGTAAACCTCACCGTCCAGGTTGGCCACGTTCTTGATTGCCACATTGGCGTTGGCGTCGGTCTCGGAGGAGGTGGCGGCGTTGGCGTCGGACTTGGCGTAAGTGTCCATATAGTCCACCCTTTCCTTTATGAAACGTAGATCCTTATGCTTCTCACGGTAGAGGATGTAAGCCTTTGCCACGGTGTAGTACTTCTCGTACATCAACTGGGTCTCGACTATGTCCTGGAGCTTTTCCACCTTGAAGGTGTAGTCGTCATCGAACATGTCAATGAAGTGCTTGAGCCCTTCTATGAAGCTGATGGGGGTCTTTTCATATCCGCAGGCCTTGAAAGCCGATTCTACCGCTACTTCAATTTTAGAGAAATCAAATGGCTGGATTTCGCCGTTTCTTTTGATTACGTTCATATGTGGTTTAAGTTTCTTTTTGAGAATAGTTTTTAGATGGATTTACGGTCAAAGTTAGCACAAGTTTCCCGAATAAGCCGTATAATTTTATAAACAATTTTTTGGGGGTTTTTAACAAATTGGTTGTACCTTTGTATATTGATTTTGAAAACTGATTAATATGAAGATTATAAAGTTTTTTGCACTGGTTTCTGCGTGTTTCTGGGCTGTTGGATGCGGAATGAATCTTGACAGGGGACTCGTCCTCCATTCAGACTTCGAGCACGACGCCCGGGACCTTGGCCCAAACCATTATGACGGCTTCCTCCGCAGTAATGCTGTGATCAGCGATGACTGCGCCGTGGGAGAGTCTTCCGTCTATCTTGACGGGCAGGGAGCATACGTGGAATATCCAGAGGGCAAAACCTATTTCGACGGAGACTATTCGATCAGCATCTGGGCCAAATGGGAGAAGTGCAACGTCGCTTCCAGGATCCTGGATTTCAATCAGGTTATGCCAATGGCGGGAAACGCCATAACCTGGTTCATAGGACTTCCTGAAGAAGGGACCAGCAACAACCTGTGGCTGGAGCAGTGGATTATGGTTGACGGCGCCCCCGTCCGCAGCGAGCGGGACATAATGGCCGTACCGTCCGACGCCTATCTCGGCTATAACGTCACAACTGACCGCTGGGACCATTACGTAATCGTGTACAACTCTTCCGCAAGGAATCCGCTGGGCAACCAGGTCAATTCCAAGGACCAGAAAATCCCTTACCGCGGAAAGGTTACGCTTTACGTGAACGGAGTGAAGGTTGGAGAGAACTACCACTGCCTGAAGCCTCAGCCTGTGCCTACGGTAGCAAACTGGCTTGGCCGCAGCCGCTACGTGCAGGACCCGCGTTTCCAGGGATGGCTGGACGACTTCAGGATCTATGACAGGAAACTGTCTGAAAAGGAGGTCCAGGCACTATATGACCTGGGAGAAAGCTAAAAGAGCAAATCATCCCCCCACTAATAAATGAATAACGCTAAATTAATTGTTTTATCAACTCTGTTACTTTTCGGATGTACGTCCAATCTTCCTAGGGTTCAGGAAGGGGCTCCTCCATTAGAGTACAAGAATGCAGTTGTGCACGACCCCTCCATTATGGATACATCTGAGGGCGTGTACTATATCACCGGTTCCCATATGGCCGGGGCCAGGACCTCCGACCTGATCAATTGGGAGCAACTCTCAATGAGCGTCCAGCAGCAGAGCTGGTTCCAGGACATCCAGACGGAACTGAAGGACGTGATGGAATGGGGACATACCCATACCTTCTGGGCAGGCTGCCTTATCCAGCTCAAAAGCGGCCCCTATGCCGGCAAGTATATGATGAACTACTGCGTCTGCCAGGGTGGATGCCCGCAGGGTGCCATTGGATACGCCATCGCGGACAAGCCGGAAGGCCCCTACCACGATAAGGGCGTACTGCTTTATTCCTTCGGCTCAAGGAATACTGAAGACATCTATGACGCCCAGACCCTGGCCATCCTCCGCGCAGGGGAATCCGGAGACCTGGAGGCTTTTGCCGATATCACCGCTCCGGACGGCACCGTGGTGAGGTACAACTCCAACTTTATGCCCAACGCCATAGACCCTTGCACTTTCTATGACGCAGACGGCCAGCTCTGGCTCCTCTACGGTTCCTATTCCGGCGGCATCTTCATCCACAGGCTCAACCCCGACGGGACAATTGACAGGACCTACAGCCAGGACTACTACGGCAAGAAACTGATGGGCAGCTACCATACTCCCATCGAGGGACCCTTCATTATGTACAGTCCTGAGACAGAGTATTATTACCTGTTCAACTCCTATGGCGGGCTTAACGCAAACGGCGGATACAACATTCGTGTGACCCGCAGCAAGAACCCGGACGGCCCGTTCCTTGACCCTGCCGGCCAGTCAATGGCAGAATGTATGGGCAAGCCCGGCCAGACAATGAACCGCCAGAACCCCGTAATTGAGAAATATGGACTCAAGCTTATGGGCAACTTCCAGTTCATGCCTTTCGGAGCGGAGAGGAATGCGTCTGAAGGATACAGGTCTCCCGGCCACAACTCCGCATATTACGATGCCTCTACAGGCAATTACTTCCTTCTTTTCCACACCCGTTTCCAGGGCTCCGGAGACCGCCACCAGGTAAGGGTGCACCAGATGTTCCTTAACGAGGACGGATGGCCCGTAGTGGCCCCGCACCGTTATTCCGGTGTCATTGAAGGAGCAAGATATGGCAAGAAAGACCTGTCTGGCGCTTACAAGTTCATAAACCACGGTACCAGGACTACGGGTGACCTTACCGAGTCCTCCATCATATACCTCAACGCTGACGGTACGCTGTCCGGAGATGTTTCCGGAAACTGGACCTGGAACAGGGCCGGAGGAAAGAACTACGCACAGTTTACCATAGACGGAAAGACATACAAGGGAGTATTCAATTATCAGTACGACCCTGCCAACAATGTCAACCGTTTTACCTTCGCGGCTTGCGGCTCCTCAAATGAGACCATCTGGGGAAGCAAGGCGGAATAGTACCTTAATTTAAATGATTTCTACCAAAGACACATTGCTGGGGAAACTTCGCAGTGGAGACCCATTGCGTGGCGCCGAGTTGTTCAAACTCATTATGCTGATGTCCCTGCCTGCCATCCTTGCGCAGCTCTCAATGTGTCTTATGAGCTATATAGACGCCGCCATGGTGGGGCGCCTGGGCAGCGCCCAGGCCGCCGCAGTGGGGCTTATGTCTTCTTCTTCCTGGCTCTTCGGAAGTTTCTGCTATGGCAACAGCTCCGGTTTCACGGTGCAGATAGCGCACCGCTGCGGAGCGGGGGATTACAGCGGGGCCAAGCGTATCTTCAGGGAAGGGCTGTTCACGGTGCTGGGTATGAGCCTAGTCATAGCCCTAATAGCGCTTGCCATAAGCGGAAGCCTTCCGCACTGGTTGCGCGGGGGCCCGGATATCATAGACGACGCCAAGGCCTATTTCCGCATCTATACACTCTTCCTGCCTGTGTTCCAGCTGGCGGTCTATTGCGAATCAGCCCTGATTGCCAGCGGCAATATGAAAGTTCCAAGCTACACCAGCGTGGTGATGTGCGTGCTGGACGTGGTGTTCAATTACTTCTTCATCTTCAAGCTGGGAATGGGAGTGGCAGGAGCGGCCGTTGGAACCGGACTCGCGGAGGTTTGCGCAGGAGCATTCCTGCTGTACTACGCGTGCTTCCGCAGCAGCGAGCTGAGGCAGGACCTGCCCGTGGAAAAGAAGGAAGGGGACAGCCGGAAGATTTTCAGCCAGGCTTTTGACATAACCTGGCCTTTGTGGATACAGAACCTGGTGAGCCGCGGAGCGTATGTGGCCGCAACATTCATCATAGCCCCGCTGGGAACCGTGGCCATAGCGGCCAACTCCTTTGCCATAATTGCCGAAGGCTTCTGCTATCTTCCCGGCTACGGGGTGCAGGACGCGGCCACGTCCCTGGTGGGACAGAGCCTGGGGGCGGGGCGCAAGGAACTGGCCCGCCGCCTGAGCTGGATATCCATCGCCTGCGGCGCCGGGATGATGACTCTGCTGGCCGTGCTTATGTACGCCTTCGCCCCGCAGATAATGGCTCTGCTGAGCCAGGATCCGGAGGTGATAGCGCTGGGAGCCAAGTGCCTGAGGATAGAGGCCTGGGCGGAACTGCTCTTCGGCGTGAGCATAGTGGGCTATGGATGCTGTGTGGGTGCCGGGGATACACTGGTGCCTTCGGTGATAAACTTTATGAGTATGTGGGTTATCCGCCTGGGGCTGGCGCTGCTGCTGATCCCACGCTTCGGCCTTGCCGGATATTGGATTGGAATGGCCACGGAGCTTAGTATAAAAGGAATTATTTTCGCAATCAGGGTAAGCGGTACGCGATGGATGCGGACCCGGCTTACCGCAAGTACAGTATAATATGGATAAAATATCAAATGCGGTTTTCGGGGGAGAGCGCCCCTTGTACGCAAGTCACAACCTTATCATTGACAACGTAACCATACAGGCGGGGGAGTCGGCGATAAAGGAATGCAGCAACCTGGAAGTGGCAGGCTGCCGTTTCGAGGGCAAGTATCCCCTGTGGTGCTGCTCAGGCACCGTGGTCAGGGACTGCCATTTCACTGAAGGGGCCCGCGCCGCGATATGGTATTCCCAGGATATGGAAATGTCCGGATGCAAGGTGATCGCTCCCAAGATGTTCCGCGAGATGGACCGCCTCAAATTACGCGACTGCTATTTCACGGATTCAATGGAGACGCTCTGGGACTGCCGCACGGTGGACCTGGAAGACTGCCGCTTTGAGGAGGCCACATACATCTTTATGCGATGCAGCAACGTAACCGCCCGCAACATACACGTAAGCGGGAGGTACGCTTTCCAATATGCCAGCAATGTGGAGATCCACGACTCTATCCTGGACACCAAGGACTCTTTCTGGGAGGCTAGGGACGTTACAATATATGACTCCACCATTTCCGGGGAATACATAGGATGGTATTCCAGGAACCTGCGCCTGGTTCGCTGCCATATTGCGGGCACCCAGCCCCTCTGCTATGCCCAGGGCCTTATCCTGGAGGACTGTACTATGGAAGCCGATGCAGACCTTGCCTTTGAATACAGTGACGTCCAGGCCACCATCAGGGGCAACGTGACATCAATAAAGAATCCGCGCAGCGGTCATATCCACGCGGATTCCTATTCCCAGATAATACTGGATTCAAATATAAAGGCCCCGGGAGACTGCGTTATCGACTAATATATGCCCTTAGTCCCGCAAACACCCTGTCCAGGCCCTCCTTGAGGGTGGCTCTGGGGCAGGCGATGTTTATGCGGACGAACCTGGCGTCTCCATATATCTCCCCGGAATTGATCCAGACCTTGAAGTTCTTGATAAGATAGTCCTGCAGCTCCTTTGTATCAGGCATAAGGGCGCTGAAATCCGCCCAGGCCAGATAGGTGGCCTCAAGGTCGCAGACGTGGACCTGCGGGAATTCCTGGGCGAAGCGCTCGCGCATATACAGGAAGTTTTGGTGGACATAGACGTTCATCTGGTCCAGCCAGTTCTCGCCCTCGGGGGTGAAGGCGCCCTGAAGGGCGGCCTCGCCAATCTGGTTCATATCCGTATAGACCCACCAGTCCATAACCTTTGAGACCTTTTCCCTGAGGACCGGATTTGCCGCAACTATGTTTGCCACCTGGAGGCCGGCAATGTTGAAGCATTTGGTGGGGGAGACGAGCGATACGCATATCTGCTGGAATTCCTCCTTTATGCCTGCAAAGGGTGTGTAGGCCGATCCTGGAGGGACAATGTCGCAGTGGATCTCGTCAGAGATGACAGTCACGCCGTATTTGAGGCAGATGTCACCCAGCCTCTCCAGTTCTTCCCTGGTCCATAGCCTTCCGGCCGGATTCTGCGGGTTGCAAAGGAGGAACAGTTTGGCCTCCTTGCAACGCTCTTCAAAATCTTCAAAATCGAAACTGTATTTCCCGTCCCTGTAAATAAGCTTGTTCTCGCTCAGTTCCCTGCCGCAGTCCTTGATGCAGTGGAAGAAGGCATTGTAGGCGGGGGTGTTCATAATGATCTTGTCGCCAGGTTCAGAAAGGGCGGTCATACAAAGGGAAGTGCCCGGAACCAGGCCTCCCACCGGGAGAATCCATTCCTTGTGGATTGTCCAGCCGTGCCTGCGCCCCCACCAGCCAATTACGGAATTGTAATAGCTGTCCGGGGTGCGGGTGTAGCCGAATATTCCGTGGTCAACTTTCTTCTGTATGGCTTCAAGGATGCAGGGGGCTGCCTTGAAGTCCATATCGGCCACCCATAGCGGCAGTACGCCGGGGATATAGTCCCACTTGTAGGAAGAGGTGTTCTCCCTTGGGATTACAGTGTCGAAATCGTAGATTATCTTTTCCATCTATTCAAAAATTTCGCAGTTCTCCTGCAGCAGGTCCACAAGGTGGTAAGCGAACTGGCGGATGGCCTTGGTGTCCCTTTCCCTTGGATCCTGAGACCTCCAGTACAGGATCTTGGCGGACAGGAGTTCGTGCATTGGCACCATCTGGGCGGCCTCCAGGATGTTCACGGCCCACTCTGCGGCTTCCAGGATGTCGTCGGTAGAGGCGCTGGTGGTCTTGAACACCTCCTTGTTCTCCTTGAAGGACTCTTTGATAAGGCGGATGGCCTCGTCGGCATAGCCTTCACGGTTGGGGTTCTCCCTTACCATTGTGTTGAGGTCCCTGTTGCGGTAGAAGCCCATGCAGGCTGCGATGATCGAAGGGTCGCGGATAGTGCCGTCCTTGTAGAACAGTCCGTGGATTTCTCCCCATCCCGGGTAACTTATCATAAGCTCGAACAGGTACCATCCGGCGTTGTACTCGTCTGCGATCTGAAGGGCCACGTCGTAAGGGTTGGAGCGGCCTATGCAGCCCATCTCGCTGTTGATCATCTGCTTGCCCCACTTTTCGGCCTGGGCCTTGGCAATGTCATAGTTGTAGCGGATAATGGCGCGTGTCTCGCGGTAATCGTGGAATGAGATTACGTCCTGCAGGTCCGGAGAAGCCCTTTCGATGAATTTGGGGTATGTGACTCCAACGGTGATGTCATCGTCTGGAGCGACTTCCTTGCAGACCTGGCAGGCTTTGCGTACAAAGCGGAAGATTTCGTCGGCGCGGGCCTCGGCGGTTGCCTCGTCCGGGGCGTGCTTGTAGTAGTCGTTGCAGGTAGGTTCGTTCATAATGTCCCAGCAGAGGAGCCCGGGGGTGCCTTTAACCGCTCCGACAACCGCCCTGATATATTTCTCGGCGGCGGGCCAGTTCTCTTCCTTGACCAGGTCAGGGTTGAGGCCGTTTCCGTTGAAGAGGATGGGCATTACGGTGTAGCCCATACTGTTGCAGATGGCTATGTAGTTCTTGAGAGTCTTGATGAATCCTTCCGGGTTCCTCTCCCACTGGGAAGGTCCCATCCAGATACGGGTACTGTTGATGCCTATGCGCTGGCCATAGCCAAGTTGCTGGCGAACGGTGGCCTCGTCGCTGCGCCATCCGGTGTAACATACTCCGTGAATCTTGCTGTAATCCGTCTTTTGCTTTTTTGCCGGCTGTTCGGCATAAACATTTATGGCAAAAATGATTGCCAATGCTGCAAAGAATAATTTTTTCATATTGATATTAATTAGTGGTTACTGTTTTTTGCATAACAAATATACTCAAAATGAAATCAAATAACGCCCTTTCCGGAGTGTTTCGCCACTAATTGGGCAATTACGCCACAATTAGCTTTTTTTGATAGACAGGCATTATCCTGCTTGCCATCTTTGGCAAAAAAGTATGCTGGTAAATGTAAACTGTGCCAAGTGCGTTGGAATAGAGGCCGTAAAGGTCACGGTAGAAGTTGATATTCAGGGAGGGATAGGGATCCATCTGGTTGGTCTGGCGGATACCGCAGTCAAGGAAAGCCTGCTGCGGACGGTGACTGCCCTCCAGGCCCTGGATTTCCATATACCCGGCAAGAAAATAGTGATAAACCTGGCTCCGGCAGATGTCCACAAGAGCGGAAGCGGCTATGACCTGCCCATAGCCCTGGGCATCATAGCCGCCTCCGGGCAGAAGAATCTGGCCTGTATAGGGGAGTATCTCATTATGGGAGAGCTGGGCCTGGATGGCAGCGTGAGGAACATTCCGGGAGCGTTGCCATACGCCCAGATGGCCCTTGAAAGGGGCCTGAAGGGCTGTATCCTTCCAGTGCAGAGCGCAATGGAGGCCTCCGAGCTGCGTGAGTGCAACATATACGGCGTTGAGTCCATACTGCAGGCGGTGGAGATACTGGAATCGCCGCGGGAGGCCGGACATTATCTGATCTGGAACACTCCACTTTACGGGCAGATAAGCAGGGAGAGGCCGGCGTCGGAGTCTCAGGCTGAGTATATAGACTTTGCGGACATAGTAGGGCAGGACGGTGCCAAGCGTGGCTTGGAGATAGCCGCCGCCGGCGCGCACAACATAATTATGATGGGTCCTCCGGGATCCGGGAAAAGTTCCCTGGCCAAGGCCCTGCCGGGGATACTGCCGCCAATGACCAGGGACGAGGCAATGGTGACCAGCAAACTGTACTCCATAGCAGGCAAAGGGAATCTGCTGCACGGGCTTATGACCCGCAGGCCGTTCAGGGCGCCGCACTACAGCGCTTCCCTGGCCGCAATCATAGGAGGCGGCAACCTGGACAACATAATGCCCGGAGAGATAAGTCTGGCCCAGAACGGAGTTCTCTTCCTTGACGAATTCGCCCAGATGCCCAAAAGCGTGATGGAGGCCCTCAGGGGACCGTTGGAAGACAGGAAGGTAGTAATATCCCGGCTGCGCTCAAAGGTTGAATACCCGGCTTCCTTTATGCTTGTGGCGGCATCCAATCCCTGCCCCTGCGGCTATTATGGAGACGGTGAGAAATGCACCTGCACACCCACGCAAAGACTGGGATACCTATCCCGCCTTTCAGGACCCATAATGGACAGGATTGACCTGCAGATAGCTTTAAGGGGCGTGTCACCGGAAAAGATTGCGCAGCGCGGCATGCGCCCTGAGGGCAGCGCCGCAGTCGCTGCCAGGGTGCTCGCCGCGCGGGAAGTCCAGCGCCTGCGCTTCCAGGGGGAAGAAATCTTTGCCAATGCGGAAATGACAAACAAGCACATAGAGAAATACTGCCCGCTGGACGCGCAGTGTACCTCTACAATGACTGCCCTGATGAAGAATATGTCCCTGTCAATGAGGGCGTACTTCCGCATAATAAAGGTGGCAAGGACCATAGCGGACCTGGAAGGAGCGGAGGAAATCAAGCCCATCCACCTTGCTGAAGCCGCGTCTTACCGTTTCCTGGACAAGCAGAAATTGTTCTAAAAGTTTGCCGGAATCCCCCGGAAAGTGTATGTTTGCGTCCGGAATGGAACACAGCATCAAAATATCATCACTTTCCGGGATAGACCAGGCTGCCAGGGAATTCCTTCAGGAAACTGAAGGGTACACTGTCATTGCCTTCTACGCCCCTATGGGCGCAGGGAAGACCACCTTCACAACGGCAATCTGCCGTGTGCTCGGTGTTCGGGAAGACGCCGTCAGTTCCCCTTCCTTCTCCATTGTCAACGAGTACCGCACCGCGTCCGGAGACCCCCTCTATCATTTTGACTTCTACCGTATTACCAAGCCGGAAGAGGCTTTGGACATAGGCTTGTACGATTACCTTGACAGCGGTTTCCCCTGCATCATAGAGTGGCCGGAAAACATAGAGGATCTCCTGCCGGAGGAGACCCTCAGGGTGAGCATTACGGTTGGCGACGACGAATCCCGCACCCTTCACTGGGAAACTTTGTAAACTCCGCTGATAAACCCGTTAATATCTACTTCTTCAGTTGCCCCGTTTCTCCAAATGAGGGGTTTGCTCCCGTTCTCCAAAGGGTTGAGCCCTAATGTAAGAGTTTCCCCGTCCCATATACCAGGGCTGACGGCAAAACTGTAGAACCTGCCCTCCAGCCAACTATAACCTTTTTCCTGAGAGTAGTAAAAGACTCTGCCATCAGGGGAATACCCCATATATATTCTTGGAACAGACAGGGAAACCGGGATGACGGACGCCCCTTCTATCAGGTCCACGCTGCCGTTTTTTCCGCTGACGCCGTAGTACTGCTTGCTAGTGGAAATCTGCCTTAGTCCTGCCGTGCAGAACGGTTCTCCTCCGGTTTCATAGATGCTCCCGCTGTTAAGGTATCTGTATCCGCTTCTGGACAGATCGTAAGATACTCCTCCCCAAGACATCTTTGCAGATTGCCCGTAATTGTCCTGGTAGAAATAGCAGCATTCGCCGTCTATCAGGCGTATGTCCAGCACCGTTCCCACAGGGGAAAATAACCGGGAATCGCTTGTTCCTGACGCCAGATACCATTCGTCGCCTTGGCGGTAAATGAAGGCGGGCTTCCCTAGCAGGAGCCTCAGGGCGCCACTTTCCAGATTGTTGTGTTCCCTGAGGCTCCCGGCAACAGTTCCCCTGCTGCGGAACAGCAGGGTGTCAGATCCATACCGCAACGTAAATCCTCTGCCGTTCCTGTTTTGCCACAAGGTGTATTCCTTGCCCTCCCCGGGCAGAAGGCCTGTCAGGACTTCCTCCCCCTGTATGCTCAGGATTTCCTCTCCGTCCCTGGCGAGTACCGTGTGGCTGCCGTTCCGGCATTGGGTGTAGAGGTGCCCGTTCAGGAAATGATGCATATCCGCGTCTGCGCAAGCCAGTTTCCCGGTAGGAATCTCCAGGACGCATATTCCGTTCCTGTAAAGCCTTACGCTTGCGGTAACGCCGCCAAACAGAGAATCCCGCCTCCAGTCATACCCGGCAGGGAATGAGACGGCGGTAAAGCAGTATTCCTGTCCGTGACCGGAATCAGGATCAAGGTGCGAGGCCCGGGGGACACTGACAGTATGTGCAATGC
>JAGCYZ010000023.1 GCA_017960545.1 Bacteroidales bacterium
ATTGATTTTCATATCAAAAGCACGATATTTTCTACAAAAATCATTCCCGTCATCTAAGGCAATTTCGAACTCAAAATGAGGCTCCTACGATGGTGTGGGCACGAAAAAAGGACACTTCTGAAGAAATGTCCTATTTAGTAGCGGGGGAAGGACTCGAACCTCCGACCTCCGGGTTATGAGCCCGACGAGCTGCCAACTGCTCTACCCCGCAGTGTTGGACTGCAAAGGTAAGCAGATTTCTTTAAAAAACAAATTTTATCATTCCGTCAGTGTCATCCTTGGCAAAGCTGCGCTGCTCGCCGGTCTCCAGATTCTTGATCTGGACCTCTCCGCGGGCCGCCTCGTCGCTGCCGTTGATGGAAATGAACGGTATGGCTTTCCTCTGGGCGTAATCGAACTGCTTCTTGAGTTTGGTGTTGTCAGGATATACCTCAACGGCAACACCAGCTTCGCGGAGCGCCTTGGCTACAGGAAGGAGATAAGTGAGCTCTCCCATATTGGCAAACAGCAACGTGGTAGTGCTCTTGAGGCCCTCAGGGAACTTGTCCAGCCCCTTGAGGACGTCATATATGCGGTCTGCGCCAAAGGATACGCCCACTCCGGACATATCGGGCAGTCCGAAGATGCCCGTAAGGTTGTCGTACCTTCCGCCTCCGCAGATGCTGCCTATCTGATAGTCCAGGGCCTTCACCTCAAAGATGGCTCCGGTGTAATAATTGAGGCCGCGGGCCAGTGAGAGGTCTATCTCCACCTGGCTGCCGATGCCGGCTGCGTCAATGAGGCCGAAGAGTTCCTCCAGTTCCCGGAGGCCCTCCATTCCGGCTTCCGACTTGCCTTCCATAATCTCCCTCATACGGGCAATCTTCTGTGCAGTAGTGCCTGAGAGAAGGAGGACGGGTTCCAGCAGGGAAACGGCTTCCGGTGTAAGTCCCTTGGAGAGCATCTCCTCCTTGACGGCGTCCAGGCCTATCTTGTCAAGCTTGTCTATGGCTACGGTAATGTCCACCACTTTATCCGGGAAGCCGCAGATTTCGGCAAGCCCGGTGAGGACCTTGCGGTTGTTGATCTTTATGAGCACGTTCACGTCCAGAAGGGTGAAAACCCTGTCCACTATCTGGACCAGTTCCAGTTCATTGACCTGCGAGCGGCTGCCTATGACGTCCACATCACACTGGTAGAACTCGCGGTAGCGGCCTTTCTGAGGCCTGTCCGCACGCCATACAGGCTGTATCTGGAAACGCTTGAAAGGGAAACTGATCTCATTCTGGTGCTGAACCACAAAACGGGCGAAAGGCACTGTGAGGTCATACCTCAGGCCTTTCTCACAGACCTGCGAAGCCAATGGCCTGGACATATCCACGCCGGCAAACGCATCTCCGGAATTGAGGATGCGGAAGAGCAGCTTGTCACCTTCCTCGCCGTACTTGCCCATAAGGGTCTGGAGGTTTTCCATCGCGGGAGTTTCAATCTGGGAATAACCGTATGTCCTGAACACAGAACGGATTGTGTCGAATATATAATTCCTCTGGGCCATCTCCTGCTGGGAGAAATCTCTGGTACCTTTGGGAATTGATGGTTTTTGTGCCATAAAACTATGTTTTAACGCCTGCAAAGTTAGCATTTATTTGCGTTTTTTATTATATTTGTGAGAATTTGGGAAATTATCGGAATAATGAAACAATTTATAAAGACAGTCCTGGCCGTAATCTGCGGTCTCATCATATTCAACCTCATTATCTTAATGTTTGGAATGGCGTTCCTGGGAGCTATGGCGGCAGCAGGAAAATCCACCTCAAGCCTCCCCAAAGAGGGAGTGCTCTATATGGATATGAGCCAGTTCACAATCGCAGACCAGCAATCTATGCCTGACCCCCTGAGCGTAATCCAGGGAGGCTCCACAACAACCATTGGAATCTGGAAGGCCGTCCAGGCGATCAACGCCGCCGCCAAGGATCCAGGCATCAAGTTCATCTATATGGTTCCCGACGGAGTTTCCGCAGGCAACTCTGACATCTTTGAACTGCGCGCGGCCTTGGAGAACTTCCGCAAAAGCGGAAAGGCCATCGTCTCAAAGATGGACGCCCCGGCAAACGGAAGCCTTTTCCTGGCCTCAGTGTCGGACAAGGTTTACCTCAGTTCCTATGAGGGCGCCACTACCGGCTTCAACGGAATAGGGACCCAGATCATTTATTACAAGGACCTGTTTGACAAGCTTGGTGTCAACGTACAGCTCATCAGGCACGGCAAGTATAAATCCGCAGGAGAAGTCTATATCAAGAGCGAGCCCAGCCCCGAGAACCTGGAGCAGAACCAGGTTATGGTCAACAGCCTGTGGAACAGCTTTGCAGGCGTCATCGCGCAGAGCAGGGGCATAAGCCTGGACAGGCTTAACCAGATGGTTGACAACCTGGAGCTCAACTTCGCGGAGGACTTCCTCAACGCCGGCCTGGTTGACGAACTGATGACAAGGGAGCAGTGCAGGGAGAAACTCACTGACCTTGCAATGGCAAAGAAGTTCGACGACATCAAGTTCATACCATTCGAGAAATACGTCGAATCAAAGGTGAAGGACAACTTCAAGGCCAAGAAGAAAGTGGCCATCATCTATGCCAACGGCCAGATAGTTGACGGAACCCAGAACCGCGAGGTTGCCGGCACGCGCTTCGCCCAGATCATTTCCGAAGTCCGCGCTGACTCCACCGTGAAGGCAGTGGTGTTCAGGGTCAACTCCCCCGGCGGAAGCGTTTTCGCATCGGAACAGATCAAGACTGAGATAGACCTCACCGCTAAGGAGAAGCCGGTGATCGCCTCATACGGAGACTACGCCGCCTCCGGCGGATACTGGATCTCCAACAACTGTGACAAGATCTACTCCAACGCAACCACACTTACCGGATCCATCGGCGTGTTCAGTATGATTCCTGACATCAGCGGGACAATCAAGGACATCGCCCACCTGAATGTGGTAAAGGTCAATTCCAACAAGCACTCCGGAATGCTCAGCCTCACTTCCCCTCTGGACCAGGAGGAGACAGAGTATATGCAGGCTAGCGTGGAAAGGATATATGACAGGTTCGTGAACATTGTTTCCCAGGGCCGCGGCCTGGATCCGGCATTCGTGGACTCGGTTGCCCAGGGAAGGGTATGGACCGGAGCGGACGCCCTTAAGATTGGTCTCGTGGACGAGATAGGGACACTTGAGGACGCCATCAACTACGCCATCAATGTCGTTGAACCCGGCACTGACCTCAGCAAATGGAACATAGCGGAATACCCCAAGCCCCAGTCCCCTATGGAAATGATGATGGAGATGATGGGCAGCTCCGCAAGGGCAAAGGCCAATGTTTTCAAAGGCACCCCCCTGGAGAACGCAGGCTATTCCATCCTGGACCTTGCAAAATCCTGGAAAGACCGCAAGACGGACTATATGATGGCCAGGATTCCTTATGAAATCATTTTTAACTAATAATAACTTAAAACCTTATTACTAATAAAATCTGATCTATGAAAAGAAAGTTGTTCATTTCCATTATCACAGCTGTGATAGTGATCCCTGCAGCGATTCTCACGATTGCTGCCTGCCAGAGCGGATCAAGGCCGGAAGGTCCTTGTGACGTTTACGCTAAGGGAGGAACGCCTTGCGCCTCTGCACACAGTACCACACGTGCTCTGTTCAAGGCTTACAAGGGCCCTCTTTATCAGGTTATGCGCCAGTCTGACGGCAAGACCCTGGACATTGGCGTTACTTCATCCGGAGCTGCAAACGCAGAGGCACAGGACAAGTTCTGCGCCGACACCTATTGCTGGATTACAATCATCTACGACCAGGGCCCTAGCGGAAACGACCTGCAGCAGGCTCCTCGCGGAGGATTCAGCGGCCACGCAATGGGAGGATTCAACAACATCCCTGTTGCCGACTGGGCTCCTGTAACAATTTACGACCAGAAGGTTTACGGTACTTTCATCGCTCCCGGTATGGGACTCCGCTGGAACGACACCAAGGGAATCGCCGTTGACGACCAGGCAGAAGGCCAGTACTGGGTAATCGCAGGTAACCACTACAACGACGGTTGCTGCTTCGATTACGGTAATGCCGAGACTGACTCCCGCGACGACGGAGACGGTACAATGGAGACCACCTACTTTGGAAACGCCACAGCATGGTATCGCGGCGTAGAGCCCGGCCCGTGGATTATGACAGACCAGGAGAACAACCTTGTAGGTTGCGTAAATCCCGATCCTAACGACAAGTTCTGCCCCACCATCAATCCTGTAGAGTGGAGGTTCGTTACCGCCACAGCCGACGGTGAGCCTCATCACTGGAGGTCAATGGGTGGAGACGCCCAGCAGGGTGAACTCAAGATCTACTATGACGGAGGACGTATCCAGAACGACCGCAGCAGCTACGACCCTATGCGTAAGCAGGGCGCCATCCTCCTCGGAAACGGTGGAGACAACTCCGTAGGTTCACAGGGAACATTCTACGAGGGCGCCATCACCTTCGCAGGCACATTCCCTTCAGCTGAGCTTCAGCAGAAAGTCCAGGCCAACATCGTTGCCGCCAAGTACGACGTAGAGCGCGTAACAGTTGCCGCCGAGAAGGACATCAACAGGCCTAACCGCCTCCAGACCTTCGTTCCCGGCGAGACTCAGAAAGTTGCAGTCAAGTTCGTCAACACCACCGGAAAGGAGATCAAGGACCTCACCCTCAGCGTTGACGTTCCTGCAGGCTGGAAGGCCGAGGCTGCCAAGAAGATCGACTACGCAGTAGCTCCCGGACAGACCGTCATCGTTACCTTTGACGTTACTTCAGCCGACAAGGAGTTCAACGGAGACCTCTGCGGAGTTGCAAAATGGGGCAAGAGGACCGAGAAGTCCATCGAGAAAGTTCGTAACACCTATCCTATCAAGATCAACGAGTTCCGCATCGCAGGCGCCAACACCACAGACTCATTCATCGAGCTCTACAACGCCGGCAACTCAGAGGTTGACCTCTCAGGATGGACCGTTACCACCCATAAGATCAACATCCCTGTATTCTCCAACATCAGCATTCCTTCAGGAACCAAGATCGGTCCTAAGGGATTCTATGTACTCGGACTCGCCACCACAGGACTCGCAGTTCCCGCAAGCAAGGGTGACAAGGTTATCTATCCTCGCAGCGTTGACGGAATCAAGGCAGGCGACACCATCGAAATCGACGGCGAGAAGGCTGTTGTTGCAAAGGTCGTAGCTCCCGGCGCAGAGAACGCCCAGGCAGACCAGAGGAACAACAACAGGGTTTCCTACGGCACTCCTACCACACTGTGGCAGCCGCTTCCTGAGGGACCGGTCATCACCATCCCCGCAGGTTCCAAGAACGTTCCTGTAACCAACATCGCAGGATTCAAGGTTGGACAGAAGATGGCTATAGGCTACGGTGCAGAGTATCCTGCAGTTGACCGCGTAATGGAGAAATACGAGGTTGTTACCGTTACCGAGGTTGGCAAGCCGGGAACACAGGCTTACCTTGCATACGATGCAAAGCCGGGTGACACCAACATCAAGGTTACCTCAGTTGCCAACATCTCCCCTGGTGACAAGATCCGTCTTGACATTGCCAGCGAGGGACACGGAATTGAGTGGGTTACCGTCAAGTCTGTTGGAACACAGTCCCAGGTAAGCTCAATCAGAGGCCCTATGACCCTTGAGCAGGCCGGAACAGGTCTCGATCTCGAGGAGCCTATCAAGTACTACCACTCTGCAAATATGCCGTTCGCAAACAACGGAACAGGTATCACCTTCGAGCCTGCCACCAAGTTCGCACACTCTTCCAACGAGCCTGTTCTCGCACTTTGCTTCGAGATCGAGCTCAAGGAGGCACTTGCCGCAGACCACGCTATTGACGCACCTGTTATGAAGGCCGGAGCAAAAGAGGCTGGATTCCAGGGACAGGCCAACCAGTACTATGGTGGTCCTTCATTCGCAAATGCAGGAGCAATCACCCTCCGCACCGCAAACGGCAACGTTGCTGACGCTCTCAACTACGGTCTCATCGTTGACGCTTGGTCAGGTGAGGGTTATCACGGCGACTCAGGTCACGGACTTGGCGGAAGCCGCGTAAGGGTTTACTCTCCCAACACCCGCAACATGATGCCCGGACAGGCTCTCCTGATGCCTAACCTCAGCTCCGGACGTTATCCTGACGGTGCAGACGCAGACGACAACATCAACGACTTCAAGCTCCAGGCTAACGTAAGCCTCGCAGCAGCTGCAGCCCCTGGCGCAACCAACATCAAGGTTGCCAGCGTAAACGGCCTCAAGCCGGGCTCCAAGCTGTACATTGGCAATGAGGTTGCTACAGTCAAGGAAGTTGGAACCACCGGTGCAACTGTTCTTGCAGAGCGCGCACTTTCCGGCGCAAAGGCTCTCCAGGTACAGGCTGTCCAGAACTTCAGGGCCGGACAGGTGATCAAGGTTGGCAACGAGGAAGTTACCATCGAGAGCGTAGTTCAGGGACGCCGTCCTCAGGGAATGGCATTCACACCTGGCGCTCCTATGCAGGTTCCTCCTAGCACAATCAACCTTGTAAGTCCTATCAGGGGCTCATTCGGTGCAGGCACACAGGTTGCCGGAACAGGCGTTACACTCACAGCTCCTCTCAAGGCAGCTCACCCTGTTGGAACTCCTATGACCGACAACACACCTACCCCTGGTGCTCCTAACGCTTATTAGTATTCTTTATGGCACAGAAAAACAGTGCTATAACGCTTAAACGGGTCACGGCGCTTCTTGGCGTCGTGGCCCTTGTTTTATGCGTCATTATGGCAATGCATTCCCTCAAGGGAACCGCTATGATAGGATGTGGCCCGGGATCTTCCTGCGACAATGTCCTTAACAGCAGATGGTCCGCAGTCTTGGGGGTGATACCCGTAGCAGGGCTTGCCGTAGGCATTTATCTGGCCATCCTTTTATGTCTTTACTTTGTAAAGGACAGGGAACTGGCCCCAATAATCTGGAAGCTTCTCCTCCTTTTTGGCGGAGCCATACTGGGGGCCGCGATATGGTTCTTCATACTCCAGAAATGGGTGATAGGGCAGTTCTGCAAGTACTGTATGACGGCCCACTCCATTGGCATTGTGGTAACCGGCCTGCTATGGTACCAGGCCCATAAGAACTGTCCCAATAAATGGAATCCCGTGTTTGGCGCCGCAGGCCTCCTGCTTGCCGGTTGCCTGGCTGGTTTCCAGCTTCTTACAACGCCGCGGGTGGCGTATGACCACGGAATGTCAGAAGCCTCCCTTCCAGTGCTCAAGGCCACTGAAACTCCTGTGATGGGCAGTCCGGACGCACCTTATCAGATCAACCTGATGTTCGACTACCAGTGCTCCCACTGCCGCAAGATCCACTTTGTGGCCAAGGAGATAGTCCAGAAGCACCCGGAGATTGCATTTGTACAGGTACCCTGCCCTCTGAGTTTCGCCTGCAATCCTTATGTCGCGGTAAGCGGACAGGACCAGTTTGCCGGTTCCTGCGAACTTGCAAGGCTCGCCCTTGCAGTATGGGCGACTGCTCCGGAAAAGTTCCCGGAGTATGACGACTGGCTCTTCACTCCGGAGGATCCCGCAAAGGGATGGTATCCGCGTACGATTGACGCCGCAAACCGCAAGGCTGCGGAGCTGCTTGGCAGCGAGCAGGCGCTCTTTGAGGCGACACGCAACGCCGCCATCAGCGCAATCTTCTCCAAGAGTTTCGACCTGTTCGGCCGCACCACAATGCAGGGCAAGAACGGCATTCCCAGGCTGATCTACAAGTCACAGTGGATAATTCCGGAAGTGGACACTCCGGAAGGTCTGATGGAAATTCTGAATACGGTATTCGAAATACCGGTCACCTACTAAAGCAACAGCAGGGCTGCAAGGCAGGTTATTCCTGCCGCCTGCAGCCATACGCGGCCGCGGGAACGGGCTTTTACGGAGTATTCCGTAGCATCCCGGGCCAGGATCATGAACATTTCATCCCCGGCAGGGATGGATTGCTTATCCCATTTTGCTATGACGGTGCCGTCTTCAAGATAGGTCGCTCCCCCGTTGGAACGGTTAAGGGCGACGGCTGTACGGTAATCCGTAGTGTAAGCGCTAAGCCTCAAATCCAAAGGAACGCTCTCCGCATTGGCAGCGGCGATGAGAATGAGACAGTTGGCGCCGTTCATAAAGGCTTCGTTGCCGGACTCGGTGATGCGTGCCCAGTCCTGGACTTCCATTTTCTCAGGCTCATAGACAGAATAGATGAGCACCTTGCCATAAGTGGCCAGTTCGTCGTAATAATCACCGTAATCGTCCTTGAAGGAGAGGATTGGGGCATCCTGGTCGTAGTTCCCGTTAGCGCCGAATATTTCCGACTGGGGAGCGTAAGGAGTGAAATCCACCAGAGGCAAGTGTTTCTGCGAGTAAACAGCGACTGCAAGAATGATAAGGGTTGCCATTCCAAAGCCCACATAACGGATGTTGCGCGGCGGAGGCATCAGTTTGAACGGCAGGAACGCCGGGATGCAGAAGATGCAGAGAACTATGTTCTTGAGGAATGTCTGCAGGTGGGTAAGGTGTATGGCCTCTCCAAAGCAGCCGCAGTCCATATCCGGGTTCTTTATGAGCAGGAACAGGGTTACGACCGTGAAGAATGCCATCATTGCCATTGTGACCAGCGCCACTATCTTGCTCCAGACTCCGGCAAGCAAAGCTGCGCCTACCAGCGCCTCCAGCAGCGACAGGGCTACTGCCAGGAACCTGTCCATTCCCATAAGGAAGGTAAGGTTGAAGAACTTGAGGTATTCCCTGACAATGAGTGTGGTACCAACAGGGTCTATAAGCTTGAGCATGCCGGACAGGAAGAAAACCAGTCCGATCAGGCAAGCGAAAAGGCGGCGGAAACCGCTGTAGAAAGCGCTCATAACTATTTCAGGCGGCTGTCAACCGCAGTTTTGATTTTATTGAATATGTCGTCCGGAGGGAGCATGTTGCCTTCCGGGGATGAACAGTCTATGATAAGGAAATCCTTGTCAAGGGAAGCCTGGCGCCGGTACATGTCACGGACGCGTTTCTGGAATTCTATGTCCGCCTCGTGGATGTCCTGCCTGCCCTGAAGGTAGCTGCGGTCCTCCCCTTTGCGGTTTGCATTGAGGCTTGATTCCACAAAAGAGATTGGCACGTCAAGGAAAATGTTCAGGTCCGGGCGCGGAAGGTCAAAGCGGCCGTATTCCGTATTCAGGATCCACTCCCGCAGATACTCCGCTTTCTGAAGGGTTGGCATCTTGGCGCATTGGTATGCCACGTTGGAATATACGTAACGGTCAAGAAGGACCACGGTCCCGTTCTCAAGGGAGCGTTTTATGGCCGGGGATGCGCCGTGGCGGTCTTCTGCGAACAGGAGCGCCACCAGTTGCGGATGCACCTTGTCAATGGCTCCGAACTCACCTTTGAGGAAATTGCTTATGAGTTCTCCGTACACAGGGGCGTCGTACCTGGGGAAATGAATGTATTCCAGACTGCCGAAGCGGCTCCGCAAATACTCTGCGAGCCTTTTGACCTGGGTGGATTTCCCAGCTCCGTCCAAACCTTCCAATACTACCAGCATATTTACAAATATACCCAAAAATTTCAATATTTTTGCACTATGGAAGTACAGATAATGGGCATATTCAACGCCACCGGGGATTCATTCTACGCCCCCAGCCGATACAACGCCTCAGTGCTGGTTTCAGGGGCTGACATAATTGATATAGGGGCCGAATCCACCCGCCCCGGATACAAGCCCGTCCCTGCCGCCGAGCAGTGGAAAAGGCTTGAGCCTGTACTCAAGTCCCTGCCCTCCGGCCTGAACGTTTCCATAGACACCACCAGCGCCCTGGTTATCGAGCGCACAATGCAGCTTCTGGGACGCAAGGTCATCGTCAATGACATCTCCGCAGGGCAGGACGATCCCGCAATGCTCCCCCTTGCCGGGCGCGAAGGCCTCACCTTTGTGGCAATGCACCGCGGAGGCTTCTTCCAAAGGGGCGAAGTGGCTGACTTCTTCAGGAACTGGCGCCTGAAGGCCGAGGACCTGGGCGTCACGGACTGGATCCTGGACCCCGGCTTCGGCTTTGGGAAAGATATCGCCCAGAACTGGGAGCTGCTGGTGAACCTGCGCGAGCTCAAGGCCCTGGGACGCCCCGTGCTGGTGGGCGTTTCAATGAAGAGGATGACCTGCGCGAGCGCCTATGCGACAGAAAAAGCGCACCTGTGTGCGCTGGAGGGAGGGGCGGATATCCTCAGGGTGCATAACGTGGCGGCCGCCAGGGCCACCGTGCGCCGGTTTCATTCACCTTCTATGATGTAAACGTCCTCGTCCGGGGCGGCGAACTGGAAATTCTCACGGGCGAATTTTTCAAGGGTATCCTTATCGGTGGAAAGGTTGCGCAACTGCTCCTCGAGCTGCGCGTTGCTCTTCTGATAGTACTCTATCTGCCTGCGCTGGCGCAGGAGTGTCATTTCTGCACCTATCCAGCGTATGAGGTTGTCTCTCATAAGGAAGGTTATCACCACAAGGAATATTGCGGAAGACACTATTATGTATTTGACCACCGGGCTCTTTTTCATATTTGCAAATTTAACTAAATTTGTAAACTATAACCAATAAAAATATGAAGCCTACATTAGTTGTCCTTGCGGCAGGAATGGGAAGCCGCTACGGCGGTCTCAAACAGATGGACGGGCTGGGCCCTCACAACGAGACCATCATAGATTACTCTATTTACGATGCAGTCCGCGCCGGATTCGGAAAAGTCGTTTACATTGTCCGCGAATATTTCAAGGAGCAGTTCCAGGATACAGTAAAACAGAAATACAGTTCAGTGCGCTGCGTTGACGGCAGTCCGCTGGAATTCCAGTTCGTGACACAGGAACTGGACAAGATTCCCGCCGGATATGTTGTCAATTCCGAGCGCGTGAAGCCCTGGGGAACGGCGCACGCCGTCCTTATGGCCGCGGAGGCTGTGGGCGAGCCCTTCGCCGTGATCAACGGAGACGACTACTATGGCCGCGAGTCCTTCCAGATCCTTGCAGACTGGCTCCGCCGGCACGAGAACAGTACCGGAGAGTACTGCATTGTGGGATTCAAGCTTGAGAACACCCTGTCAGAGTCCGGAGGCGTCTCCCGCGGAATATGCTCTTACGACAAGGACAACAACCTGATTGACGTGGTGGAGCACCATATGATTGCCCGCGAGGCAGACGGAGAGATACGCGGCGACAGCACCGCCACTTTGGAACACGTACTTCTCAACGGATCGGACCTTTGCTCCATGAACATGTGGGGCTTCACACCGGATTATTTCGAGAAGAGCGCAGTGATATTCGAGCAATTCCTTGCCGCCCACAGCCAGGAGCTCAAGAGTGAGTACTACATACCTTACGCCGTTGACCAGATGATAAAGAAGGGCGGAGACAAATGTGAAGTGCTCTGCACCCCTTCACGCTGGTTTGGAGTGACCTATCAGCAGGACCGCCCGGGCGTTGTGGCAAAATTCGAACAATTGGTAAAAGACGGCATTTATCCTTCACCGCTTTATGAGTAAGAAAGTCAAAAACTATAACTTCTACGGCAATTTCCCATTTTTCACTCCGGGATTCAAAGGTTGTATAATACTGCTTCTGATGTTCCTTTTAGGAGCCGTACTGGGCACTGTGATTGCCGCGATAATAGCCGCCCCCTTCGCATCATCTTCACCTGAAACCACGGTTGAGCTGGTGACGGTCGTTTCTTATCCTGTAATGTTCATCCCGCCAATGATTTATGCTTCGCTGCAAAGCAAGCGCAATTCGTTCTTTGACGTGGGATACGCGCTGGACAGCAACAACTTTGGCGAGATGGGCGGTCTGATGGCTGCTCTCAAGGCCACTTTGCTGGTGCTTGCCGCAGGTTTTATCATCGATATCCTGGGATACGTAATGCCTGATATGCCCGATTGGCTGGAGAACGCGCTCCAAGGCCTCACCGGAGGCAATGTATGGATCAACTTCTTGTGCGTATCCATATTCGCTCCATTCTTTGAGGAGTGGCTCTGCAGAGGAATGGTACTCCGCGGCCTGCTCAACTATAAGAAGGCAGACGGAAGCAACGGCATCAAGCCTATATGGGCGATAGTCATCTCCGCAGCCGTATTCGCCGCCATCCACGGCAATATCTGGCAGGCGCTTCCGGCTTTCATAATCGGCCTGGCAATGGGTCTGGTTTATTACAAGACCGGATCCTTGAAGCTGACAATGCTCATGCACTTTGTGAACAATACCCTGGCTCTTGTCATGGGGCAGATTGACTCACTCAAAGATTACAACTACTGGATTGAGATTATGGGCGCCAGATGGTACTGGCTTGCCTTTGCCGCTTGCGCTATACTCACTTTCTTGATAGTCAGAGCGTTCCTTGCACTGCCCAACAAGAACCCAAAGGGCGGATGCGACATCATAGACCCCAACGAAGCCATAGCGGAAGCATAGGATGGACGTACTCGATTCCTTGTTCCTCAGCCTCACCTCGCAGGAGTGCACACGGCGGACTCCCCTTTCCAAGGGAGGAAGCCGGAGGCGCTATTTCCGCCTTGCCGCAGGGCAAGGCCCTTCCTGCATAGGCGTCATAGGGACTGACAAGGACGAGAACGCAGCCTTTATTGCTATCAGCTCACACTTCAGAGAACAGGGCCTTCCCGTTCCCAAGGTGCTCGCCGTTTCTGACGACGGCCTGGCCTACCTCCAGGAAGACCTGGGCGACGACAACCTGTACGATGTGATAGCCCCGGGACGGAGAAAGGGAGAATACTCCCCCCAGGAGCGCGACCTTCTGAAACGCACCGTCTCCCTGCTGCCGGAACTTCAGTTCCGGGGTGCGGAAGGGTTTGACTTCAGCGTCTGCTATCCACAGAGCGCTTTTGACGGCAGGAACATAGACTTCGACCTCAACTACTTCAAATACTGCTTCCTCAAGGAAAGCGGAGTGGAGTTCAACGAGATCATCCTGCAGGACGATTTCGAGAAGTTCAAGGCCGATCTCCTGGCCTGCGGCGGCACGGACACCTTTATGTACCGGGACTTCCAGTCCAGGAACGTGATGCTGGTGGACGGGCAGCCGTATTTCATAGATTTCCAGGGAGGGCGCAAGGGCCCCATATACTACGACGTGGCCTCGTTCCTGTGGCAGGCAAGCTCCCGCTTCAGCCCTTCCCTCCGGGAAGAACTGCTGGACGTGTACCTCGCGAGCCTCAGGCGCTTTGCCAGCGTGGACGACGCGGAATTCCGCTCCAGGCTTCGCCTGTTCGTTCTTTTCCGCTGCCTTCAGGTGCTGGGCGCTTACGGATTCAGGGGCCTCATAGAGAGGAAAGAGTATTTTGTGCAGAGCATTCCTGCCGCGCTTGACAACTTGCGCGCGCTGGGAGACTTCCCGCAGTATCCATACCTGGACCAGGTCATAAAGGAGTTGTGCAAGCCAAAGGAAAAGCCCTTGGAAGACGGCCTCCTGCACATTGACATAATCAGTTTCTCCTACAAGAAAGGGCTCCCGCAGGACAGCTCCGGAAATGGAGGAGGTTACATATTTGACTGCCGCGCCGTCCATAATCCCGGGAAATACGCCCGCTTTGCCAACAGCACGGGAAAGGATGCGGATGTAATCCAGTTCCTGGAGGAAGACGGAGAGGTGCTGGTGTTCCTTGACAGCGTGTACAAGCTGGTGGACGCTCACGTGCAAAGGTTCCTGGAAAGGGGCTTCACGCATCTGCAGCTTTGCTTCGGGTGTACCGGAGGGCAGCACCGCTCGGTTTACTGCGCCTGCGCGGTGGAAAAACATTTGAAAGACAGATTCCCCCAGACGGTGGTCAAGGTCACCCACAGGGAAATGGAATAGGGAAATGAAGGCTTTTATATTTGCAGCCGGCCTGGGAACCAGGCTCAAACCTCTTACGGACCGTATGCCCAAGGCATTGGTGCCCGTGGGAGGGAAGCCATTGATATGGCACGTGATACGCAAGCTGCAGAAAGCCGGCGTGGACGAGTTTGTAATAAACGTCCACCATTTTGCCGAATTGATTTCGGACTACCTTGAACTGGAAGACTTCTTCGGGTCAAAGATAGAGCTGAGCGTAGAAGAGGATATGCCCCTGGAGACTGGCGGAGGACTCAGGAAAGCGGCAGAATTATTGCAGGGTTCAGGAAGTTTCTTCGCGCACAATGTGGATATCATATCCAACGCTGACTTGAAAGCGATGGCGGAAGAGGAGCGCCCCGGCGCCCTGGCCACACTGCTGGTAAGCCAACGGAAGACCCAGCGCTACCTGTTGTTCAACCGGGATATGAGACTGGTGGGATGGACCAACGTGGCCACGGGAGAGGTCCGCAGCCCGTTCAAAGACCTTCGCTTGGAGGACTGCGGCAAATATGCTTTTGCTGGCATTCACTATATATCGGAGAAAATCCTACCTTTGCTGCAGGAAATGCCGGAAAGGTTCTCCATAATGGACTTCTACATCCGTAATGCGGCGGAATTCCCCATTTACGGATACGCCCCCCAAGGGCTGGAGATTGTTGACGCCGGAAAACCGGAGACCCTGCAAAGGGCCTCGCAGATGATTGAATTGGGACAATGAAGGGTATATTGTCAGACATATGGTTCCCAGTAGCGCTCACGCTCACCGTGGCCGCTACGCAGTTCAGCGGGACAGCGCCGGGAAGCGAAAGAAGCCTTCCGCCGGCCGTACCTGCGGCTGCGCCTGACACTGTAACCTACCCTACTGACGGTTACAAGCGCGGCTGGACCGCCGAGGAGTCCGGCCTCCGCCTGGGTGTGGCGGACAGCCTTCTTAACCTGCAGGACAGCACCCTCTGGGCGGAACAGGAGATAATACCTGAAGATACGGTGCAGGTGGCGGAATTGGATCCGTTTGCAGTTCCAGGGCTCGATTCCCTTGTCGCCCTGACAGATTCCACCCTCGCCGTCAGCCTTGCCGATATGCGCGGTGATGATTCCACATTCGTGGAAGACAACATCTTCCAGCATTGGTACGCCACCCTTGACAACAGGGCTCGCCGCAGATATGACCGCGAGCAGATGATCCCCATTCTCCAGGCCCGCAAGGACAGCCTGGAAGAGGCCAAGGCGTTTGCCAGGGCATACCGCGACAGCGTGTTCAAAGCCACGCCGCGAATCCTGAACACCTACTTCCTTCCGGATTCCCTTCAGTACAAACGCATTGTAAGCTGGACCCACAGCCAGGATTTCCACGACCTTACCATTCTTGACACCGACAAGGCAGAAGACCTCGACTACCGTTTCAACGACTATCCGTTCCTGCGCAAGGACGTGAACGCAACCTGGCTCGGAACGTCGGGATCCCCTGTCCTCTACAACAATTTCTTCCTGCGCAAGTCAGAAGAGGGAGAGATGTTCTACGATGCCGTGGAGCCCTGGACGTTCTCCGTCCAGAGCCTCCCTATGTACAACACCAAGACTCCTTACACGGAGCTGGCATACTACGGCACCCTGTTCGAAAGCGAGCAGACCACATCCCACAACATCCACATCCTCACCACCCAGAACATAATGCCTGAGTGGAACGTAACCGTAGGATATGACCGGTACGGAAGCGAAGGAATGCTGTCCAACGAGCGCACCGCCAACAAGAGCCTTTACGCCCACACCAGTTACGTGGGCGAAAAGTATCTCCTCCACGCAGGATATATCTCCAACAATGTCTCCCAAAAGGAGAACGGAGGCGTAGTGGACAATTTCTGGATCAGGGACACCACAGTTGACGCCCGCGAAGTGGAAGTCTATCTGAAGGAAGCAAGCAGCAATACCGTCAAGAAAACGGTATTCATAGACCAGCAATACCGCATCCCCCTCACTTTCCTGAGGGACCTGTTCAAGAAGAAGGACAAGGCTCCCGAGCCTGAAGCGGCAACCTTGGATGATCCTGACCTGGAGGACCCGGATCAGGAAGACCCGGATCAGGAAATGATCGACCCCGAAGACCTTCACCCGGAGGTTGAAGAGATCCCTGTCCTGGCCGACACCGCCGCAGTGGTGGAAGAAAAGGACGTCACCACCGCCTTCATAGGCCACAGCAGCGAATTCACGCGCATCTACCGCAAATACGAGGACAAAATGTCCACGTCCCTTGCCAACCAATACTACGACTCCAAAGCCTACATCAATCCCACCTCCGCATATGACTCCCTTGGCGTCACCAAGTTCAACAACAAGGTATTCATACGCCTGCAGCCCTGGGCAAAGGAAGCCATAGTATCAAAGCTTGACATAGGCGCCGGCCTGGATATCCTGCATTACGCCCAGAAGGATCCTACCTACCTGCATAAGCAGGGTTCCGCTGCCTGGACCTCCGGATACCTCTACGCAGGGGCCCAGGGCCAGTTCAGGAATTACTTCCAGTGGAACGCCCTTGGACACTACAGCCTTGTGGGCAACGAGGCGGGAGACTTTGACATAAGCGCGAACGCCCTGTTCCAGTTCTATCCGTTCCGCAGGGCCCGCACAAGCCCCATTATGCTCAACCTGGGCTTCTCCACCTCGCTTGACGAGCCCGGATACTACGTCCAGCATATGATCGTGAACCACTACAAGTGGGAAAACAGCTTTGACAAGATATCCACCTCCAAATTCCAGGGAACTCTGTCAATACCGCGCTGGAAACTGGAAGCATCCGTAAACTACGCCCTTCTTGTAAACAACATCTACTACAACGAGCTCTCCCTGCCCACCCAGAATACTGATCCTATGAGCGTGCTGAGCGTCACCCTTGACAAGGGGCTGGAACTCTTCAGGTTCCTTCACCTTGACCACAGGGTTCTATTCCAGCTCTCCTCCAAGCAGGACATAATCCCGCTTCCGACGGTTTCCGCCAACGCCCGCTACTATGTCCAGTTTGGAATCAACAACGCAATGACAATGCAGTTGGGAGCCAACATATTCTACTATACCAAGTACAACCTGCAGAGGTACAACCCCAACATAGGAGTATTCTACAACCAGACGGACACGGAATACGGCAATGCCCCGTACATAGACCTCTTTGCCAATATGAAATGGCAGAATGCCTGCGTATTCGTCAAATGGGAGAATGCCGGAATGGGCTGGCCTCTGGGCTATGCAGACTACTTCAGCGCCGACGGGCACATCCGTACTCCGCGCATCATAAAGATCGGCCTGTTCTGGCCGTTCCACCCCAATCCGGGCAAACCCGGAGGAAACGATTCCCACTCCCGCTCTACAGGATCGGGCAATACCAATTCCAGAAATCTGAGAAGATAATCAGGGTTACTGGGTGCGCATAGTCTGCGCGGGATCCACCTTTGAGATGAACAGCGACGGCAGCAGGAGCAGCAGCATAATTATGATGTATGCCGCCAGGTCTGCAAGCAGGATCATAGGGATGTTCACCGCTACCGGCACAAAGCTTACAAAGTAATTCTCAGGATTCAGCTTGAAGAAATGCGTCCTGCCCTGGATGAGGCAGAACAGCAGCGCCAGCGCATTTCCAATGAGCATTCCCTTGAGCACAAGGTTGGAGGAAACCTGCAGGAACACCTTTGCGATGCCCTTGTCGGTCATTCCCAGAGCCTTGAGAGTACCTATTGTGGAGATGTTGCGGAACAGCATTATAAGCAGCCCGGAAATCATATTGAAACCCGCCACTATGGCCATCAGAAGCAATATGAAAAGAACATTGAAGTCTATGAGGTCCAGCCAGTCGAACAGCTGTGGGAACTGCCTCACAATTGAGGTGGACATCATTGTGGGTTCATCCTCCTGAGCATACAGGAGCGCTATGTTCCCCAGTTCGGCGGACTTTTCCTCCATCATTGCGGAGGACTTGTATGCGCTCCCCAGGGTGACTTCAAGGGCCGATACCTGGGTTTCGTCCCACTCGTTGAGGCGGCGCATATCCTCGATGGGCACATACACTATGAGGGCTTCCTCAATGTCAAGGGGATTGTCGTAAACGGACACCACGTTGAAACGGCGCGCCTTGATGTTGTCTCCCACAAAATATGTGAGCATTGCATCGCCCTGGGAGATGGACATCATCTTTGCCAGCCCGGAAGGGATACTGGCGTCAAGGCTCTCCCCTTCCATCTCTACGCCCTTGAACACCACTCCGTGGATTTCCGTACCCTGCTTTATTATACCCGCGCGGTATATGACAGGCGCAATGCTCCTGACACCCTCCACGTCAAGCAACTGCTGCATATAGGAGGGATTGGCGCTGACAGGCTGGTCTGAATTCAGATAACTCTGCCCTGCGGGGCCCAGGACTATGTCTCCGGAGAAAGAAGACACGCCTTCCCTTATTTCCTTGCGGTATCCGGCAGAGATTGAGACTGCAAGGATCATAACAAGGAAAGAGATAGCAATGGACACCATTGCTATCTTTCCCTTGAAACGTAGTTTCCCGGCTATGAAGCGAGAAGCGTTCATTTATTACCAGATGTGAACCCTTTCGCTTTCAGGACGGTACATAGGATCGCCTTCCTTGATGCCGAATGCATCGAAGAATGACTGGAAGTTGCGGATGGATACGTTTACCCTGTTGTTGCCAAGTGAGTGGACGTCCTCCTTTGTGCGGCGGGCAATCTCCTCGTCGGTGATGTTCTGGGCCCATACGCGTGCGTATCCAAGATAAAAGCGCTGCTCTGCGGTGAAGCCGTCGATAGGCTTTGGATGAACTCCGTTCCAGGCATTCTGGAGTGCGGTGAAAGCGATGCTGAGTCCGCCGTGGTCTGCAATGTTCTCACCCATTGTGAGCTGTCCGTTGGCGTGTAAGCCGGGAAGGACCTCAACCTCATCGAACTGAGCTGCAAGCTTGTTGGCTTTCTCGCGGAATTTGGCGTCGTCTTCACTGGTCCACCAGTTGGTCATGTTTCCGTCCTTGTCAAAGAGGCGGCCCTGGTCGTCGAATCCGTGGGTCATCTCGTGTCCGATAACTACCCCGATGGCTCCGTAGTTGGTAGCGTCGTCAGCGTTGGGGTTGAAGAACGGCGGCTGAAGGATGGCTGCAGGGAAGCAGATCTCGTTGGAGGTAGGATTGTAGTAAGCGTTGACGGTCTGAGGGGACATATGCCACTCTTCCTTGTCAACAGGCTTGCCAAGGTCCTTCATATTATCCTGTACGAACCAGATGCTCACCTCGCGCATATTCTCGTAGTAGCTCTTCTTGGGATCGATGTTGATTCCGGAATAATCCTTCCATTTGTCAGGATAGCCCACCTTTACGGTGAAGGCATTGAGCTTCTGCTGCGCATACTCCTTGGTGGCGTCGCTCATCCAGTCAAGTTCAGCAATATGCTGTGAAAGGGCGGTGCGGAGGTTCTCCACAAGGTCCTTCACCTGCTGCTTGGAGCTCTCGGGGAAGTACTTGCTTACGTACATCTGGCCCACGGCCTCTCCAAGGACGCCGTTAGGAACGGCCATAGCCCTCTTCCAGCGGGGCTTCTGCTCTGAAACGCCGGTCATCTGGCGGCTGAAGAAATCGAAGTATGCATCGTAGAACTCGTCGGAAACGCTTCCGCAGGCACCCATTATAATGCCTGATGCAATGTAGTTCTTGAGGTCGTCAAGGCTGGTCTGGGCGAAGAGGGGACCGAATCCTTCAAAGAAGGAAGGCTGCTCCACGATGACCTTGTCCTGGGAAGGCAGGCCCATGGCTGCGAAATAGGTTCCGAAGTCGAAGCCCTGGTACTTCTTGATGATCTCGTCTGAGCTCATAGGGTTGTAACTTGCCTCGACGTCCCTGTTCTGGAGCCTTGTCCAGGAGATGGCTGCAAGCTTGTCCTCGAATGAAAGCACGGAATCAGCCCTCTTGGCGTTGTCCTCCTCATATCCGGCAAGCTCAAAGAGCTTTGCAAGCATCTTGCGGTATCCCTCCTTGAGTGCTGCGTTGGCAGGCTCGGTGTAGTAATCCCTGTCGCGCATTCCAAGTCCGCCCTGTCCCATATAGCCAATGTTCATATTGGAATCCATAAGGTCTGCGGAAACGCCTACTCCAAAGAACGGGCTTTCGCCTACAAGGTGGAGCTCCGCTACTTTCTTGACAAGTTCGGTCTTGTTGGGGATTGCGTAAATCTCATCGATATATTTCCTTACGGGCTCGAATCCCTCGGCATTGAGCCTGGTGGAATCCAGCGCCATCTTGTAAAGGTCTGCGATCTTCTGCTCAACCGTTCCCGGGGTGGTTTCCATTGAAGCCATCTCCTGGAACATTGCATTCAGGTTTTCCTCGTTTGTCTCTGACAGGGAATCAAACGCGCCATAACGGGCATATTCCGGACGGAGGGGATTATTCTTGATCCATCCGCCATTGGCATACTTGTAAAAGTTATCACCCGGAGCGACGCTGAGGTCCATGTCTTCACGGTTCAGGCCTTCAACCTTCTTGTTGGTCTGGCAAGCTGCAAGAATCAACAAAGGCATCATAAATACAACTAACTTTTTCATTATAAACTTTATTTGTTTGAAACAGACTGCGAAGTTATGAATTTTTGCGATATTTGCCATCCTAAAATGTAGGTATGGAAGGCCTTAAGTCGTTTTTGAAGAGAAATCCGCTGATTGTCGCAATGATAACCGGCGTATGTATCTATCTGGCCTACCATTGGACACCCGCGCTTCACCCTGCTGGCCCCACCCTTGAGAAGGCCGTCCTGACCATCCAGCCCATACTGATTTTCACGATGCTGTTCCTGCAGTTCAGCCGCACTTCCCCTCACGACCTCAAGTTCCGGCGCTGGCACCTTTACCTGCTGCTCATCCAGACGGGAGTGTGCCTTGCAAGCGCCGCCGCCCTGTTCTTTGTGAAGGGCGACGTGGCGCGAGTGCTGCTTGAAGCCTTTATGCTCTGCTGGATATGCCCAACGGCCATCGCCGCCGGAGTGGTGACGGAAAAGATAGGAGGAAGCATATCCGGGGTGATGTCCTACATCATACTCATCAACCTGCTGGTTTCCATACTGATACCCCTGGTATTCCCCCTGGTTCACCCCAATCCGGGCCAAAGTTTCCTCAACTCTTTCCTGACCCTGTTGGGCAAGGTGTTCCCCACCCTTATAATGCCTGCGGCTGCAGCCTGGACCATCCGTTACACTATGCCCAAAGCCCAGCGGTTCTTTATGAGGAACTACGGCAAGGCTTTCCAGGTATGGCTTGTAAGCCTGTGCCTTGCCATCATCATCACAACCCGTTCAATAGTCCGCTCTGAACTGCCCTGGTGGTCCCTTCTGCTTATAAGCGTCGTTCCGGCAGTCAGCTGCCTGTGCCAGTTTGCAATAGGCCACAGGATTGGAAACAGGTTCGGAAAAGTGGAGAACATAACCGCCGGCCAGGCACTTGGCCAGAAGAACACCACCCTTATGATATGGATAGGTTACGTGTTCCTCAACCCCCTCACTTCCATTGCCGGCGGCATTTACTGCATCTGCCATAACCTGGTCAATTCCGCAGAAATCTCACGACGCCAGAAGGATAGTTTTGATAATTGATCATTTGTGATTATTTTTATCAAAACAATCTCTTTTTGTATGCCTAGTACTTCACCCAAACTCTCACCCCAGCTTGTGCCGGATTTCAGCATCACGCGCAGCCTGGATGAACTGTTTGCACGGCCCTCAGCAAGGTCGGTCGCAATTACTGTCTCCTATCAAAAGGGAACTCTCACGCTTCCAAACAAAGCGGTTGCCAAAGTTGCCATAGTCATCGATGACAATGCAAAGTCCTGGATTTCCGTTCAAAAGAAAAAGAAACCCAATGCAGGCTCTTTGAAGCCTCTGGCCTCTGAAAACGACAATGACATAGTCCTGGCCATCAAGGCGAATGACACTTTGTTCAAAAGGAAAGGAACTGTTACCATATCCTCAAAACTTGACCGCAGGACAACGGTTTCGGTAAAACTAGCCATCACCCAGAAGGTACATCCCAATGTGACCAAGGTTGAAACCATAATGAAGGATTTCTACGAGACCCTTGATGCACGCAACTGGAGAAAGCCGTGGATTCCCGGGGAAACCCTGCCGGGAGTAAATTTCAGGGATATGGGCGTATTCAATGACCTGTTCCTGGCATTTCAATTCCAGGGTCTCAAAGGCCAGATACCTGAAAGCTTCGGAGATCTGGGCGGCCTTGTCAAAAGTATATTCATCGACCACGAGCCCGGGCTTTGCGGTCCCATACCGGCTTCCTTCGGCAAATTCGTCAACCTTGAAGGGCTGAGCATCTCGTTTACCGGCTTGACCTCCGTTCCGGACATTTTCGGGAATTTCCCCAAGTTGGAATGGCTCAGTTTTGCTATCAATGAGCAATTGGGCGGACCGTTGTACGAGAGTATGGGAGGCTCACCAAAATTGGAAAGTCTTAACATAAGCGGGAATATGTTCACGGGATCGCCTTTCGCGTCCTGGGCAAGGCTGGGCCGTCAGCTGAGATTATATGACGACTGCCTTTCAGGCACCATCCCGCAATCCTATGTGGAATCCAAGGATGCAAGGTATATCCTGGGCGAACTTCTCTATCAAAAGCCGGGATATGTATTTGATATCAGCAATGTAGAAATACCCGGACAGATATGGTCTGAAATCTCTATGACTGATTTCTCAGGGAGGGATTTCACGATGGAAGAAGTTGTAAGACGCAACCGATGCACAGTGCACCTTTTATGGGCATACGGGCATGAGGAAAGCATTGAACTGATGAAGCAGCTGAACAATTACTACAAGAAATACCATAAGGACGGGTTGGAAATCTTAGCAACCGTAACGACCCAGGAAGTGGACCATAAGCTTGCCCTATGGGAAGATAGGGAAAGCCAGAAAAACGCCCTGGATGAACTGGGCTGCAATGGCTGGTACAATTATTTCTATCCTGACTCCAATCCCACATTAATCTACACATCATTCCCTACAGTGGAGGTTTATGACCAGAATGAGAAGATTCTGTTCTCCACCAATGGCATGCACCCTGATCCTGTCAGGAACAGGTTCAACAGGAATCACTCTGAACTCTTAGGTTTCCTTGAGGGCATATTCGGCCCTGAACAATAATTACTTCAGGACTGAGAGGCGGGCCTGTGCCGACAGGCGTTCATTCTCGGTAGGAGCATATTTGGCAAGAAGGGCGAGATACTTTTTCTCGTTCTTCTTGTCGTTTGTCTTGCGGGCTATGAGCACGCTGTTCTTGATGGCGGTATAGTCGTCAGGAACGGCCTTGAGCACTTTCGCATAGCGCTTGAGGGCCTCCTTGGGATTGTCCTTGTATGTCTGGTAGTAGGTGGCCACGTCATTCTGGAAGACAACGTTCTTGCTCTTGTAGTCAATCATCTTCTGCGCCGCCTCCCTGAAGGCCTCGAAGGACGTGGGGGTGCCTATCCTGTAGAAGTCATAGCAGTATTGCTGTACTGACTCTTCGAATTCTTCCTGGGTGACGGGATCTCCGGAGAACACCCAGGCGGGATGTGAATGGTAATGGTAGTCAATGAGGCTTTTCAGGCCCTGGGAGGTGAGGTCCGGGCTGTCCCCCTCATAGGTGAGAAGCGCCGTGAGCTTTGCAAGGCGCAGTTCCAGGTTGAGGGGATCCAGTTTTATGGCCTGGTCCATTGCCTGGGTGGCTGTCCCAAACATTTCGTCGTCAAAGACTATCTTCTGGAAATAGTTGACATCCCTGTCAAGGGAATCCTTGAGGGTAAGCACAGGAGGCTCGCCCAGATATTTTTCCTGGTCCATGGCGACAATGGTGGTGGTTGCGGCCTTAGTATAGTAATACGCCCACTTGGCCTGGAGCATGTTGATGTCTTCCGGGTATGCGGCTTCCCACTCTGTGATCAGGGTTTCAATTCCCACTCCGTCAGCGCCCAGGCGGCTTGAAACGGTGTTGTATCTCTGGAGGAATTCCTCCGCCGTGCGCTGCTGGGCGAAGGCTCCGGCGCAAAGGGCAAGGGAGAGTATTAGCAGATATATCTTTCTCATAATCAATAAATATTCATTCTGATGCGGCGGGCCTGCGGCAGCAGGTTGTTGCAGCGGGTCCCAAGGTTTTTCACAAAGCCCAGCGGATGGCCCCGGTAGCATACCGCAAGGTAGCCTTGCGGTGCGTCAGGGAGCCTGAAGCTGTCCCTGTGAAGGAACGCGAGCGCGGTTTCGCGGTCAAGTTCCACAAGGGGATATTCATCCCGGTCAAAGGACAGGCTGAGCGCATAATCACAGTCTGGTACAAAGTCCTTGCCTTTCTGAACGCCTTTGCGTACTCCCTCCTTGAGGGGCCTCAGCGCGGAAAGGGTTCTGCGGGAGTCTCCCCCCTCGGTTTCCTTGACCAGGGCGCCGGCCCACTGGCCCTCGCCGGGCACTTCGCCCGGCACAAGCAGGTGGCCGCAGCGCGTGGTCCGCACTCCGGAGGGGGCCTCGAAGGGAGGTATTATCCTGCCTCCGAGTTCCTGGGCGGCCCATTCAAGGTTGCAGTCGTTCTCCGCCTCCTCAAAGGTGCAGGTAGAGTATATCAGCAGGCCGCCCTGCCTGAGGGCGGGCCACACATCGGCCAGGATCCTCTTCTGGCGGGCAGCGCAGAGTTTTACCGCATCCGGGCTCCATTCCTCCACCGCGCGGGGGTCCTTGCGGAACATCCCCTCGCCGGAGCAGGGCACATCGGCGACAATGACGTCAAAGAAACTGCCGAGCGATGCGAATGCGGCGGGATCCACGCTGGTGACCACCACGTTGGGGTCTCCCCAGAGGGTGACGTTGTCGCAGAGAACGGAGGCGCGCTGGCGCATCACTTCGTTCGCCACCAGCAGGAAGCCGTCCCCGCAGCGCAGGCGCAGGGATGCGGCAAGATCCGTTGTCTTGCCTCCCGGCGCGGCGCACAGGTCCAGCACACGCAGGCCCTGGCCTGAAGGCATCAGCCTGCGGAAGAGCTCTCCCACGAACATTGCGGAGGAGTCCTGCACGTAATAGCATCCCGCGTGGAAGAGCGGGTCCAGGGTGAACTGCGGACGGGATTGGAGCACATACCCGTATGGACTCCATTCAACGCGGGAGGCCCCCTGCGGGGGGTCTATGGCCTTGAATGGATTGATCCTGACGGACACCGAGGCCGGCGCCCCCATACAGGACAGGGCAAGTGCGTGTCCGTCCATATCAGAAATTGAAGTTGCCTTTGAACATAGACGGGTCCACGCCTTCCGGAGCGCGACCTTCGGAAACGGCCACCAGGCCGTCCACGATCTTGTCCAGGCCTTCCTTGATCTTCCCGCCAAGCATAGCCTTCATCATGAAATTCAGGTCTGCGCTGGCTTCGATCCAGAAGTCCGTCCTGTTCTCGGGGGCCTCGTCAAAATGGAGGCTTATTCCAAAATGGAAGGGAGCGTTGTCGTCTTCCAGCTGGATTAGGTAGTACGGAGCCCTGTAAACCACCTTGACTCCAATATTGAAACCCTGGACGGCAGCCTGAAGGGTGTCGTATGTGGCGGTGACGGATTCCCTCTTGTCAGCGGGAAGCATCTGCGTGAAATTGCGCATATCGGCGAAAGCCATATACAGTTCGTACGGCGGACGTGACACCGTTCCGTGTTTGCTCTTGTATTCTGCCAACATTTTTCTATTTTTGTGCACTCAAAAAACAAAGGTAGCATTTTTTCTACAATGGGTAATATTTACGTTGGCAGCAAGGTCATTCTCTCAAAAGAGGAACTGGGAGGTGAAGTCAAGGACGTGAACGCTGCCGGAGGGCTTGTCCGCAACGCCAAGGGCCAATACCTGATGATCAGGCGCAACGATATCTGGGACCTTCCCAAGGGCCATCAGGAAGAGGGAGAAGATATTTCCCGGACCGCACTCAGAGAGGTGTTCGAGGAGACCGGCCTGGACAATCTCCGGCTGGGAGACTTCATCTGCGAAACCCGCCACTGCTACAGGCGGGACGGCGTATGGGTGCTCAAGCACACCTTCTGGTACAATATGGACTGCACTCAGGACACCGCCCTTGTACCCCAGACTGAGGAGAACATCACCCAAGCCGTATGGATGGACCGCGCCCGGTTGGAAGAGGCCCTGAAGGACACTTTCCCTTCCATCCTGGAAGTTTTTGCGAAAGTGCTCTGAGATCGTGAAACTTTTTGAGTTTCATCTCCGTATATATTTTACTGCACACTAAAAGCAATGAAACTTTCACAATTCCAATTCAGCCTTCCCAAGGACCGCATCGCAACAGAGCCAACCAGATGGCGCGACGAATGCAAACTGATGGTGCTCAACAGGAAAACCGGAGAAATAGAGCACCGCATCTTCAAGGACATCATAGATTATTTTGGCAAAGGAGACACCTTTGTGTTCAATGACACCAAGGTCTTCCCCGCCCGCCTGTATGGCAAGAAGGAGAAAACCGGCGCTGACATAATGGTCTTCATGCTCAGGGAACTGAACAAGGAGCAGAGGCTCTGGGACGTGATAGTGGATCCGGCCCGCAAGATACGCATCGGCAACAAGCTCTACTTTGGAGAGGACGACAGCATGGTGGCGGAAGTCATTGACAACACCACCTCCCGCGGAAGGACCCTCCGTTTCCTGTACGATGGTCCGTACGACGAATTCAAGAAAGCCCTTTTCAGCCTTGGAGAGACTCCGGTGCCCCTGTTCGTGAAGGACAAGGTAACCGAGGCCGACAAGGAGAACTTCCAGACCATCTTTGCCAAGAACGAGGGCGCCGTAAGTATGCCCGCCGCAGGCGCGCACTTCAGCCGCGAGCTGTTCAACAGGATGATCCTCAAGGATATAAACAAGGCTTTCATCACCGTCCATATGGGTATAGGCCAGTTCCGGAAGGTAGATGTGGAGGACCTTTCAAAGCACCGTATGGATGCGGAGAGGATGATCATCACCGAGGAAGCCGCACAGATAATCAACTCCACCAAGAGGGCCGGACACAAGATCCTGGCTGTTGGCGTGACCACCATCAGGGCGCTGGAGTCCTACGTGACCACTGACAAGGAGGTCAAGGCCAACGATATGTGGACCAACAAGTTCATCTTCCCCCCTTACGATTTCTCAATCCCGGATGCAATAGTATCCAATTTCCATATGCCGGAGTCCACGATGCTTATGTCAGTGGCCGCTTTCGGCGGGTTTGAGAACGTAATGAAGGCGTACAAGATTGCCCTGGAAGGTGATTACCGCTTTGGCCCCTACGGAGACGCCCTCCTGATCATATAGGCTTCCGCAGCAGGAAATTCTATACAAACTATCCGTGTAAAAACTTGGTACACGGATAGTTTTGTTTATTTTGGGGGCCTGAACTTAAAACTATGGAAACTTATGAAGAGAGGGTGGCCTTCTGCACCCTCAACCGCATTTTCGGATTCAAGCCCGCGCTGGCGCGCTGCCTGGTGGAAGGCCTGGGCGGCGCAATGGCTGCTTTCCGCCTGCGCGGGCGGGAGCTGAAGGACCTTTTCGGGCCCTTCAAGGATTATCCCGACAAGATCAATGACGATGAGTTGGAGCGTAGCCGCAGGGAACTGCAATGGCTGGAGGAGCGGGGTTACTCCCTGATAGTGCTCAGCGACCCGTGCTATCCGCAGGCGCTGCGCGAGTGCCCCGACGCCCCTATGGGGCTGTACTTCCGTGGCGCCACCCCGCCGGAGCGGGTCTTCAACACCGCCGCGGCGGTGAGCATCGTGGGGACCAGGGATGTGTCCGCGTACGGGAGGGAATGGACCGCGCGGATCACCGGAGCCCTGGCGGACGCCGTCAGGAGGCCGGTTATAGTGAGCGGCCTGGCGATGGGCGTGGACGTGTGCGCCCACGCCGCCGCCCTGGAGAACGGCCTCCCCACCATTGGCGTGATGGCCACCGGCATCGAAGACGTTTACCCTTCCTCCCACCGCGCGTTTGCCGCAAGGATCGCCGCCGCCGAGGGCTGCGCCCTTGTCACGGACTATCCTCCCGGAACCCGCCCCCAGGCAATCAACTTCCTCCGGCGCAACAGGATAATTGCGGGGCTCTCGCTGGCAACGGTGCTGGTGGAGTCCAAGATGCAGGGAGGCGGCATAATAACCGCCGAACTGGCATTCGAGTACGACAGGGATGTTTACGCCCTGCCCGGCAGGGCCGACGACGTCCGCTCCGAAGGCTGCAACAGGATGATAAAGAGCAAGATAGCCGAGCCTCTGACGGACCTGGCGGGCTTCGTTTCGGCCCTGGGGCTGGGCGTTCTGTCGCGGCGCAGCAAGGCGCTGCTCTCCGAGGAGATCGGCCGCCTGTTCGCCGCCCGGGTCAGCCCGGAAGACCTGGACCGCCTTCAGCAGGTGGCCGCCCTGATCAAGACAAGGCGGGGGATTGAGATAGAGGACATCGCGCTGCAGTGCAAGATGGAATACAGGGACGCCCTGCTCTACACCGGAATGCTGGAAAGTGAAGGAATTATCTACACAGACCTGCTCAAGCGCTGTTCAATCGTCTTCAAAAATGTTTAACTTTGTGAGATATGTATTACATAGACACGCATACGCATAATTCAGACGCTGCTTTCGCAGGGGAAGAAGACGCCGTGATCAGGCGGTGCCTGGATGCGGGCGTGAGGATAATGCTCCAGCCTGACGTGGACTCGCGCGAGAGGGAAGCCATGTTCTCACTTTGCAGGCGCTGGCCGGAAGTGCTGCGCCCTATGCTGGGGCTCTACCCGGGATCCGTGGACAAGGACTGGCGCAAGGAGATAGACCTGATGCTGGAGTACGCTTCGGAGAAAGTGGTGGCCGTTGGGGAGATAGGCCTCGACTACCACTACGGGAAGGAATTCAAGGAGGAACAGAAGGAAGCGCTCCGCTGGCAGCTGGAATGGGCCGCCGGGTTGGGCCTGCCGGTGAACATCCACCTCAGGGAGGCTACGGAGGACTTTTTCCAGGTCCTTGACAGTTGTTCCGCGCTGCCCGCAAAGGGCAATATGCACGCATTCAGCGGAAGCGCCCAAACGTTCCGGAGGTTGCAGGATTACGGCGAATGGTACGTGGGAATCGGCGGCGTGGTGACCTTCAAGAACGCTTCCCTGGCTAAAACGCTGGAGGACATCCCTCTGGAAAGGATAGTCCTGGAGACCGACGCGCCATATATGGCCCCCACTCCCCTTCGCGGAACCCGCAACGACAGTTCCAACCTGCCCCTGATAGCAGCTAAGATAGCCGGCATCAAGGGCGTGAGCATAGAAGAAGTGGCGGAGACCACAACCGCCAACGCAATAAAACTGTTCAACCTATGAACCAATCCAAGGCATCCATCCTGCTCATCTACACAGGCGGCACCATAGGGATGAAGGAAGACCCCGTGGAGAAGGCGCTGCGGCCTTTCGATTTTGACCAGATCCTCTCCGAGGTTCCGGAACTGGGCAAGTTCGCCCTCAAGATAGATTCCTACACCTTCGACCCTCTCATAGATTCTTCCGACGTGGAACCAGGGATGTGGACCGCCCTTGCCAGACTAATAGAGAAAGAGCACGACAACTATGACGGCTTTGTAATCCTGCACGGCACGGACACAATGGCCTACTCCGCCTCCGCTCTCAGCTTTATGCTGGAAGACCTGGACAAGTGCGTGGTATTTACAGGAAGCCAGCTCCCCATAAGCACCCTGCGCACTGACGGCAAGGAGAACCTGGTGTCGGCCGTGGAGATAGCCTCGGCCAAGGACGGATACGGAAGGGCGCGCGTCCCCGAGGTCTGCGTGTTCTTCGGCTCGCTGCTGCTCCGCGGCAACCGCACCACAAAGGCGGACTCATCCAGTTTCACCGCCTTCCGCTCCCCCAACTGCCCTCCGCTCGCCGAAGCCGGCATCAAGATAAATTACAACGACGCCATCATCCGCAGGCCCTCCCCGGGCGGGCGGTTCCGCATAAGGACGGAACTGGACACCGCCGTGTCGGTCCTGAAGATCCATCCCGGCATAACCCCGAGCCTGGCGGAGTATTTTCTCTGCAGTCCCAAGACCAGGGCATCGGTCATAGAGACTTACGGCTCCGGAAACGCCATTTCCAAAGCCTGGTTCACGGATATCGTGCGCAAGGCGGACAAAATGGGGAAGGTACTCCTGAACGTTACACAGTGCATGGGAGGCTCCGTGGACATGGACCTTTACGCTACAGGAAAGGCCTTGAAGCAGGCGGGAGTGGTGTCCGGTTATGACATCACCACGGAATGCGCCCTGGCCAAACTGTTCTACCTTCTGGGCAAGTATCCTGACAGCGCACAGGTCAAATTTTTCCTTGATGAAAATCTAAGAGGAGAAATCACAAAATAAAATTGATAAATGAATTTTTTTTGCTAAATTGCACCGGATTTCCAGACCTTGTCCGGAAAGAAAAAACCACTGAATATTATAACTACTTAATATATTATTAATTAAAATTCACAAAAGACGATTATGAAAAAGTTTTTCATGTTGTTAGCAGCCGCAGCTCTCATGCTCGTTTCTGCAAACATCGCCTCTGCTCACACAGAGCAGATCGCTGCTCCTCAGGCAGCCGAGTCTACTGATAGCGGTGAGATTGATCCATTCAACGTAAAGTCTGAGGTTCCTCTTCATCAGGCTCTCAAGACCAAGTTCATCGAGGGTGGAGCAGGCTTCATGTCCCTTATCATCATCTGCTTGATCATCGGTCTCGCACTTGCTATTGAAAGGATTCTTTATCTGTCATTCTCCAAGACAAATGCCAAACGCCTGGTGGCCAAGGTTGAGAAAGCTCTCGAAGAGGGTGGAATCGAGGCTGCAAAGGACGTTTGCCGTAATACCCGCGGTCCTATCGCATCTATCTTCTATCAGGGACTCCTCCGTTACGACCAGGGCCTTGACGTAGTAGAGAAATCAGTCGTTTCCTACGGCTCAGTTCAGATGAGCAACATGGAGAACGGTCTTACCTGGATTTCCCTCTTCATCGCCATCGCTCCTTCACTGGGATTCCTTGGAACCGTTATCGGTATGATCCAGGCCTTCGACGCCATCCAGGCAGCTGGAGACATTTCTCCTAACGTTGTTGCCGGAGGTATGAAGGTGGCCCTCATCACAACCGTAGGAGGTTTGATCGTTGCTATGATTCTTCAGGTGTTCTACAACTACATCCTTAGCAAGATTGACAATATCACCATTGATATGGAGGATGCTTCAATCAGCCTCATCGATGTTCTTACAAAATACCAGGGCAAGTAATCTCTGATCCCATTCAGAACCAATTTGCCTAAAAAGAATTAATAGTAATAGATAGACCTTTATAATGAAAAATTATAGCAAAATATTCAAATGGTTGATGATTGCTCTGATTCTCGTCAGTGTCATCCTCCTGGTCATGGGCTTTGTGAAAGGCTTCGAGGCCAATGATGGAAAGGCTGTTGAGAATCTGCTCAGATGGGGCTATGTTATGATCGGCATCGCAGTTTGCGCAGCCATCGTAGTAAGTGCCATCGTTGGCTTCATCAACAACCCGAAGAGCATCATCAAGCTCCTTATCGGTTTGGTGGCCGTTGCTGCCGTTTGCTTCGTGGTATATCTTATATCAAAGGGCAACCCTGCAGTAGGCCTTACAGTGGACCAGCCTAGCGCCCAGACGCTCAAGCTCACTGACACTATCCTCAACCTTACCTATCTGGTTGGTGGCGTAGCTATCGCTTCCATCATACTCGGTGAGGTCATTTCGGCTATTCGCAACAGAAAATAGATTAGGTTATGGCTAAAAAGAAAACACCTGCGATTAATTCGAGTTCAACGGCAGATATCGCATTCCTGCTTCTGTGCTACTTCCTCATGACCACAACCATGGGATCACAGACCGGTCTGTCACGCCTTCTGCCCCCTATGCCTGATCCTAATCAGAAAGTTGAGGACCAGCAGGTTAACCGCCGCAACATTATCGTTGTGAGGGTTAACGCAGCAAACAACGTTCTCGCCGGAAGTGAACCTATAGCCGTTAGCCAGCTCAAAGATAAAGTAAAGGAATTCCTTACCAACCCTACCAACGATCCCAGCCTTCCTGAGAAGACTCCGACCGACATCGAGGGATTCGGTACCTATAACGTTTCCAAGGGAGTTATCTCTCTGCAGAACGACCGTGGAACCAGTTACTACCAGTACATTGCCGTACAGAACGAAATCGTAAAGGCTATCGACGAGCTCCGCGACGAGTTCTCGTACAACAATTACGGAAAACCGTTTATCAGGCTCACAGACGATCAGCAGTCAATTGTCAAGAAGGCAGTTCCGCAGAATATCTCTGAGGCTGAGCCTAAGGATGTTTCCCAAAGAAGATAATCATAGGAGGAAAAGTTATGTCAAAATTCGGTGGAAGTAGAAATAATAAAGAGGTTCCTGGAATTTCCTCAGGATCACTTTCCGATATCGTGTTCATGCTTTTGTTCTTCTTCATGGTTACCACACAGATGCGTGAAAGCGAGAACAAGGTTGTCATCAAGCTTCCTGAGGCTTCACAGTCTGTAAAACTTGAAAGGAAAGACCTTGCTTCATACATCAACATCGGTACCCCTACCAGGCAGTATCAGGCCCAGTTCGGTACAGATGCCCGTATCCAGCTTAACGACTCTTTCAAGACCACGGATGACATCCGCGACTTTATCGCTGCAGAACGCGAGAGCATGAGTGAGGGCGACCGTAACTTCATGACTACCGTTATCAGAGCTGACGAAGACGTCAGAATGGGTATCATAACAGATGTTAAGCAGGAGCTCAGACGTTGCTCCGCGCTTAGGATTATGTATCAGGCCCGAAAAGCTGCAGAATAAATCCCTGTAGCTACTTCATATTCTAAAAGGCCGCGAGCTTACTCGCGGCCTTTTGAATAAAAACAATTTTTAAGTATGGAAAGAACCAAAATCAAAGATCTTTTACTTGCCAAGCCGGGACAGAAAGTCCTTGCAAAAGGTTGGGTCAGGACAAAGAGGGGAAACAAGGAGATTGCTTTCATAGCCCTCAATGACGGATCCACCATCAATAACATCCAGATAGTAGTGAACAAGGCCCAGATTGACGGCACAATCCTGGCAAAGGTCACCACGGGCGCCTGCATCGGCGTTTGCGGAGATCTCGTAGAGTCAGTTGGAAGCGGTCAGGCCGTAGAAATCCAGGCAAGTGAAATAGAGATATACGGAGAGTGCGACCCTATGCGCTACCCTCTCCAGAAGAAGGACACATCCTTTGAATTCCTGCGCAGCGTTGCGCATATGAGGATGCGTACAAATACCTTTGGAGCCGTGCTCAGGATCCGCAACCAGATGGCTTTCGCAATCCACGAGTACTTCCACTCAAAGGGATTCGTATATCTCAACACCCCCCTCATCACTGAATCTGACTGCGAGGGAGCCGGTCAGATGTTCCAAGTTACCACCCTTGATATGGAGAACCCGCCAAGGAACAAGAAAGGCGGAATAGATTACGCCAAGGACTTCTTTGGCAAACAGACATCCCTCACGGTGAGCGGACAGCTTGAAGGCGAACTGGGAGCTACGGCTCTTGGAGAGATCTATACCTTCGGACCCACCTTCCGCGCCGAGAATTCGAATACTCCAAGGCATCTCGCAGAGTTCTGGATGATTGAACCTGAGATGGCTTTCTACGATATCACAGACAATATGAACCTGGCGGAGGATTTCATCAAGCATCTGGTGAAATACGCGCTGGACAACTGCTACGACGACATCAAATTCCTCAACGACCGTTACGACAACGAGCTCATAGACCGTCTCAAGGGCGTGACAGGTACGGAATTCGTACGTCTGGAGTACACAGAAGGCATCAAGATCCTGGAAAAGGCCGTTGCGGACGGAACCCAGTTCGAGTACCCCGTGTCCTGGGGTGTCGATCTCCAGAGCGAGCACGAGCGCTATCTGGTAGAAAAACACTTTGGCAAGCCGGTCATCCTCACGGGCTACCCCAAGGACATCAAGGCCTTCTATATGAAGCAGAATGAAGACGGCAAGACCGTTCGCGCAATGGACGTGCTGTTCCCCAAGATTGGCGAGATCATTGGCGGATCGGAAAGGGAATCATCCCTCGAGAAACTGGAGAAGAGAATTGACGAGCTGCATATGAGCCGCACCAACCTGGAGTGGTACATAGACACCCGCCGCTTCGGCTCCTGCCCTCACAGCGGCTTCGGACTCGGATTCGAGCGCCTGCTGCTCTTTGTTACGGGAATGCAGAACATACGTGACGTGATTCCTTTCCCACGTACACCTAAGAACGCAGAATTTTAAAGTATATGTTAGTAATTGGAATAGCCGGCGGCTCCGGAAGCGGTAAGACCACCGTTGTAAAGGCCATTTGCGAAAAACTTGACAAAAGGGTTGTGGTAATCCCGCAGGACTGCTACTACAAAGACTCCAGTGACCTTACGGACGAGGAAAAGCGCGTCCACAACTTTGACCATCCGGATTCCATAGAATGGGATCTGCTTTGCAGTCAGCTCAAGGACCTGAAAGCGGGCAAGACCATTGAACAGCCGGTTTATTCCTTCATTTCCTGCACTAGGTCCAAGACAGAAAAGACCATAGTGAAACCCGCCGACGTCATTATCATAGAAGGCATCCTCATCTTCACCTGCAAGCCCCTCCGCAACCAGATGGACATAAAGGTATTTGTGGACGCCGACGATGACGACCGCCTTATGCGCGTGATGGAAAGGGATATTTCCGAGCGCGGAAAAGACGTTCACTGGGTTATCGAGCGCTACTCGCGCACGGTTAAGCCAATGTACCTGCAGTTCATTGAGCCAAGCAAGCGCTACGCTGACATCATAATCCCTCAGGGAGGTCACAACGAGGTAGCCATTAACATGCTCACTGCAACTGTAGAGAAATATCTGAACAAGACAAAGTAAAGTGCGTTTTCGCAAGGAAGACAGAGCCGGGATATACGGCACCGTGATATTCCATCTTGCGGTGCTGGTCATCCTGCTTGTCTGCCAGATAGGCTATTCCCTGCGGGGCGAGAATACTTTCGTGCTGGATTTTTCCAAGCAGGAAGAAGTTGAAAGGATCAAACAGGAGGAGATGTTCAAGGAGGATATCTCCTCCCGTATTGATGAACTGCTTGCCGCTTCCGCGGCAGGGCAGATAAACGTGCGCAACGTGGCCGTGGACAGGAGCGCCCTGCGTGATGACCGCGGCACAGATGCGCAAAAGCTTTACGAAGACGCCGCAAGGCTCCAGCAGGAGCTGGAGAGCGGCTTTGAACTGCCCAAGCCGGAAGACGGCCTTGCAAGCGTGCAGGAAGAAAAACCAGCCGTAAAAGAAGATCCAAAGGCCGAGACACCGGCCTATCAGGGCCCTTCCGTAGTATCTTACTCCCTCACCGGCCGGAAGGCCAGTTCACTCTCCATCCCGGCATACAGATGCATAGGATCAGGTATGGTCACGGTAATTATAACGGTTGATCCCAGCGGAAGGGTAATCAACGCCCAAGTGCAGGAAGAAACATCTTCTCCGGACAGATGCCTTAGGGAGTTTGCAGTAAGGGCGGCCAGGCTTTCAAGGTTCTCTTCATCAACCTCTGCACCTGCCCGCCAGATGGGCGACATAATCTATCAGTTTATAGCGCAGTAGCCACTGCCACCATATCGTCTATATCCAGATACAAGTGATAGAACGCCTGGTCTCCCAGTTGAGAGTACCGTCCCACCTGGGCGCGTATCTGTGGCATCATATAGTACTTGGAAGCCTCCCACTCTCCTTCCTGGGGCACCAGCGCGTCCTTTGACGCGGCAAAATCCAGGAACTCACGCTCGAGGCCGCTGCGGTCAAGGTACTGGAGGAGGGCGTCGTAATTGTCTATCGCGGTAAGCTCCTTCTTGTGGTTGTCAAAGAAGTTGGAAGCGAAGCGCAGGAGCGTGGCCTTGCGGGAGCAATTCATATAGAACGTGGTAGCCTTGGTGGTATCCAGCGGAACGAACACATCGGGCACAATACCACCGCCACCATAAACGGCCCTGCCGCCAACGGTGTAGAATTCTTCGTCCTTGTTCACCTTGATGCTGTCAGCCTCAACCATCTCGCCGGTCTCGTATCTCTTGTATATATCATACTGATAATCATCGGAATACGGCTTTTGGATGCAGCGGCCGGACGGAGTGTAGAACCGGGCCACGGTAAGCCTGATTCCGGAGCCGTCGCTGAAATAGATAGGCTCCTGGACCAATCCTTTTCCAAAGGAACGGCGTCCAACTATCATTCCCCTGTCGTTATCCTGGATGGCACCTGAGAATATTTCACTGGAGGAAGCTGTACCCTCGTCAATGAGGACTGTGAGCTTGACATCCTTGAGGATACCGCGGCCATCTGCCTCGTAGGTCTCCCTCTCACGGTGAAGGCCTTCCATATAGACAATGTTCCTGCCCTTCTCAAGGAAGAGGTTGGAAAGGTTGAGAGCCTGGTCAAAGTATCCTCCGGTATTGTCCCTGAGGTCGAATATCAGGGATGTCATACCCTGGTCCAGAAGGTTCCTGCTGGCAGTGACAAACTCCTGGGTGGTTGTCCTGGAGAACTTCTCCAGTTTTATGTAACCCGTTGTGTCATTGATCATAAAGGCTGCGTCAACGCTGTTGATGGGAATCTTTCCTCGGGTTATTTCAAAGGGGATCACCTCTCCGTCACGCATCACGGTCACCGTTACCTTTGTTCCGGCCTGGCCCTTCATCCTGGCAACCATACTGTCCTGGGGGAACTGCACTCCTGCAATCACCTCCTCATCTACCTTCAGGAGCCTGTCACCCTGCTTGAGGCCGGTCTTGTCCGACGGGCCACCTGCTATGACCTCCATCACTATAGCGGTGTCGTTGGGAACATTGAACTGGATACCGATTCCGTCAAAGCCTCCGGCCAGTTCGGTCTCGCTTTCCTTAAGCGTTACCGGAGGAAGATACATTGAATGCGGATCCAGGGCGGAAAGCGCAGCGGAGGCGGCCGCCTCGGTCACGGCATTGTAATCAACGTCCTCGACGTAGTTCTCACTGATTTGCTGGAGGATGAGTTCAAGTTTCTGCCAGTCGTCCCGGCCAACCCGCAGTTTCTTATCCTTGCCTTTTATAGCATTGACTGTAACGGCCAGCATAACTCCCAGGACTATGCCCAGCAAAGCCGTTATCAGGGCTGTATTCTTCTTCATCTTGTCTAGTCAACTTTTTCCACCTCAATCCCTGCCCTTTTCAAAAGGTCTATTCCGTCCGTAAGACGATACTCATCACGGTAAACCACCCTTTTTATTCCGGACTGGATTATCAACTTGGAGCACTCTATACACGGAGATGCGGTCACGTAAAGCGTGGCTCCCTCGCTGCTGTTGCCGCTCATCGCCACCTTGGTAATGGCGTTCGCCTCGGCGTGAAGGACGTACGGCTTGGTTATACCGTTCTCATCTTCGCAAATATTCTCGAAGCCGGAAGGGGTTCCGTTGTAGCCGTCGGATATGATCATCTTGTCCTTGACTATCAAGGCACCCACCTGGCGGCGCTTGCAATAGGAATTCTGCGCCCACACGGCGGCCATCTGCATATAACTCTGGTCAAACTTGTTCATTTTAGTTTCTCTGGTATAGATAGCGTTTGATACTCTTCTTTGGCGTGCGCTCAAAGTCTTCCGGAAGGAATTCCATACGCTTGATGCGGGCGTAATTAGGAATTTCTGAATTGATTTCAGGCAGGGAATCCTCCAGACGTTTCTTGATCTGGTCAGGGGTCATTCCATCAAGGCTGGCCTGGTGATAATCCGGATAAACAAGGGCTACCAGCGCTCCGTTGTCCTCAATTACAAGGGAATCGGAGACGTAGTTTACATTGTTGATGACGGATTCAAGCTCTTCCGGATAGATATTCTGGCCGGAAGGGCCAAGGATCATACATTTGCTGCGGCCCCTCAGGTACAGGAAGCCGTCGGCATCTATCACGCCCATATCTCCAGTACGGAACCAGCCGTCATCGGTGAAGGTTGCCGCAGTGGCCTCAGGATTCTTATAATAGCCAAGGAATACATTGGGGCCCTTTACCTGCACTTCTCCGGGGATGTTGTGAGGGTCCTCGGAATCTATGCGCACCTGGCAGTTTGCGATGGGCTTCCCGCAGGAACCCATTCGTGTCTTATACCATTTGGCGTAGGTGATGAGCGGCGCGCACTCAGTCATTCCGTATCCTACCGTGAACGGGAACCTTATGGAGCGGAGGAACTTCTCCACCTCCGGATTGAGGCCGGCTCCTCCCATTATCACCTCTTCGAAACGTCCGCCGAAGGCGTCTATCATACCGTTGCGGATGCGGGTGCGGATAACCCTGTTCAGGATTGGGATGCGCATAAAAGTCCTGTTGCGCTCCACCAGGGGCTTGATCTGGGTCTTGTAAACTTTCTCTATGATAAGGGGCACGGCAATGATGATGTCCGGACGGACATCCTGCAGCGCGTTCATTATGATCTTGGGGCTGGGGACGCGGGTGAGGAAATGGATGTGGGCGCCAATGGTAAGCTCAAAGAGGCACTCGAAAAGAAGGCCGTACATATGGGCTGAAGGCAACATGGCGACAACTTCCGAGTAGCAGCTCATCTGAGGCTCGGCGTATTCTCCGGCAAAATGGATATTGGCGTACAGTGCCCTGTACGGTATCATTACGCCTTTGGAGAATCCGGATGTTCCGGAAGTGTAGTTGATCATTGCCAATTCTTCCGGCTTGTCCTTATAGTAATCCATATCGTCGGGGCCGAAACCATTGGGATACTTTGCCGCAAAGTTGGCGGAAAGGTTCTTGCGCACTTCCTGAAGGTAAGGTTCCCTGGAATAGAGGAAGTTGAGGGTGTTCATCTGTACCACCACGGCCAGGCCGGGCATCTCGGATTCCAGCAGGCCTTCCCAGATTACGTCATCTACGAAAAGCACCTTGGCTTCCGAATGGTTAACCAGATAATGTATGTTACCGGCCTTGAATTCGTGAAGGATTGGCACGGGGACGGCACCGTAGGTAGATGCCGCAATGAAACTGACGGCCCAGTTGGACTGGTTCTTTGAACAGATGGCCACTTTGTCCCCCTTCTGGAGGCCGCAGCCTTCAAAGCAAAGGTGTATGAGGGCAACCCTTTGTGCGACCTCTGCGTACGTGAGGGTCACGCCCTGATAATTGGAGAGGGCGGGCCTTTCCCAGTTCTCCCTGAAGGAGGATTCGTATAATTTGTTTACCGATTTGAATTCCATTACTGTTTGAGGGAATTGAGAGTTTTTCTGTCTTTGATCTGCTCACCGCCGTCAAACCCAAAGTACAGGGTGTCGCGGGTGGTGGTGACCTTCCAATATTTCTGGCCTGAGACCTCAAGGAGTTCAGGCAGCTTGATTATTACATCCTGGGCGGTTATTCCCTGCCAGGAGGCGGGTTTCTTGCCGTGAAGGTCGTACATCTCAAGGGTGTTGTCCTTATGGAGGACCATTACGGTATAACCCTTGGCTCCGGTGAAGTCATAGACTTCCGGACCCAGGAGGATTTCCTTGCCCAGGTCAACCGGGAAACCGGCCACAAAGGCGCCCAGGCGGCTTATCATATACAGCGAACTGCCCGCACCGAACAGGAACTGGATCTTGCCGTTGTTGTAATAATCCACGTCGGATACGTAGCCGCATATCTTCTGCTTGAACGGAACGCCCCAGACGCCCTTGCCGTTCTCGTCATTGAGGCAGAGGGAGAGCTGGGCGTTCTGGTAGAAGGTGTTCTTCTTGCCGTTGCCGCTGTTGGTGACCTCGAACGGCCCCTGAGGTATCTCCACCACAAGTTCAGGGGTCCTGTTGGACTTGACCACTGCGGACTTGACGTCCATTTCAAGGCCGGAGCGGGTGTAACGGAGGAGCTTGGTGTCGTTGGAGGTGTAGTACATTGTCATCAGGCAGTCCTTTGAGACCAACTGGTCTCCCAGCAGCTCTTCGGAAGCTGCGGCGGACAGCAGGTCCTCAAGGGCGGCGCGGCTTCCGGAGAGCGTCCAGTTGCCAAGGGTGAGGCTGCTGCTTTCGTCCGCAAGGGCGAAAAGGTCGCCGAACTCGCAGGCCGCGAAGGATGCATAAGGATAACCTTCGGTTATGGTCTGCTCCTTTGCGGCAGCTCCGCCGCGGCGTACGGCGTTGATGGTGTGCACGGTGCCATCGTCCAGTTTCCAGGAAAGGGTGGCTACTTCCTGCACATCCTTCGCCCACTGGTCAGGATTCACTCCCGCCGCAGCGCGGAGGCTCTCGGAAAGCTGCTTGTTTGCGGACAGCCTTTGCGTTGCGTCAAGATATTTCTTGTACCCGCTGCGGTAGCTGTCCAGCTTGGAAGGCGAAAGGCTCAGGGCGAAGACGGTGTTGGTGGGCGCCACCTCCCCCATCCTGCTGGAACCTGCCTGGAGTCCGTCAAGGATATTCATAAAGTACGATGCGTCCTTGCCGCTGCGTGTCTTGAGCAGCCACTCTTCCTGACCTGCGCCCCTGTTATAGATCGCGGTCCACTCGGAAGCCCTTTTCAGGAAGGAGGAGTATTTGCCAAAGAAACTGTCGTATGCGTTTATGAGCCTGTCTGCATAGTCGTTGGAGAAGTATGATGCATTGCGGTGGCCAAGGTCCTTGGCAAGGGCCGCGAAAGTGCTGTTGTCCAGGATGGAGGCACCTGCCTCAAGATGCCTGGCGGAAGAACTAACTATAGTTTCCGACGGGGAAACCAGCATGAACTCCCTCTCGTCGTGGGGAACTATCTGGGCGGCGAGGCCTGAAGCCACTGCAGTCCTGTACAGGGCGCTGTCCGCCTTGGATACCACCAGCAGCGGAACAAGGTTTCCGCTGTAGTGGAGAGAGGCGGCCACCGACACCCCCGAGAGCGATCCTGCATCCACTATCTCCTGCACATAATCCTTGAACGGGCCGGAGCAGAAATGGCTGAGCACCGGCATTCCCTTGGCCAGCTCCTGGAACGTCATTACGGCCGCGGCATCGGAAGGGATGGCGGCAAGGAGGGCGGAATCCGCCTTCAATTTCTTCTCGGAACCATCAGGAGCGGAACCTGAATAGAGGGCATAGATAAAACCGGCGATAGCCAGCATCAGAGCCGCTGCAACACACGCAAGGATTATAAGCGTCTTTTTGTTCATATTAAACAAATATAGCAATAATTGACAAATTATTGCTATAAGTGCTACCTCATATAGGCAGCCAGGGGATGATTGGCGCTTTTAAGGGCCTGAATCACCATCCGGGCGGTCAGATCCGCCCCGTAGAAATTGCTGTGGGTGTTGTCTCCTTCTACAAACGCTTTCTTGGAATCTTCCGGTCCCGCACTCTGTATCCACTGCCCCGTGATTGCAGTCAGGTCAATGAGCGGCACGCTCTCCCTTGCGGCAATGGCACGCACTGCGGCCGGGAAATCCCCGTGGGAAGGGGCTATGGTACCGTCTGGGTTGAAGAAACGCCTCTCTACCGGAGTGAGCAACAGCGGAATGCCCTCCTGGGCGCGGACCCGGTCAATCATATACTTGATTTGCTGGGAATAGTGGTACCAGGCGCCCTGCCCGGGACCTTTCTCCTTCTCGTCATTGTGGCCGAACTCTATGAAGACATAATCTCCCGGCTTGAGCACGGAAAGGATCTTTTCGAATCTGTTCTCCGCAATGAAGGAACTGAGGGACGCTCCGCTTTCGGCATAATTGGCAATGCTCACCCTGTCGTCAAAGAAAAGCGGGAAAATCTGGCCCCAGCTGGTCCAGGGGGCATCGTCCTGGTTGGTAACGGTGGAGTCTCCGCAAAGGAAAACGGTGACTGCATCCTGAACGGGCTCTATAGTTACATCCTGCACGGCTCCCGGCGTGCCTTCGAAGGCCAACGTGAGCCATCCGTCCCAGTCGAGCCTTCCGCGTTCGGGGTTGAAACGGACATAATCCGCCCTGGACGCTCCTTCCTTTAGAATAGAGGGATCGCGGCGGTTAACCGTAAATGAAATTGTCTTGAACTCTCCGCGGGCCGTCTGCACTCCGCTTGCCATAAGCCGGCGCGTTTCCGCCCAGACGGTGGTTTCCGTAGCCTTCTTCTTATCCCCAAGGGTTACAGTGACCTTGTAATTACCGTCAGGGAGGGTATAAGTACGGATATCCGTCTGAGCCCTCAGAGGGAGGGCGGCGACAACGGCCAAAAGGAGTGCTGGTATTCTTTTCATTATAGCGGATGTATCATCTTTGTCCTGTTAATCAGGGAGTTATATCGGTCTATGGCCTCTTCGGCTATGTCTTTCCAGGAGCGGACTATGGAAGCGGAGGCCTGAAGGCCTACGGCTTCCAGACGTCCGCGGTCCGCGTTCAGGCTTCTAAGCGCCGCCTCAAAATCCTCAGCGCTGTTTCCGATGAGGAAGCCGGACTCCCCGTCCTTGAGCATCCCCGATGCCGATGCCTCCCTGAGCATTATGGAAGGCGTATGCAGCGCGGCCGCCTCGCGTACCACCAGACCGTCTGTATCGTACAACGACGGGAACAGGAACAGGTCTGCTGCGGCATAATACTGCGTCAGCCTTGCCCTGTCCGTGAGCCTGCCCACAAAGCGCACTTTATCCTGGATGCCTTTTTCCTCCACTAGCTTCCTCATCTCATCGGCTGCATATCCGGTCCCAATGAAGAACATCTTGAACGGAAGGTCATTTATGCGCCCCAGCGCCTCTATTGTGAGCCTGAGATTCTTTTCCCAGATATGCTGGCCCACGTAAAGCAGGACAAGTTCTCCGTCTGCGACGCCCAGTTTGCGGCGGGACTCTGCAAAGTATTCGGGAGAATACTCCCCCACCAGGTCGCAGCCGTTCTGCATCACTTCAATATTGCCTTTGTATCCGTAACTGTAAAGGACATCCTTCACCGATTCCTGGGGCACCCATACCTCATCTGCGGACTCATAGAAATTAACGATCCCCTTTACCACCGCGTCCAGCAACAGTTCGCCGGGAATGACACGGGCAAAGTCGTCTCTATACTTTGAATGGAACGTGGCCACCATTGGGATGCGCTGGCGTTTTGCCACATTCTGCGCAGCCCATCCCGATGTAAACGGGCAGTGCGCGTGCACAATGCGGAACTGCCTGCGCATCAGCTTGGCCTTGAAGGCAGGATCCAAGTCCGATATTCCCGTAACATATGGCGGCCTGAACGGCACTGCCACGGACAAATAGCTTAAAACCTCGTATTTCTTGTCAGAGTAATCCGCATCCTGGTTTTCAGGCGTTATCACGGTCACTCCTCCCACGCTCTCCTGCATCCAATGCGCATAGTTTTCCACGCACATTGCCACCCCGTCCATCACCGGCGGGAAGCTGTCATTGAACAGCCCGATATTCCTCAATTTGTTTGTCATAGTTCAGTTAAATATGCGTTTCAAATATACTAAAAACTATTTCACATTATACATACAGCCCTTCCGCTCCATCAAGTGTTTTCGGAGGTACGAAGCACCGACGCAGGGGGTTTGGGGGGAACGCCCCCCAATGAATACATAGGACTACAAAAAAAGCCTGCCAATTGGCGGGCTTTTTTTGTAGTCCCTAGTGGAATCGAACCACTATTTAAGGTTTAGGAAACCTCCGTTCTATCCGTTGAACTAAGGGACCGCGTCAAAGGACTGTTACTGTGCGTCCTTTACAATGATCTGACGGCCTCTGTAGTAACCGCACTCAGGGCATACCCTGTGGTACAGAACAGTTGCGCCGCAGTTAGGGCAAGTGGCAAGTGTAGGGACAGGTGCGTGGTCGTGGGTACGCCTCTTGTCTCTCCTCTGCTTTGAAAGTTTATGTTTCGGATGTGCCATTGTTTTATATTTTTAAATTATTATTTGCTCAAATACTTTGTTACCTCCGGGTTGCATTCTTCTTCGGGATGGACTTTGATCATAGGGAGAGCAGTGCATACGTAGTCATATACATCCTGACTTAGGTCCAGGGCCTGGTCTGCGGTCAATTCATCATCTGTGAACGAGGTGTGAACCGGAATTTCAAGAGGGTCCAGACAACGGTCGCAGGCTACTGTGACGCTGCCGTCTATCTTGCTTTCAACCTCGAAGTCATAGTTGTGATTATATACGTCAGCTTCTACCTGAAGCTGCGCCGCAAGTATTTCTTCGTTTCCGAATGCTTCAAAGAACTCTTTTCCGACAGACCACTCAAAATGGTTGCTGCCTTCCCTGAGCACTTTAAGGGGTATCTCAAAGGGTTGCAAAGTTAAATAATTTTTTTCTATTATCAATCTTCCGAATCGCTATTTCTTTTTCTTGCAAGAGGATCGAGCAAAATTTTGCGGATTCTCATATGGTGAGGGGTGATTTCCACCATCTCATCGTCCTGGATATATTCCAGGGCCTCTTCCAAGGAAAACTTTATTGCAGGAGGAAGGAGTATCTTCTCGTCCGAACCAGAAGCCCTCACGTTGGTGAGCTTCTTTGTCTTGCAGATATTGATGTTAAGGTCCCTCTCGCGGGTGTGTTCGCCCACGACCGGCCCCGCATAAATCTCTTCGCCGGGCTCCACAAAAAAGCGGCCGCGGTCCTGCAGCTTGTCCATAGCGTAGGCGATGGCGGTGCCTGTGTCCAGCGACACCAGGGAGCCGTTGATACGCTTCTCTATATCACCTTTGTAGGGCTCGTAGTCTTTGAAGCGGTGCGACACCACGGCCTCTCCGGCGCTGGCGGTGAGCAGATTGCTGCGAAGACCCATCATACCGCGCGAGGGGATGTCAAAGTCCAGGTGGGTGCGGCCGTCGCGGGAATCCATATGCACCAGCGCGCCCTTGCGGCGTGTGGCCATCTCTATGGCACGGCCTACAAACTCGTCTGGTACGTCAATCGTCAGATTTTCAATGGGTTCGCAGCGCTGGCCGTTAATGGTCTTGTCCAGCACCTTGGGCTGGCCGACTTGCAGTTCGAAACCCTCGCGGCGCATAGTCTCTATCAGTATGGACAGGTGCAGCACGCCGCGGCCATAGACCACAAAGGAGTCCGTGCCGACACCGGGCTTTACCCTCAGCGCCAGGTCTTTCTCCAGTTCGCGGTCCAGGCGCTCCTTGAGGTGGCGGCTGGTGACAAACTTGCCGTCCTTGCCAAAGAAGGGGGAGTCATTGATGGAGAAGAGCATACTCATCGTGGGCTCGTCCACGGCTATGGGCGGCAGCGCCTCGGGATTCTCGAAGTCGGCAATCGTGTCGCCGATCTCAAAATCGGCAATGCCTACCACTGCGCATATATCGCCGCATCGGACCTCGTCTACGGTCTTTTTCTCAAGCCCTTCAAAAACCATCAGGTCCTTGATTTTCTGCTTCTGGATTATATCATAACGCTTGCAGAGCGAAATGCTGTCGTTTTTGTGCAGGGTCCCGCGGGTCAGGCGGCCGATGGCGATGCGGCCCACGTAAGGGCTGTATTCCAGCGACGAGATGAGCAGCTGCGGGGTGCCTTTTACGACTTCCGGGGCGGGAATCTCGTCTATAATGACGTCCAGCAGGGGCATAATGCTGTCTGTGGGCTTGCGCCAGTCGGTGGACATCCAGCCCTGCTTGGCGCTGCCGAACACTGTCTTGAAGTCCAGTTGTTCTTCTGTGGCGTTCAGGGTGAACATCAGGTCGAACACCTGCTCGTTGACAAAGTCGGGGCGGCAGTTGGGCTTGTCTACCTTATTGACCACCACGATGGGTTTCTTGCCCATCTCGATGGCCTTCTGCAGCACGAAGCGGGTCTGCGGCATCGTGCCCTCGAAGGCTTCTACCAGCAGCAGCACGCCGTAGGCCATATTGAGCACGCGCTCTACCTCGCCTCCGAAGTCGGCGTGGCCGGGAGTGTATATGATGTTGATTTTTACGCCCTTATAAGTGAGGGATACG
>JAGCYZ010000024.1 GCA_017960545.1 Bacteroidales bacterium
AGCTTGCAATCCGCGCCACCAAGGAGTTCGCCCTTGCACTCAAGGGTAAGATCCAGGTATTCGCAAAGGATTGGAACGGAGCAAAGACCAGCCTCAAGGCTGTCATCAACTCCGGCAAGTATGCACTTGTTCCCGGCACCAAGATGTCTGAGCTTCTCCACGGAGAAGGCGACGCCTGCGAGGAGAAGCTCCTCGACCTCAACTATCTTGACTTCCCCGGAGTACGTCTTACCGGAAAGAACCACGGCCAGGCCAACCAGGCTGACATGTGGCGTTCAGGAAACGGTGGATTCTGGGGCAAGATCCTCCCCAAGAAGATCATCCAGTCAGAAGGATGGGGTGGCGGTGGCAACCCTTCAAAGTCTTTCGTAGAGGCCATTATGGAAAACGAGCCCGACTCATACCGTAGGAAGGCTTGGATCCTCTCTTACGACGAGCTTATCACAGACCTCGAGTGGAACACCTTCGAGGGCCAGAGTGCAGCAGAGAAGCTTATGAATCCTAAAATCGGTATCCAGCCCGGTTACCACTACTTTGGTAGCGTAGGTTACTTCTCAATGAAGAGGGCTCCCAGGTATGCCGACCTTAACGCCAACTCCGACTCCAACACCCACGAGAACCAGAACGTAATGCGTTACGCAGAAGTTCTCCTCCTCTATGCCGAGGCTTGCGCAATGACCAACGACAACGACGGTCTGCAGTACCTCAACATGGTTGCAGAGCGCGCAGGCGCACCTACTTACAGTGCCCCTCTTAAAATGGAGGATGTAAAGAAGGAGAAACGCTTCGAGATGTTCGTAGAGGGAACCCGTTTCGCAGACCTCGTACGTTGGGGCGACGCAGCAACCGTTCTCAAGGATCAGGGTAAGGAAGTTCCTTCATTCTATGACGAATTCTGGGGACCTGACGGAAATCCTTCAGGAAAGCCTCACCACTTTGTTGTTGACTACAGCGACGCTTACTACAACAAGGCTGGAGAGTATGGATTCGTAGCTGGAAAGAACGAGCGTATGCCGTTCCCTTACAACACTGTAAGCCAGAACGAGAACCTGAACCAGAACCCTGGTTGGAATTAATAGACAAGATTGCCGGTCAATCCGGCAATGACATAAAAGAAAGGCTGCCAAACGGCAGCCTTTTTTGTATGGTCAAAGTTGGCAAATGTCAAATTTTGAATATCTTTGCACAATATTTTTTGGACATAATCACAATATTTTATTAACCATTAAATGAAACAAACGATTCTTAAAAGAGCAGCCCTGCTTCTCTCTATGATGCTTTTGGGTTTCACAATGAGCGCCCAGAACGTCAACCTGAGCGGAAAAGTGGTTGACTCCAACGGAGAGCCTGTGATTGGCGCATCCGTAGTTCTCGTTGGCAACAGCACCGTGGGTGCCATTACCGATCTTGACGGTAATTATTCCCTTTCAGTGCCCGCCAATTCCAGCGTTACTGTTTCCTTCATAGGCTACACGTCACAGACTGTTGCCGTATCCGGAAGGACAGTTATCAATTTCACATTGCAGGAAGACAACGAATTCCTTGAGGAAACCGTTGTCATCGGATACGGTGTACAGCGCAAGAGCGACCTCACCGGTTCCGTAGCCTCTGTACGTTCAGCCGACCTGGCTAACCGTTCTACTTCCAGCGCAGCCGCAGCCCTTCAGGGAAAAGCAGCAGGTGTACAGGTTTACTCCAATTCAGGAGCACCTGGAGAAAGCTCCCACATCCGCGTCCGCGGTATCGCTTCCAACAGATCCAACGGTCTTGGTCCTCTCCTTATCGTGGACGGCCTTATCGTTGACAACATCCAGTATCTTGATCCTTCCATGATTGAGTCCATGGAGGTTCTCAAGGACGCTGCATCTGCCGCCATTTACGGTGCGCAGGCAGGTAATGGCGTTGTCCTTATCACCACAAAGAGCGGTTCCAAGGACAAAGACGGAACAGTATTCTACAACTACAAGCTCACCCGCAGCACACTTGGACACCACGCCCAGGTTATGAATGCCGAGCAGTATATCGATTTCCAGCAGAAAGCAGGCCTCCTTACTTCAAGGGAGCAGCTTATCTCCAACGGCTGGTGGGATGGCAAGACCGACACCAACTGGGCTGACGTCCTCTTTGGTACAGGTATCGTACATAACCATACCATCGGTGCCCAGGGAGGAAATGACCGCGGAAGCTACTTCTTCTCTGTCAACTATGACGATGAAGACGGTATGGCCCGCGGAGACAAGGACTTCTACAAGCGCCTTACCGGACAGATCAACGCAGACTACAAGATCAAGAGCTGGTTCACCATTGGAAGCAACACTTCCATAGAGCGCTACTCACAGCAGTCACTCAGCCAGGCATCCGAGTACAGCGGATCTACCCTTCTTGGAGCCCTTATCATAGATCCTCTGACTCCTGTTTATTTCAAGAGTTTCGATGAACTTACTTACGGAATGCAGCAGGCCATTCTGGGCGGTGTCCAGAAAGTTTATCAGCCTGAGGACCATCCTGACTGGTATTACTCTACCTCCAAGATTCTGGAAGGAGACGGCGTCAACCCTCTCATCTACCGTGACAGGAACCAGAACAAGTCAAACGGAATCAACATCCGCGGTACTGTCTATGCAAACATCACCCCTCTCAAGGGACTGGTATTCACATCCCGTTTCGGATACCGTATCGCCCATTCATACACAAGCAACTACACAGAGCCTTACTATGTAAATACAAAGGCTAAGGCCTCTACATACAACATCACCGGTTCATCCAGCCAGAGCTACCGTTACCAGTGGGAGAACTTTGCCAACTATAACGTCCGTCTGGGCTCCAAGCACGACCTGGGCGTAATGGCAGGTATGTCTTACATCTTCAGCGACAGCATCTCACTGCGCGCCGGCCTGGAGGGAGAGGATCCTCTCAAGGGATACGAGCCCAACTTCCGTTACCTTACCCAGGACAACGGTTCCGGCACAAAATCTATAGGCGGTGGAGAGCCCGGCAATTCTGCCCAGATTTCCTACTTCGGACGTCTCTCCTATACTTATGACAACCGTTACAGCATCCAGACCAACTTCCGTGCAGATGCGTTTGACTCTTCCAAACTGTCAAAGAAGAACCGTTGGGGATACTTCCCTTCAGTTTCCGCAGGATGGACCATCAGCAACGAATCCTGGATGGAAGGCGTAAAGGACGCAATAGGACTTGACTTCCTCAAATTCCGCGCATCCTGGGGTATTAACGGTAACATCGCTGTTCTCAGCGGTTATCCATATTCCACCAGCATCTCAATGAACGGCCAGCGCTATCAGTACGAGGTTGACGACAACGTGCTTGCACTAGGTTCAATTCCTGACGGACTCGCCAACCCTGACCTCAAGTGGGAGACCTCCGTACAGACTGACCTTGGACTTGACGCCCGCTTCTTCAACAACAGGCTCACCCTGGGTATGGACTGGTACAACAAGGACACCAAGGACCTCCTTGTAAACGTTTCCCCTGTTGCCGAGCTTGGTATCAGCACCACCACGGTCAACGCCGGAGCCATCAACAACAGAGGTTTCGAGCTGGAACTTGGCTGGCAGGACCAGATTGGAGAGTTCGGATACTCCATCAACGGAAACTTCTCCACCCTCAGGAACAACGTTACATATCTTGAGCCTTCAGTAGGACACATTGGCGGAAGCAACTTTGCCAACTACAAGCTCAGCACCTATTTCAAGGAAGGATATCCCGTATGGTATTTCCGCGGCTTCGATTACGCCGGAATGAATTCTGAAGGAAAGCCCCAGTACTATGACAAGGACGGCAACATCACCCTTACTCCCAACGACGATGACCTCAAATATATAGGAAGCGCGCTTCCAAAGTTCCAGTATGGTATCACCCTGCGCGCAGACTGGAGGTTCATTGACCTGACCATCTTTGGCACCGGAGTAGGCGGCAACTATCTTGTTCCTTGCGTATATCGTACAGAGCACCCGCAGATCAACTCCCTGGTTTATTACTATGAGGAGGCCGGAAAATCTATCCCTACTCTTGACAAGATATTCAACGACGTTACCTTCTGGAGCTCTTCAGCTACAATGTTCAAGGGTGACTTCTTCAAGATCAAGCAGATCCAGCTTGGTTTCACACTCCCCAGCTCCATCTCCAAGAAGATTCTCGTGAGGGATCTGAGAGCTTATGTCTCAATGGACGACTGGTTCGTATTCACTAAGTATCCGGGCTTCGACCCCGAGACCGCCACAACCGGATCCAATACCGGTAGCGGACTTGACAAGGGAACATACCCCAATGCAAAGAAACTTCTTTTTGGTGTCAACATTTCCTTCTAAAATATGAAAACGATGAAAAAATATATCATACTGGGATTTGCCTGCGCATTTGCGCTTTTTGCCACCTCTTGTAACCAGGACCTTCTGAATATCCCGCAGAAGGGTGTCGTAGCCTACGAGGACTTCTACCAGACCGACGAGGACGCTGAATCCGCTCTTGTAACCGCTTATGCGGGCGCAATTGGAGTATTCAGCGCCAGTGGAAGCAACTCCCCCGCTTACAACGCTTTCATCAACGCTCCCGGCGATGAGCTGTACTGGGGCGGAAGCAACAAGAGCGACAATGCTCCCGCACAGGACATTAACGAGTTCCGCAGCACTTTCACTACAAACAACACTTACATCACCAGCACTTACAAGGCTTTCTACGCCCTTATCTACCGCGCCAACCTTGTAATTGACAACTTCTATGGCGAGAACGGAGAGCTGGCTGACAGCCAGGTTAAGAAGCGCTGCGTTGCTGAAGCCCGCGTGCTTCGCGCCTGGGCTCATATGCAGCTTGCAAGCTTCTTTGGAACCCCGCCTATCGTAGATCACGTGCTTGCAGGAAACGAGCGCCCTACCAACTCTGACAAGAACGAGCTCTGGCAGTTCATCATCAACGACTACAAGCTTGCAATCCCCGAACTCAGGACCAGGAACGGCAAGACTGACAAGGACGGAGCCGTTTACGTTACCCAGGGAGCCGCTTACGCACTTCTGGGCAAGGCCCAGGTGCTCAGCGGAGACTTCGCCGGCGCAAAGGAGTCACTCAAGAAAGTCATCGACTCCGGCAATTACGCACTTGTTCCGGGCAGCAAGATTGGAGAGCTGTTCCACGGAAAGGGTGACGGAAACGAGGAGAAGGTATTCGAGCTGAACTACAAGGACCACACTGCATTCGGAAGTGGCGGACGTTGGTATTTCCAGCGCAACAACTCCCTCTTCTTCCGCCAGATGAAGGCCTACCCTACCATCTACCTCCAGAGGGACGGTTGGGGCAACAATATGGGCCCTACCCAGAAGTTCGTGGACGCTATGCTTGAGAACGAGCCGGATTCCTATCGCCGCAAGGCCTGGATCTGCTCGTACGAAGAGTGGCTTACAGAATTCGACTATGGCGCAAAGGACCTCAAGGACGGCGTTCCTATGACCAAGGAAGAGAAACTTATGGATCCTAACCGCGGTCTCAACTTCCAGAAGCGTGCTGAACTTTACGCCAACTGCGGTTGGTTCTTCACCAAGTTTGCAGCTTATCAGGAAGACCTGGTTAACAACAGTACCGACAACACAGACCAGAACATGATCATCATCCGCTATGCCGAGGTGCTTCTCCTCTATGCCGAGGCTTGCGCAATGACCAACGATTCTGCCGGACTCACCTACCTCAATATGGTAGCCGAGCGCGCAGGAGCTCCTACTTACTCATCCCTCACAATGGAGAACGTAAAGAAGGAGAAATGGATTGAGCTGGCTTGGGAAGGAACCCGCTTCGTTGACCTTGTACGCTGGGGCGACGCTGCAAAGGAACTCGCATACAAGGGCGTCACTGACGTTCCTTACCTCTTTGACGAGTTCTATGTACGCGACACCGGCGGCGCCCAGGTAACCGGCAAGCCTCACAAGGCTGTCGTTACCCTGAGGGACGACGGCTGGGGAGCTCAGGGCGCAGGCTTCAAGCCTGGAAAGCACGAGCTTTACCCGTTCCCGTTCTCCGTTCTGGAGCTCAACCCCTGGAACGAGGAAAGGCAGGAGGGTCTCAAGCAGAATCCTGGTTGGGAATAGAATCCGCCACATACATAAAAAAAAAGACTGCCGCTTGGCAGTCTTTTTTTATTTGATGACCAGCGCGTCAATGGCGGCGCGGCCTTGGTCGCAGACAATCTGTATCCTGTGCTCTCCCTTCTTTTTGCATCTGTAGGAGAAGACTTCCTGCTGATGTGCCTGTCCCGCCCCTTTTTGGAGGTTTACAGCCCCGCAGTCCTTCCCGTCTATAATCACCCGCATACTGCCGTATTCAGGCCCCGTAGGGGCTAAAACAGCCACTTTGCGGCCTTTGAAGCCGGCCTCCCAAACATCGCCTTCAGTAGAGGTGACATACAGGTCGTTATTGTAATCTCCCTGGTCAAGATTGCATACGCGGTCCCAGCCAACGGTGGATACGCCCGGATCATCGTCATTGAACCAACCCTTGGTGTGGGTTATCTCCAGTACCTTGAAGCCGGCGGCAAGGGCTTCGTCCTTTATTCCGCTTACGGCCTTGCCCATGCGGCGGACCTTGATAACCAGGCCTTCCGGAGTCTGCTTGAAGCGGAACCGGGCTTTCTTGTCGCCAAGGAGCCTCACCTTGCGGACTTTGCCCACAGAGGGGGCGTCTGAAGACAGCGGAGCAAGGGTGATGTCTTCTCCATTCCAGTCTATCAAGGTGACATAGATGCGGCCATCCTTCCTGGTATAGAGGACGTGCTCGTCGCCCCAGCAGTCAAAGGGCCTTGACCCATAAACGGCAGCTCCGTTCACATCCAGCCACTGGCCAATGTCCTCGCATATCTGACGGGCTTCAGGGTCAAGGTTGCCTCTCCCCCTCTGGGTGATGTTCAGGAGCAGGGAACCGTTCCTGGACACGTTCTGCATAAGCCTCAGGATGATTTCCGAGGCCGGACGGTATGGAACGCCAGCCTTGTAATGCCATTCCTGGAGGCTCACCTCCGTCTGGAACGGGAAGGCCATTATGTTGTCCTCCGTGAAGAACTCCGTACTCTTGACAAGGCTCCGGTCCACAAGCGGAAGCAGTTCCGGAGAATTCTGGAAGCTGTCATACCTTCCGCCAACGCCCTTGAGAGTGGCCACCACCTGGCGCCTTCCCTCCGTGCGTTTGTCCGCAATGTTGTAGAAGTTCTCCAGGATCTGGGGCGTAAGCCTTCCAAGTCCCATATTTATTCCCAGGTCTATCTGGGAATCGCCGGCGTGCTCGTCAAAATAGATCATATCCGGCTGGTACTTCCTTATGGCATCGTCCACGCGCCACATAAACTGGTCCGCGAACGGGGTCTCAAGGGAATTGCGGCCGTCGTGATGCTCCGGGCCGTACAGGTCAACCGGATCCATTCCTTCCCACCACTTGCCTTTTCCGTCCTCCTTTGTCTGCAGGGCATCGTACGGGACACCGGCGTAAGGGCCGTTCCTGTCGCTGCGGTAGCGGACGGGCATAAACTGGCCCCAGGTCCTGGCGGGGGTTGCGTGGAAGCCTATGCCGAACGGCATATCGTACTTGGCCGCAACCTCCTTCCATATTCCCACGATATCCTTATGGGGACCTACGTTCACGGAATTCCAGGGCTGATAGGCAGAATCCCAGCAGTCGAAATTGTCGTGATGGTTGCCCATTGCAACGAAATACCTGGCGCCCATACGGACGTACAGGGCCATAAGGTCTTCCGGGTCCCAAAGGTCTATGTTCCAGTCGTTGCAGATGTCCTTGTATCCGTACTCTGACGGATGGCCGTAGTGCTCCAGGTGATACCTGTACTGCTCGCGGCCTTCCTGGTACATCCCGCGGGAATACCAGTCTCCGTCTTCAGGGGCGGACTGGGGATCCCAGTGGGACCAGGCTCCAAATTTGGCTTCCCTCCACCATTCAGGAACGTTATAGTTCCTGCTCAGGTTGTCCCAGCTCTGGGTAAACCGTCCTTTTTCGGTAGTGAGCGGGGGCAGATTCCATATGTCTCCGGTGGGGGCCTGAGACATCAGCAACAAGGCAAGGATGAGTGACTTCATTAATCTAGATCGGCACGTGCCATAGAATCCTTATAGTACTTCTGGTTGATGAAGACATCTTCCTTGTAAGGATTGATATGGCGTTTTTTGGATACGTAAACTATATATCCCAGGGCAATGATGTTGGTGACAAGGGCAAGGGCGCTTATCACGGTCATTGCGGTGGGGTTGGCATTGGCGGCGCCGCCTTCAACTATTCCGTTGAGGGTTCCGTCCGCATAAGTGGTAGGCAGCACAACCCAGTTGAATTTGTGGAATCCGTCGTGGAAAGTCTCCTGGAACAGAGGGAATACCTGGGCGAACATACACCAAATCGCAAGGGTGTTGGCGCGGTTCTGTATCCATCCTCCGCGGTTCCACATAAGGGCTGCCACTGTAGGAGCGAGAAGCAGTGCGATACCGCAGTACCAGGAGTGCGTGGGAAGGCAGTTGTAGGTATACGCAAAGTTCCAGATATCGTATATGACAATGTAAACCCAGGTCATGTCCGGCCAGACCATATCTTTCTTGTCCTTGGAGGCATAAACGTTCCACCAGGCGGTCATACAAAGGATGTTCAGGATACCGGCTACGCCGTTCATCACATTATGCCATCCGCCGTACAGCCATACGCCTTCGCTTGAGAGCCACCAGCTGTTCCAGCCGTTGATTGCGGATTCGAAGTCCGAGGCCACGGCAATGAGGATGTTTATCGCTACGATCACAAACGGGAAAGGCTTGAACCAGTGCTTGGCGCCTATGCCCCATTTGTACTTGATCATCATAAAGCCGATACATCCCGTAAGCGCAGCGTACAGCTTGGCGTAATGGAACCATCCGTTCATATACATATACGTCTGGTTCTTGAGGGCCCACTGTGCGCCTGAGGCCGCTCCAATGGCAATTGCCAGGAAGTAAACGGTGAGGATTGCGGGTATGGCAAAGAACATTATGCGTCCGCCGGTCTTGGTCCTGCGGGCGAACTCATTGAGAAGGATGAGGCCGATGAGAACCACCAGCAGCATTCCCCACTGAGCGAGCGCGTGCTCGCCATAAACATGGAAAAACATTTCAGTTAAAAGTTAGGTTAAAGATAATTAATTATTTGGTACTTCTATTTCTTTTATTTCCACTTCGTTGCCGCGCAGCAGATATGTGTTTCCGCTGTTGCAGTATGGGCAGGTCTTCCCGTAGCGGACGGTCTGGTAATCCTTGCCGCAGTTGTCGCAATGCGTCACTGCGGGGATGGTGTTAATCTTGAGTTCGCTCCCTTTAAGCAGGGGTTCCTTGTCCGCCGCCCAGCGCCAGCAGTCAGCAAGGTATTCCGGGATGACGGTGGAAACCTCCCCTATGTTCATCACAACGGAAGATACCTTGCTGACGTCGTTGGCCTGCGCGGCCTGTTTGACGTCCCTGATTATGTAGAAGACTATTCCCAGTTCGTGCATAGATTCTTCGCTTCGCTCAGAATGACAAGGGATGGAATGACAAGGGACGGGTTACTTCTTTTTGAAGAGGATCTTGCCGGTGCGCTTGAGCATATACGGCAGGATGCCGCTGAACTTATCTTCGGAAGTGTACATATGGCTGGCTTCCGGGTGCACACGGTACAGGTGGATGGCGTCAAAGGCGCACTTTGTGGTGCAGACGCCGCAGCCAATGCACCTGTTCTCGTCCACCACCGAAGCGCCGCAGGACAGGCAGCGCGAGGTCTCCTTACGCACCTGTTCCTCTGTCAGGGTGAGGTGATACTCGCGGAACTTGTCGTCGCGCCTTGCGCATCCTTCTTCCTGGCGGGAGGAATTGTCATAGGATTCCACAACTATATCGTCCTTGTCAAGTTCAATGAAGTCGCGCCTGTTGCGGCCTATCGTCATATGGCCGTGCTGTACGTAGCGATGCAGCGATTCCGCGGCCTCCTTGCCCGCGGCGATGGCGTCAATGGCAAACTTGGGGCCGGTGAATACGTCGCCGCCCACAAAGATGTCCTCCTCAGCGGTCTGGTAAGTGAGCTTGTCCGCAACGGGATAAACGCCGCGGAAGAACTCAACCTTGGTGTCCTTTAGGAGGTCCTTGAGGACTACTGTCTGGCCGATGGCGAATATGACCATATCGGCGTCAAGCGTAATGAGCTCGGACTCGTCGTAAGTTGGAGAGAAGCGTCCGTCCTTGTCATAAACGGAGGTGCATTTCTTGAAGACGATGCCTTGCACCTTGTCCGTACCCAGCACTTCCTTGGGACCCCATCCGGGATTGATTTCAACGCCGTCTTCGCGGGCCTCGGTCCTCTCCTCAAGGGAGGCGGGCATAATGTCCTCCGTCTCCAGCGAAAGCATTGTCACCTGGTCCGCGCCGCTGCGCTTTGCCACGCGGGCGGCGTCAATTGCAACGTTTCCTCCTCCCACTACGACCACCTTCCCGGACAGCTTAACGCTGCCGGTGTTGGCCTTGTGGAGGAAGTCGATGGCCGTGGCGGTGCCTGGGAGGGTCTCCCCGGCTATGCCCGGGAGCTTGCCTCCCTGGCAGCCTATGGCCACGTAGAAGGCCTTGTAGCCCTCATCACGCAACTGCTGTATGGTGATGTCCTTTCCAACCTCCACGCCCGTGCGTATCTCCACGCCAATCTCGCGCATAATGTCAATCTCGGCCTTTATGACATCCTTCTCCAACTTATATGAAGGGATGCCGTAGCGGAGCATTCCGCCCGGCTCGTCGTCTTTCTCGAATACGGTTGGATAGTAACCAAGCGTGGCCAAATAGTTGGCGCAGCTGAGGCCGGCGGGGCCGGCGCCAACGATTGCTATCTTCTCTTTCCAGCGTCCCCTGTTGGATGCCACCACAATCTGGGGCACGAAGCGGTTCTCCGCGTTCAGGTCCTG
>JAGCYZ010000025.1 GCA_017960545.1 Bacteroidales bacterium
CGGTAACGCCGCCAAACAGAGAATCCCGCCTCCAGTCATACCCGGCAGGGAATGAGACGGCGGTAAAGCAGTATTCCTGTCCGTGACCGGAATCAGGATCAAGGTGCGAGGCCCGGGGGACACTGACAGTATGTGCAATGCGTGATTGCCGGCTGGCGCCGGGCGAGGGATCAAAAAAAAGAGGTTCGCAGGCTGCAACCAATAGCACCAGAACCCCTGTCAGAGTAGGAGTTTTCATATAGTTTAAGTTTGGTGTGGCGCTGCAGGCCGGTTCCTAGAGGTCGAACCTCAGACCTGCTTCAAATCCGAACGTGAAAGGCTTCTTTGTCCGGATGCTCTTTGGTTGGTTGCAGTCAAAGAAATAACGGGCCGATGGATCCAGATACAGGCCGACATGGTCTGCCAGCCTGAACTGGACACCGAGACCCAGACCTGCACTCCACTGCAGGCCTTTAACTTGGGTGGAATAGTTTACTGGACCGGACTCCCCCTTAATCACGTATTTGTTCGAAATGGCTTTCTCGGCAGCTCCGCCTCCAAAGACGTAGAACTGCAATACGTCCGTGTCCAGAATATCATAGTATAAATTAAGAGGAACTCCAATATAATGGATTGAATGTCGTATGTCTCCCGCGATCCTCTCGTTGCCTGAGGATGTGTAAACGCCGTTGAAAGAGCGTGTAAGCAGGGAATAGGTGACGCCTGTACCTATCGAGAATCTGTTTGAGAGGTAGAATCTGGTTCCCAGTCCGAAGCTGAGGGGAATGCCGTAGGCGGATTCCGTGTTCTCGCTTATGACAGTGCCTGCTGCATCTACAGCCTTGGCTCCCATAACCAGGGAGTGTGAGAAAGGCATCTGGGAAGCATCGTTTCCGCCAACGAGGCCGTTGAGCTGCAGCTGCGTCCTGCGCCTTGCATTCTCAGGCTCTTCAAGGGAGGCGAAAGGATTCTCCTTGAATTCCACTATGACAGGCTTGTCCTGAGCCGGGGTTTCCTGTACGGAAACAGGCTGCTGCGGTTTGGCCGCAGAGGACTCCGTGGCCGGTTCTGAAACCTGCTCCGCCACCGTTGGGGCGGCAGTTTCAGGTGCGGGCTCCGCGGCCGCCTTGGCTGTGGATGGCGCCGGCGAGGATTTTAGAAGCGGAACGGCTGGCTGTTCTGCGGCAGGTTGCGAAGGCTGTTCATAGGACTCAGCCAGTAAAGAACTGCGTGAAGCCTCTTCAGGAAGGACTTGGGAGATGACATTTTCTGTTTCATAGGTCTTTTGTGCAGAAGGTTTAATGACCAGGAAAACTGCTGCGACCGCAGCGGCGGCAAGCGCCATTGCATAGCCTGCACGGCGCCACCAAACCGCAGGAGCCTTGCGCGGCTCCGGCAGGCGGGACTCGATGGCTTCCCACATACCGTCCGGCGCATCCTGACGGGCGTTTTCCATTATCGACCGGATATATTGGTCGAATTCTTTATCTGTCTTAATCTGCATTCTTAACCCTGTTTCTCTAAAATCTTTTTCTGCAATATTACGCGAGCTCTCTGCAATTGGGACCTGGAGGTGTTCTCTGAAATTCCCAGCTCATCGGCTATTTCCTTGTGCGAATAGCCTTCAATCACATACATATTGAAGACCGTCCTGAAGCCCGGCGGAAGTTCCTCGATCAGTTCAAGGAGTTCCTTGTATCCAATTTCCTGGATTGGGGAAGGGTCCGGGCTGCCAATGTCCCAGGCGTCGTCAAGGTTGTCGCTTTCCCTGAGGACGTCATTCCTGCGGAGTTGCATAAGTGCAGTGTTTACAAAGATCTTACGAGCCCAGCCCTCAAAGGAACCTGTCCCCGAATAGCTGTCCAGCTTGGAAAATAAAGTGACAAATCCGTCTTGAAGGACGTCTTCCGCCATTTCCCTGTTGTTCATATACCTGAGGCATACCGGGAACATCTTTGGCGCTAACTGCTCGAAGAGTTTTCTTTGGGCTTTACGGTCGCCTTGGATGCAGGCCTTGAGGAGACGGTCAGACGGTCTGTCTTTATCCTTCCGAGTGTTAAGATGCAATTCCAAGGAGAAATGTTGCATAATCTCACTCAAGATAAATGTTATCTTGGCACTAAATTAGTTAAAAAAACTGTGAAATATGCTATTTTTGCAGGTGATGAAAAGAAGATTCCTAATCGCCATAATCGTATGTGCCTTGTGCTCAGGGCCCCTGCTGAGTGCCCAGAACCTTCAGCCAAGGGTGGAGTACAATTTCATCGAGGCAGTCTCAATGTACAACAACGGAGATTTTGAAGGCGCGCGCAAATTGCTCAACGCCCTCATAAGGATTTCTCCGCAGGACGATGCCATCAACTATTACCTGGGACTCTGCAACTTTGCCCTCAGGGATGCGGGAGAGGCGGAGAGATACCTCTCCAACGCCAGGCAGCTCGATCCGGACAATTACTGGTACAACGACAGGCTTGCAGCACTCTATGCCGCCTCCGGGCAGGTTGAAAAGGCCGTGGAGGTCTATGAGGATATGGTAAAACGTTTCCCCAAGAACGCAGACCCATACTACGCCCTGGTCAATATGTACGCCAGCCTGGACCGCACGGACAAGATGACGGAAGTGCTGGAGCGCATCACGGAGATGTCAGGGGAATCCCCCCAGATATACACAATGCAGGGCGACGCCAATATGTCCGCCTACGAGGACTCCATCGCAATGGCTTATTACGACAAGGCCCTGGAACTTGACCCGGACTACGCCCCCGCAATGCTGGGCAAGGCCGAAGCCCTCCGCCTCAAGCGCCGCTACGACGAGTACTTCCAGTACCTCTCCAAATATATGGCCTCGGATTACGTGATGCCTCAGGGCAAGACGGACTATCTGCAGACCCTCTTCCACAATATTGACGGGCGTTTCTTCCAGAACTTCCAGCCACAGCTGGACAGCCTGGCGAACACGGTTGGCACTATGCATCCGCAGGACAGTACCGTGCTGCTATGCCTGGGTTCCTATTACTACAGCACCGGAAGGCCGGAGGAGGCCAAGGAATACCTGACACGCAACGTGGACCTCTATCCGGACAGCTATTCCGCAAGGGTGATGTACGTGCAGTTCCTTTCATATACCGGAGAACTGGAGACAATGGCTGAGGAATGCGAGAAAGCTTTTGAACAGTTCCCGTTCGAGCCCGCTTTCCTGGAGTACAAGATAATGGCATACTACAATATGCAGGACTACCAGGGAGCCATCCGGGAAGGCGAGCGTATGCTCAGCCTCTACCCCAACGACCCGGAACGCCAGCTCAGCGCCTATTCTACCCTGGGAGATATGTATTACAGGGTGGGGGACCTCAAGAGGTGTTTCGACGTCTATGACAAGGCCCTCAAGATTGATCCTGACTACGCCCTTGTCCTGAACAACTACGCATACTTTATGTGCCTTACGGGAAAGAACCTGTCCAAGGCATACAAGATGAGCAAGAAGGCTGTGGAACTGGAGCCTGACAACTCCTCCTACCTGGATACCATAGGCTGGATACTCCACCTCCGCGGAAAGGACGCAGAGGCCAAGACATATTTCAAGAAAGCGATGATCTACGGCGGAAAGGACAGCCAAGAATGCCTCAGCCATTATGCCCAGGTGCTTGAGAAACTTGGGGAGACGGAACTGAGCAAGTATTATTATGACCTGGCCCGTAAACTGGAGGAAACAGAATAAAGTGAGAAGACGTATTTCCATAATTGCCGCTATCGCGCTGGTGCTCCTCAGCACCGGGGCTTTCGCCCAGACTGAGCAGCAGCTCAGCCAGCGCGAGCGTCTGGAAAAGGAAATCGCCATCCTGGACGACCAGCTCCGAGCCAACTCCACCCAAAGCGCCAACGCCCTCTCCCAACTGTCCCTTGTGCAGAGCAAGATATCGGCCAGGCAGGCCCTGGTGCGCGAAAGCGACAGGGAGATATCCACCATCAGTTCCAACATCACCTCAAAGCAGAGGCAGATAGACGTCCAGCAGCAGAAACTGGATACGATGACCGTCTATTACACCCGCCTGGTAAAGAACGCCTACAAGAACCGCGACTCCAGGGTGTGGTATATGTATATCCTGGCCAGCGAGAACCTTGGCCAGGCATCCCGCCGATACGGCTTCCTGCGCGACCTTTCCAACCAGATGAACATCCAGGCGGAAAAGATCAAGCAGACCAAGGCCGAACTGGAAACCCAGAAGGCGGAACTGGTGGAGATGCGCAGCGCCGCCCAGAGGCTCCGTAACCAGAGGGTCATAGAACTTGACAACCTCCGCAAGGAAGAAAGCCAGGCAAAGGACCTTTCCAACCGCCTGAGCCGCGAGCGCTCCCGCTACCAGCAGCAGCTTAACCAGAAGAAGAAAGAGGCCCAGGCCCTGGAGGCCGAAATCAAGAAAGCCATAGCCGCGGCCGTCAAGGGCACTTCCAAGACCCCCGCCGCCCCTATAGACTACACTCTTGCAGAAGAGTTCGTCTCCAACCGCGGCAAACTGCCCTGGCCGGCCGAAGGCCCTGTCGTAGCCAAGTTCGGCAAGCAGTACCACGCAGTTTACAAGAACCTGCAGCTCCCTGACAATAATGGAGTTACAATAGCCGTTGCCCCTGACGCGCCAATCAAGGCCGTCTTCAACGGCACCGTCAGCCAGATAGCCATCTTCCCGGGCTATCACCAGTGTATCCTTGTCCAGCACGGCAACTACTTCACCCTATACACAAAGATGAAGACCGTGAACGTCAAGGCCGGTGACAAGATCACCACGGGACAGGTCCTTGGAACGGTGGATACAATAAACGGAGAAACAGTCTTCCATTTCGAGATTTGGAATGAAAAGACTGTTCCCCAGAATCCTGAGACCTGGCTCAGGCCAAGATAATTTTCTATTCAGAGACTACCCAGACGAGCACGTGATTGTCGAATGTCATATATGACAGTTCGTACTCTTCCTCATAGCCGTCCTTGCCGATGAAGGTTGCCTCGAGTTCGCCGTCGTCGCGGGGGCGGAACCTTTCAACCTCTATCTGCTCTGCAAAGTTCACGTGGTACTGCCCCAGCATCTTGTAGATGGCCTCCTTGGCGCACCAGTAGATGGCCAGCTGCTCGTTGCGGTCAGTGCCGTCGTCTTCAAGGTCGTCGATCTCGTCCTCCGAGAGGGCCTTTTTCTCCACGGCGGAGAAATCCCTGGAGAGAGATTCTATGTCAATGCCCACCTCCTGGTTGTCGTTGAGGATCATTGCCACGTAGTTCTCAGTGTGGGTGATGCTGATGTTAGTCACGCAGTTCTCAATGTAAGGCTTGCCGTTGTCGTGGTGGCTCAGGTAAACCTTCTCCTCGAACATTGCGTCCAGCAATGCCCTCACCGCATATTTCTGCTTGCGCAGCGATTCACTTTTAATGTAGGAAATCTCTTCCAGTTCGTCTGTAGGAACCGATGTTATCCTTGCCAGTTCCTCTTCTGTTTCAGTAATGTGCCAAACCCCCAAGCGCGATCGCGCGGGGTCATCAAGGTCTTTTGTAAGAAATAGTGCCATAAATTATTTTATAACGCCACAAATATAGTCATTTTTCGGATATCCCAAAAAATGACTATAAAACTTGCAATATGCTTGAAGTATGTGGAGCTATTTGTTGCGCTTCTCTATGGTGAACCAGCCGTCGTTGTCCCAGACAAGGTTGCCTACGAACAGCTTGGAGGCGCCGTTGTCTGCGATTGTGTACGCGTGGGCTACGATAATGTCTTCGCCATCGATGGTGTATGCGGCGCAGTGGCCAATGGCAACGTAATCGTCAGATGAAGAGGCGATGACGGTGCCGCCGCCGCGGGTGAGGCTCTTTCCTTCCTTGTCAAGGTAAGGGCCCTTTACGTCACGGGAGCGTCCCACCACAATCTTATAGTCAGAATTGAGGCTGCGGCAGCAATAGTCGTATGATACCAGAAGATAGTACCAGCCGTTCTTCTTGAAGATGAAAGGAGCCTCCACGGCGCCGTCGCCGGGGTCGTTGTCTTCAAGGAAGAAAGCCCTTTCGCGGGCGCACACCGTCCTCCACTCCTGGGGCTCGGCAAGGGCGTTCATATCTTTGGTGAGCTTGACCAGCTTCATTCCGTTCCAGAAAGAACCGAAGTCGAGCCAGGGGTCTCCGTTCTCGTCAATGACCACGTTGGGGTCGATGGCGTTCCACATATCGCGGAAAGGAACGGATTCTACCAGCATTCCCTTGTCCACCCATTTGTAGTCGGGGCTGTTGCGGTCCAGGGTCTTGTTGGTTGCGTGGCCTATGACTGAAGTGTTCTTGGCAAAGGCGGAGACAGCATAGGTCAGATGCCATTCTCCGTTATGGAAAATGATGTCCGGAGCCCAGTATCCGCTTCCAAGACCGTGCTCGCGGGGCCAGGCGGGGAATTCTCCGGGGCCGAAAACGTTTCCGTCGTTCTCCCAGGTAACCAGGTCCTTAGACTTGATTACACCGCCTCCCGTGGTGAACAGGTAATACCAGTCGCCTTCCTTGGCAAGGACGGGGTCGTGGGCGTTGGGGTTGGTGGTAACTGTGGGAGCTGCCTGGCGGCGCTGTCCCTGCTGGCCGCCCTGCGGCGGGTTTGCGGGTTGTGCAAATGCAATTACACTCAGTGAAAGGACGGCAAGAGTGATGAGGGATTTGCTGATTCTCATGGGTTGACGTATTAATATGTTTGATTCTGTGGTTAAAGATACAAAAAAAACCTAACTGTCCAACTTGAGGACGGCCATAAATGCAGACTGGGGAACCTGGACGGTGCCAATCTGTCGCATACGTTTCTTTCCTTCCTTCTGTTTCTCCAGGAGCTTGCGCTTGCGGGTGACGTCTCCTCCGTAGCATTTGGCGGTAACGTCCTTGCGGACCTGCTTGACTGTTTCGCGGGCGATGATCTTGGCCCCGATGGCCGCCTGGATTGGAATGTCAAACTGCTGGCGGGGGATGAGGTCCTTGAGCTTGACGCACATCTTGCGGCCGAAGTCGTAGGCGTTGTCTTCGTGGATGAGGGTGGAGAGGGCGTCGGCCGGTTCTCCGTTAAGCAATATGTCCAGCTTGACCAGTTTGGCCGGACGGAAGCCGGTCATATGGTAGTCGAACGAAGCGTAGCCCTTGGAAATGGACTTGAGCTTGTCGTAAAAGTCGAAGACAATCTCCGACAGGGGCATGTCGTAGTTGAGTTCCACCCTGTCGGCGGTTATGTAGTGCTGGCTCCTCAGGGTGCCCCTCTTGTCAAGGCACAGCTTCATTATGGGACCGAAGAATTCAGTCTTGGAGATGATCTGCGCGCGGATGTACGGCTCCTCTATATGGTCTATGAGGGTGGGGGCGGGCAGTCCGGAAGGGTTGTGCACGTCAATGACCTCTCCCTGCGAAGTGTACACCTTGTACGAAACGTTGGGCACCGTGGTTATCACGTCCATATCGAACTCCCTGAAAAGCCTTTCCTGCACTATTTCAAGGTGCAGAAGGCCCAGGAAGCCGCAGCGGAAGCCGGAGCCCAGTGCCAGGGAGCTTTCAGGCTCGTACACGAAGGACGCGTCGTTGAGCTGGAACTTTTCCAGGGTGGTGCGGAGCTCTTCGAACTTGTCCGCCTGCACCGGGTACATTCCCGCGAAGACCATAGGCTTCACCTCCTCGAATCCGGCGATGGCTTCGGAGCAGGGGCGGTCGGTGTGGGTTATGGTATCGCCCACCTTGACCTCGGTGGCGTTCTTTATGCCGGAAATGATGTATCCCACGTCGCCGCAGTCCACCTGGCCAGTGGGGATGAGCTTCATCTTAAGGACGCCCACCTCGTCGGCTACGTATTCCATCCCGGTGTTGAAGAATTTTACGTTGTCGCCCTTGCGGATGGATCCGTTCTTTATCTTGAAGTATGCGATGATGCCGCGGAAGGAGTTGAACACGGAGTCGAAGATGAGGGCCTGGAGGGGACCGTCGGGGTCTCCCTGCGGGGCGGGGATCTTTTCCACGATGGCGTCCAGGATGGGGGCCACGCCTTCGCCCGTACGGGCGGATATCTTGAAAACGTCTTCGGGGTCGCAGCCTATGAGGTCGCAGATCTGGTCCGTTACCACGTCTATCTGGGCGGATTCCATATCTATCTTGTTGAGGATAGGGATGATTTCCAGGTTGTGGTCTATGGCCTGATAGAGATTGGAGATGGTCTGCGCCTGGATGCCCTGCGATGCGTCCACCACCAGGAGGGCGCCTTCGCAGGAGGCTATGGAGCGTGACACTTCGTAAGAGAAATCCACGTGGCCGGGAGTGTCAATCAGATTGAGCTTGTAGGTCTCGCCCTTGTAAGGGTAGAGCATCTGGATGGCGTGGCTCTTTATGGTGATGCCCTTTTCTTTCTCAAGGTCCATGTCGTCCAGCACCTGGTTTTCCATATCCCTCTCGCTCAGGGTGCGGGTGAGTTCAAGAAGCCTGTCGGCAAGTGTGCTCTTACCGTGGTCGATATGGGCTATAATGCAGAAATTTCTGATGTGCTTCATTCCTCTGGCGAATTATATGCAAATATACGGTTAAATTTTGTTAACTTTGTAAGCTAAGGAAATTATACATAATAATATAAATATGGCAACAGTTAACGAATTACAGAAAATTGCTTCACAGGTACGCCGTGACATCGTCAGGATGGTGACGGCTTCCAAATCCGGCCATCCGGGCGGATCACTCGGAAGCACGGACATCATGACCGTACTCTTCTTCAACGAGATGAAGCAAGATCCCAAAACCTGGACCCGCGACGCTAAGGGCCAGGATGCGTTCATCCTTTCCGCCGGACATATGGCTCCGGTTTATTACTCAGTGCTCGCAAGGGCCGGTTACTTCCCCAAAGAGGAGCTTGGCACCCTTCGCAAGTTCGGTTCCCGCCTTCAGGGACACCCTTCCGTAGAGCGCGGCCTTCCGGGAGTTTTCCTGCCTTCAGGATCCCTTGGACAGGGTCTGGCTGCTGCAGCCGGAATCGCCCTTGGAAAGAAGCTTGACAAGGAAGACAACAACGTTTACGTACTCTGCGGAGACGGAGAGAGCGAGGAAGGCGAAATCTGGGAGTCCGGAATGTTCGCAGTTCATCACAAGCTGGACAACCTCATCGCAATGACCGACGTGAACGGCCAGCAGATAGACGGCCCCACAAGTTCAGTGGCAGCCATCGCCCCCCTGGACCAGAAATGGAAAGCTTTCGGCTGGAACGTGATCGAGGCTGAGGGCAACGATATCCAGGCCATCTTGGACGCATTCGCAATGGCAAAGGCCAACAAGGGCTCAGGCAAGCCTACGATGATCCTCTTCAAGACCGAGATGGGTCACGGAGTTGATTTCATGGCAGGAACCCACAAGTGGCACGGAAAGGCCCCTTCACCGGAGCAGTGCGCAGAGGCAATGAAGCAGCTTGAGGAGACATTGGGAGATTTTTAATAAAGGAGAAGACTTATGAAAAAGTATTTAGACAGTGGTAAAATAGATACCAGAAGCGGCTTCGGAGTAGGACTTTACGAGGCCGGAAAGGCAGACCCAAGGGTAGTCGCCCTCACTGCAGACCTTAAAGGCTCCCTCAAGATGGACCAGTTTGCGGCAGAATTCCCTGACCGCTTCATCCAGTGCGGAATCGCTGAAAGCAATATGGTTGGCGCAGCCGCCGGACTTGCCGTCACCGGAAAGATTCCCTTCGTGGGATCGTTCGCAGAGTTCGTCTCCGGCCGTGTATATGACCAGGTACGCCAGGAAGTAGGCTACGGCCACACTAACGTGAAGATAGCCTCCTCACACGCAGGAATCACCCTGGGAGAGGACGGAGCCACCCACCAGACAATGGAGGACATAGCCCTTATGCGCGCCATCCCCGGAATGGTTGTCATCAATCCTTGCGATTTCAACCAGACCAAGCAGGCTACAATAGCAGCCGCCAAGTACGACGGACCCGTTTACCTGCGTTTCGGCCGTCCATCCTGGCCTAACTTCACTCCTGATGAGCCCTTCGAGATTGGAAAGGCTTACATAATGAACGAGGGTTCCGACGTTACCATCATCGCCTGCGGACACCTTGTATGGGAATCCATCAAGGCTGCAGAGGCTCTCGAGGCCGAAGGCATCAGCGCAGAGGTGATCAACATCGCCACCATCAAACCTCTTGACGAGGCCGCCGTTCTGGCATCAGCTTTGAAGACAAAGGCTGTTGTGGTTGCAGAAGAGCACAACTCAGCCGGCGGAATCGGAGAACTCATTGCCGGTGTCCTTGCAAAGAGCGCCCCCACCCCTATGGAGTTCCTCAACGGAGAGGACAAATGGGGACAGTCAGGAACACCTGCCGAGCTTCTCGCCGCTTACGGACTTGATGCCGCTCACATCGTATTGGCAGCCAAGAAAGCAATCGCCAGGAAATAAATGAACCAGCAGGAGACCACCGACCTATTCAATCAAATTGTGAAGGACTACAGCGAACGCCTTTACTGGCACGTTCGTGACATGGTGGGCTCGCACGACGACGCCAACGATCTCCTGCAGGAAATTTATATCAAGATATGGTCTGCGCTTCCCTCCTTCAGGGGGGATGCGCAGCTTTTTACCTGGGTCTGGCGCATTGCCACCAACGAGACCCTGAACTTCCTGCGCAAGCAGAAAGTGCGCTCTGTGCTCTCCTTTGAAAAGATCTCCAACGCGCAGGACAGGATTGCGGACGATCCCTACTTCAACGGCGGAGAGGCGGAGAAACTCCTGGTAAAGGCTTTGAACAAACTGCCTGCAAAGCAGCGGGCGGTGTTCTCCCTGCGTTATTATGACGATATGAAATACGAAGACATAGCGCAGATAATGAACAGTTCCGTGGGCTCCCTGAAGGCCTCCTACCATATCGCTTACCAAAAAATTAAGGCGGAACTGAAAAATAATTCAATTGATTTTTAACCTTTTGATGTAAATCTTGTCTAAAGACCGTATGAACAAAAGACCTTACACAACCCCGGACGGTTATTTCGACTACCTCCAGATGCGCCTGTCGCAGATTCCTGAGCAGCAGCAAGTTCAGGAAACCCCTCAGGTGCGGGTAAGCCGCTGGGCCAAGATAACGCCTTATTTTGCGCTGGTTGCCTGTTTCGCCATTGCAGTTGTGGCGGGAAGGTTCATCTTGGACAAGACTTTGACCCAGCCGGAGGACGACTATGTAACCTTGGAGCAGCTCTATTCAGCAGACCTGCTTCCCTATACTTCCCAGTACGCCCTCTTTGACGAGAGTTACTACGAGGATGACGACTACTCTTATGAAATCACTGAGGAAGACATTATAAATTACCTTATAAATACAAATGTCCCTCTCAATTACATCGGCCAAACTTTATATGAATAATATGAAGACTTACATCAAATATTTTATGGCCTCCATCCTGTTGCTCGTGGGCGCAAGCGCGTTCGCCCAGGGACAAGGAAACAGGCAGCAGGGCAATGACTGGATGGCTAGGATGAGGAGCGAGAAGATAGCGTTCCTTACATCTGAAATTGGACTTACACCGGAAGAGGCCCAGGCATTCTGGCCCATCTATAACAAGGCTGAGGCAGAATCGTCAGCAGCCTTCGATGCCACAATGAAAGCTTACAGGGCCCTTGAAGAGGCCGTAAGGCAGAAGAAGTCTGAGAAGGATATCTCAAAGCTGCTGGATGACTACACCACGGCTGTGAACAACTCCCAGACGGCAAATGTAAAATACGTAGCCCAGTATAAGAAAATACTCTCAGCAGAGAAGGTCGCCAAACTGTTCGTGGCGGAGGAAAGGTTCCGCAACAACCAGATCCACAGGCTTCAGGGCGGTGGATTCAACCAGAACAGGAACAACAACGGCGCAGCGCCTGGTTTCGGGATCCCTTGGGGAGGCAACCAGAATTCCGGAGGCCAGAGGCAGGGCAACCAGAGACAGGAAGGTTCATTATAGTTAATTAGAATAGATAGAATTCAGAGGTCAGGGACTTATACTCTTGGGTATAGGTCCCTGATTCCTGTATAGTAAGGAGCTCTTCTTTTACAGGAACCCTGGCGCGGGAGAATTCTGCTATGAGGCGGGAAGGCTTCTTTGCCGGCGTGGAACAGATGCGAAGGAGACGGAAAGGGAAGAGGCCCCAGGCGCCGGCAACGCGCAGGAGCATTTTCTCTGTGTCCGCAGGCAGTATCAGCGACAGGGTGCCCTGCTCCTGCAAGTTGCCGGCGGCAAAGGCAAGGATGTCCCTGTAGGACAGGCTCACGCTGTGCCGCGCCTCGCCCTCCCTGGCATCGGGATTCATCAGGGAATTGTCGTAATAAGGCGGATTGGAGAAAATGTGGCCGTACTTGCAGCCAGGGCGGAAGTCTGCGAGGGCGGTGCAGCTTGCGCTGAGCCTGTCGGCCCAGGGCGACGCCGCAAAGTTCTCCGCCGCTTCGCGCGCGGACGCTTCGTCGATGTCAATAGCGTGAATGGTTGCTCCGGGGTGGCGCTGGGCTGCCATAAGGGCAATGGTACCCGTTCCGGTTCCAATGTCAAGCATAAGCGGAGCGTCCTGGGGAAGGGTCATGGCAGCCCCGAGCAACACCCCGTCGGTGTTGACCTTCATTGCGGAAAGGGTATTGGATACGCTGAATTGCTTAAACCTGAAAACAGCCATCTTGCATTACCAGGCAACGGTCGCACATATTGGCCAGTTCAGGGTCGTGGGTGACAATGACAATGGTCTGGCCCAGTTTGTCCCTGAGGGTGAAGAAAAGCTGGTGGAGTTCCTGCTTGGTCTTGCTGTCGAGGTTTCCGGACGGCTCGTCTGCGAAGAGGATCGCAGGGTTGTTCACGAGGGCGCGGGCGACGGCCACCCTTTGCTGCTCTCCGCCTGACAGTTCGGAAGGCTTGTGGGTGGTCCTGTCAGAAAGCCCCATCACCTTAAGGAGTTCGAGGGCTTTTTCCTTTGCCTCCTTTTCCGGACGGCCTGCTATGAATGCAGGTATCATTACGTTCTCCAGGGCGGTGAATTCCGGAAGGAGATGGTGCTGCTGGAATACGAATCCTATCTTGCGGTTGCGGAAGGCTGAGAGTTCGTTCCCGGAAAGGTTGTCAACGGAAGAACCGTCAATTTCCAGGGTGCCGGCATCAGGACGCATAAGCGTTCCAAGTATCTGGAGCAAAGTGGATTTGCCGGCTCCCGAAGCCCCCACGATGGATACCACCTCCGCCCTTTGGACGGTGAAATCTATACCCTTGAGGACTTTCAGCTGTCCGAAGGATTTCTCTATGCCTTTAGCCTGAATGATGATCTGATTCATATGGATGTCAAAGATAGAAAAAAAGTGCGAAATTTTGTTTTTTTACAAAACCGAGTTAAATTTGCACTCCCTTGACGGGAAGCATTCGGGGTGTGGCGCAGTTGGCTAGCGCACCTGCTTTGGGAGCAGGGGGTCCCGTGTTCGAGTCACGGTACCCCGACAGAAAAAGACAGCTTTGCGGCTGTCTTTTTTCGTCGGGGTACGTATACCCCCCTCCGGCTTCGCCGGTATCCCCCGAGGGGGAATGCGGCCTTCACTGACGTTCCGGCCGGTGCCTCCGGGTGGTCGCATCGCTCCTCCCTCCGGCACGGCGCCTGACGGCGCCCTCGCTCCGCTCCAAGAAAGACTACGGTTCCGGTAAAACATTACGATGGTAGATATCTATTTGATAATCAGCGGGATAGGTGCTCTGATACCCCCTGAAATAAAGGGTGTCAAACTGTTGATTCCGCTGATTGACAACCCTTTACGTGCCACCACCTAAAACCGGATGGATTTGCGATACAGAAGTATGTAGCTGAGAGTGGCAGCGCACAGAGAAAAGGCCGTGGAGCGTAACTCATTGTATATCAACGAATAAACTATCTCAACGGTGCCCCTCAGGCGACCGTTGAAACGCTCTTTCTGCTGATTATCAGAACCTTAGGCTCCACGGCCAATGTATCCCCAGGGGGTGGAGGAGTGAGGGGGTTGCTTTCAAAACCCGTGGCCGCCCGTGGCCTCGTGAACGGGAGGGCCCCACAAGCGTAGCGCAGTGGGAGGGATGGAGCGAAGCGGAAGGTTTTGGAAGTAACCCCCTGCCTCCGGAGAGGAGTATAGCGTTACGGGACGGGATCGTAGCCGGAGCCGCCCCAGGGGTGGCAGCGGAGGATGCGCTTGAGGGAAAGCCAGAAACCTTTGAAGGGACCATATTTGCGGAAGGCTTCCAGGGCGTACTGGGAACAGGTAGGAGTGTAGCGGCAGGACGGGGGAGTGAGCGGGGAGATGCACAGCTGGTAGAACTTTATCAGCAGAACAAACGGCGCAATGAGTATTTTCTTTAGAACGCCCATCACTTCACGGATTGTAAGATCTTGGCCACGGCTTCCTGAATGCAGGGAAACGGCATAAGTTCAGTGCTGTCGTACTGGAACATAATGTCAACGCCGGCACCTTGGCGCAGGAGGGATTTCTGGGTGCGGTAGGCCTCGCGCAGGCGTCTTTTGAGGAGGTTGCGCTTAACGGCCCGCTTAAAATGCTTCTTGGGAACGGAAACCATTATCCTGTTGAAATCCAGCCCGTTGGGAGAGAGATAGCAGTACTTGACACAGTCGCAGACACCCCATCGGCCATTGCCGATAAGGCGCGAGATGTCTTTTTTTGACGAAAGCCTCTCCGCTTTGGAAAGAGTGTTGCCTTGTGCAGGCTCCATATTACTGGTTTTTCAGGTATTCTTCAATTGCGGCCGCTACGGAAGGAACGTTTGGGGTAGGGGCCTGGATGACAGACTTGAGCCCTGCCTCTTCCATTGCCTTGACTATGCTGCGTCCGTAGGAGATGAACTTGAGGTCTCCCTGGGTGAAACCCGGGAAATTGTCCTTGAGGGCCTTGACGTCTGCGCTGTTGTGGAGCACGATTACGTCATAAGAGCCAAGGTCCAGGTCCTTGAGGTCCTGCGAAACGGACTTGATGACCGCTGCGGAACTGAACTTGAGATCACGCTCGGCAAAAAGCTTTGAGAACGACTCTCCCTTTGAGGAAGCGGATGTGGTGATGAGGAAGTTCTCCTGCTGATGCTTGGTGCCTATCTGGGCAAGGAGGGAATCTGCCGTGCCTGTGCCGTAGAAGATCTTGCGCTTTCGGAAGACGATGTGCTTTTGCAGGTACATTGCAACCGCCTCTGTGGTGCAGAAATACTTCATTGTCTCAGGGACCTTGATCCTAAGCTCCTCGCACAGGGAGAAAAAGGCGTCGATTGCGTGTCTTGAAGAGAACGTAATGGCCGTGAAATCAGGGATGTTGACCCTCTGGGCCCTGAACTCCCTTGAAGAAAGCGGCTCTATCAGATAGAAGGGCCTGAACTCTATCTCCGCTCCATATTTTTCTGTCAGGGCGGTGTACGCCGTTTTGTTGTTAGGAGCCTGCTGAGAGATAAGAATCTTTAATTTTTTCCCCATTATAACCACATTATTGCGCCTGTCAATGCTGCGGCAGGCAGTAATTCGAGCCCGCAAAGATACAAAAATGTTGTCAAAACCCCATAAGAAGAGCCTAAAATTTCCAGTTTTGTAAACAGATACACCAGATATACGGTACCTGTCTCACAAAGGAGCACCGTCCTTACGGTGTCAGGGTCCAGGTGGAAAATCCTCAGGACGCCTATGGTCACAAGCATAAGAATGGTGTATGGAATGAAGAAATTCATTGCACTGCGGTGTGCTATGCGGTATGTTTCCATACTGCCGTGCAAAGGGCGGATGACTTTGTATATTACGAACCGCAGCAGCATGAATGCCAGGAATACCCCTACGTAGAAAGGGGTCCGGTATTCAGCCGGCTGCTGAGTGATGAAATCTATGTCAAAGAAATTGAACCTGGCGGCTATCAGGCAGAAGGGGAGGATGCAGGATGCGAAGGTCCAATTGCGGCTCCGCACAAGCGGGACGCTGTTCTCCAGGCGGTAGTTGTTGCGCCAGCGGGTGAGGCAGCTGAGCACGGTGGGATTGCAGTGCAGGAAAGAATCCAGAATGAAAAGGAAGAAGAACACCGAGGCAACCACCAACGCTATGTTCACGGGATATTCCCCCCATTCATAGCTGATTACGGAGCCTTGCGACGGACTTGTAGCCATTTGCAGGGTCCCGGACTTGAATGCCTCCACGGCAGGCCTTATGAACGATGTGCTGTCTGCCATCAATTACCTCTTTTGGCGTTGTAGCCCATTGACTGGAGCAACGCCGTAAGCTTGTCCCTGAAATCTCCCTGGATTGTTATGACGCCGTCCTTCACGGTGCCGCCCACGCCGCATTTTATCTTGAGGGTCTTGCCCAGTGCGGCCAGGTCTTCCCCGCGTCCGACGAATCCCTTGACCAGGGTGACCTGCTTGCCTGCTCGGCCGCTACGGTCGATGCTCACCACCAGCCTCTGCTTGGCAGGGGCGAGGGTTTCCGGTTCCTGGGCCTTGGGTTCTTCGTAAACAAAGTCTGGATTTGTGGAATAGATGATCATGGCGCCATAATTTTTGCAAATATAGTTATTCCTTTTGTATCTTTGTAAGTTATGAATGACAAGAAGTTTACTCTGTGGAACAGGATTACGGCGCTGTTGGTCTTTGCCGTTTCCGCATTCACATACCTTTCTACGATAGAGCCTTCCGCTTCCTACTGGGACTGCGGAGAATTTATAGCATCGTCATATAAACTGGAAGTGGGCCATCCCCCGGGAAACCCTGTGTTCCAGCTGTTTGCAAGGCTGTTCACAATGTTCTCGGACGGCGCTCACGCAGCAATAATGGTGAATGCGATGAATGCGCTCCTTTCCGCGCTCACCATCTTTTTCCTGTATCTGACCATCGTCTTCCTGGCAAAGAGGATCGTCCGGAAGGGAGAGAACGGTGAGTACAGCGCAGGCAGTGCGATAGCCGTCTTTGGAAGCGGCGCGGTGGGTGCGCTGGCATATTGCTTCTCAGACACATTCTGGTTCTCCGCGGTAGAGGGAGAGGTTTACGCAATGTCCTCCCTTTTCACCGCAATGGTGTTCTGGGCGATGACCAAGTGGTACGAGCAGGCCGAAAGGCCTCATTCCAACCGCTGGATAGTGCTTATAGCCTTCCTGATGGGCCTTTCCATCGGAATCCACCTTCTGAACCTGCTGGCAATCCCGGCGATAGTGTTCCTTTATTACTACAGGAAAAAGGAAGAGGGCAAGTATTCCTGGCTGGATCTGGTAAAGATAATGCTGGTGTCAGTGGTGATACTGGCCGTCATTCTGTTCATAATAGTGCCGTATCTCCCCAAGGTTGCGGCTTATGCGGACCTGCTGTTCGTGAACGTCTTCGGGCTTCCGTACAACAGCGGAGCGGCGTTCTTCATCATAGCGCTCCTGGCATTGTGCTTCTGGGGCCTCTTCCGCACGCTCAAGAAAGACAAGGTGTTCTGGAACACCGTCCTGCTGTGTTTCACCACGATAACCATAGGATTCTCGCTGTTCAGCATCTGTATAATCCGCTCCAGCGTAAAGACACCTACCAATGAGTACCAGCCTGACAACGCCTTCACGCTGGTAAGGTACCTGTCACGCGAGCAATACGGCAGCAATCCTCTCATCTACGGAGAATACTTCGACGCCCCGTACGAAATTGGCACCAAGGATTACTGGGCCCCGCTGAACGGCAAGTACGTCAAGACCAAGGGTCCCCTTTCCCCTACATACAAGCCGGAGGGCAAGATGCTCTTCCCCAGGATGTGGAGCGCTTCTTCTTCCGGAAGCCAGTACGAGGACTTCTACGAGAGTTATATGAAGGGTACCGGGCGCAAGATTGCCGGTGCGGACCACAAGAAACCTACGATGAAGGCAAACCTGGCCTATTTCTTCGACTACCAGCTCAACTGGATGTACTGGAGGTATTTCTTCTGGAACTTTGCCGGACGCCAGAACGATATCCACAGCCCCGTCCCGGGAGAGATCTTCCTGGGCAACTGGGAGAGCGGAATCAAGGCCATTGACAACCTGAGGCTGGGAGACCAGAGCGACGCCCCCTCGGTCCTCAAGGACAACAAGGCAAAGAACCATTATTATATGCTGCCGTTCCTCCTTGGCCTTCTTGGCCTGTTCTTCCAGTTCGGCAAGGACAAGAGAGGCTGCTGGCTGGTGTTCCTGATGTTCTTCATGACGGGAATAGCAGTTGTGATCTACCTTAACCAGCCTCCGTTCCAGGTGCGCGAGAGGGACTACGCCTATGCCGGTTCATTCTATTCGTTCTGTATGTGGATAGGACTGGCGGTTGCGGCGCTGTATTCCTGGATTTCCGACGCCCTCAAGGGCAAGGGAAGCCTGCCCGTAGCGGCCGCAGCGGCTGTCGCCTGCCTTCTTGTTCCCGTCCTGATGGCAGCCCAGAACTGGGACGACCACGACCGCAGCAACCGCCGCACCGCCGTCGAGATGGCAACGAATTACCTGAACTCGGTAGGTCCCAACGGTATCCTCATCACCCACGGAGACAACGACACCTTCCCCCTGTGGTACGCCCAGGAGGTTGAGGATGTCCGCACGGACGTGCGTATCTGCAACACCTCGCTGCTCGGTACGGACTGGCATATAGACCAGATGAAATATGCGGTCAACAAATCGGCGCCCCTGAACCTGAGCATACCTCCGGAGCAGCTCCTCTACGGCACAAACGAGTACGTTTACCTTTATGACACCCGTGACCAGGTGATTGACATAAAGGACGTGATGGCCGTGTTCCGTCACCCTGAGGCAAAGCTCGCCCTCCAGGGAGGCGAAAAGGTGGACTATATAATGTCCCGCAAGATTGCCGTGCCAGTGAACAAGGAGAACGTACTCAAGTACGGCATCCTTTCAGACCTTTTCAAGGACGTGATTCCTGAGTATATGGTTCTGGAGATCCCTGAGGGCAAGGATTATCTGACCAAGCCGGAGCTGTTCCTGCTTGACCTGCTTTCCAACTATGAATGGGACAGGCCAATCAGTATGCTCAATATGGGAGGAGACCTGAACATCGGAGTCAAGGACTATCTTATGTATGACGGATATTCCTTCCGTCTTACCCCCATCAAGACAGGGGCGTCATCCACAAACGTAGGCCTGGCCGATCCGGATTACCTTTATGGCCTGCTTATGGACACCTACAAGTTCGATGCGGTTTCAAGGGGAGATTATTTCATTGATTACCAGAACCTTTATACCCATCTTGGCGTTATGTCCCTGCCCAATATGTTCCAGACCAGCGCAAACTTCTTCCTCAAGCTGGGTCAGGAGGAGAGGGCCAAGGCCCTGCTGGACAAGTGCCGGGACGTGATGCGCTATTATCCTATGGAGGGCATACCCATAGGCCTTTCCGGCGTGGATATAACCACCATAGGGATCATAGAGGATTACCTGAAAATGGGATTCGAGCAGGAAGGAGTCACCCTTGCCAGGAATTATATGGACCAGCTCCTGGATGCCTGCGCGTTCTATATGGAGTTTTACAGATATGCCGAAAGCAACTTTGACCAGTGCACCAATTTCCTCTACTATTTTGCCAACAGGCTGCGCAACAACGGGCAGGAAGAACTGGCAGCAGAGGCTGAATCCCGTCTGGAGGGGATGATAAAGGCAATGGGATCGTTGACGGAGGAGGACGACTAGCGCTTTACGCGGACATAGATACTGAGCGGGAGGGCTTTGCCGAAGCGGTCACGCAAGGCGAGCTCCCCGCTTTCCATTTCCGGGACGGCGCCGCCAAGGGCCTCGCGCACGGTGGTTTCCCCAAGGAGGGGGGAGTATCCGTTGGAATAGAGGTTCAGTACCATAAAGGCGTGTTCCGGCTCAAGGATTTCACCAACGCATTTGAGCATATCGAAGAGGCACTGGTCCAGTTTCCATTTTTCGCCGTCGGGGCCGTGGCCGTATGCGGGAGGGTCCAGTATTATGCCGTTGTACCTGTTGCCGCGGCGCGCCTCCCTCTTTGCAAATTTGAGGGCGTCCTCGACCACCCAGCGGATGTCGGAAAGGCCGCTGCGCTCCATATTGGCCTTGGCCCAGGTCACCACCTGACGGACGGAGTCCAGGTGGGTGACGTCGGCCCCGGCCGCCTTGGCCGCCAGCGAGGCCGCGCCCGTGTATGCGAACAGGTTGAGCACCTTTGGTGCAGTCCCTTTAGGAAGGGTTCCGGAGAGCTCCTTGACGCTGCTGTAGATATATTCCCAGTTTGGCGCCTGCTCCGGGAAGACGCCTACGTGCTTGAAGGAGGTGAGGCCAAGCCGCAGGTTGAAGCGCGGCCCTTGGGCGCCGCCGTAGCCTATGTACCACTGGTCGTCCATCTTCTTCAGGCGCTCCCACGTGCCGCTGTCCTCCTTTCCGGCCTTGCCGAAACCGGCGCCTGGCTTGAAGCGCGTGTGGGCCATCGATTCCCACTTGCTTTCAGGGAGCGTTTTGTCCCAGAGTGCCTTGGGTTCGGGACGGATGAGGCAGCAGGCGCCGAACCTTTCTAGTTTCTCGCCCTGGCCGCTGTCTATCAGCTCATAATCTTTCCAGAAATCTCCGGGATATTGTATGCTCATAATTACAAAGATATTAGTTTTTTTAGTATTTTTGTGGACTTGAAATTATCATAACACATTATACAAATGCAAAAGTACATCGATTCCTATGACTTCGCCGGCAAGAAGGCTATTGTCCGCGTAGATTTCAACGTTCCCCTGGACGAGAATTTCAACATTACAGACGACACCCGTATCAGGGCTGCCATCCCTACCCTCAAGAAGGTTCTCCAGGAAGGCGGATCAGTTATCATCATGTCCCACCTCGGACGTCCCAAGGGAGTTAACCCCAAATTCTCCCTCAAGCATATAGTTGACCACGTGTCAGAGAAGCTCGGAGTACCCGTACAGTTCGCTGACGACTGCCAGAAGGCAGACGCACAGGCTGCCGCCCTCAAGCCGGGCGAGGCTCTCCTCCTTGAGAACCTCCGCTTCTACGCAGAGGAGGAAGGCAAACCCCGCGGACTGGCAGAGGACGCTACCGACGAGGAGAAGAAAGCTGCCAAGGCTGCCGTTAAGGAAAGCCAGAAGGAGTTCGTGAAGAAACTCGCTTCTTACGCTGACTGCTACATCAACGATGCATTCGGAACAGCACACAGGGCTCACGGCTCAACCGCCCTCATCGCAAAGTACTTCCCTGATGACAAGATGTTCGGCTACCTTATGGAAGGCGAGATCAAGGCTATCGACAACGTACTTCACAATGCCCAGAAGCCTCTCACCGCTATCATCGGCGGCGCCAAGGTTTCTTCCAAGCTCGCAGTTCTCAAGAACCTCCTCGGCAAGGTTGACAACCTTATCATCGGTGGCGGAATGGGTTACACCTTCATCAAGGCCCAGGGCGGAAAGATAGGTCTCTCGCTTCACGAGGACGAGCTTATGCCGGATGCTCTCGCAATCCTCGAGGAGGCAAAGGCAAAGGGCGTGAACGTTTACATCTCAGACCAGGCCGTCTGCACCCAGGAGTTCTCCAACGACGCCGTTACCAAACTCTTCCCTGCAAACGAGATTCCTGACGACTGGGAGGGAGTTGACGCCGGTCCTGACACCCTCAAGGTTTGGGAGAAGGTTATCGCTGATTCCAAGACCATCCTCTGGAACGGTCCTGTAGGCGTATTCGAGATCCCTGCATTCGCAAAGGGAACCCTCTGCATCGCAGAGCTCCTTGCAAAGGCTACCGAGAACGGAGCTTACACCCTTGTAGGCGGTGGTGATTCCGTTGCAGCCGTTACCCAGATGGGCTACGCAAAGAAAGTTAGTTACGTATCTACCGGCGGCGGTGCAATGCTCGAGGCAATCGAAGGCAAGGACCTCCCCGGCATAGCTGCCATCCGCGAGTAAAATGACCGGTATCCTGGCAGTTCACTGGCATGTAGACCCCGTCCTGTTCCAGGCGGGGCCTCTGCAAGTCAGGTGGTATTCCCTCCTGTTCATCTCCGGATTCATCCTGGGCTGGTTCATCTTCAAGAGCTACTGCCGCCGGGAGAAGATATCCGAAGATATTCTGGACCCGCTCCTCTATACGCTGCTCATAGCAACCATAGTGGGAGCCCGCCTGGGGCACTGCCTTTTCTATCAGCCGGATTATTACCTTGGCTCCTGGAAAGGATTCTGGGAGATATTCATGCCTTGGAAGGGCGGACTTGCAAGTCACGGAGGAGCCATCGCCATTATTCTTGCAATGTGGTGGTTCTCCTCAAAGTGGGGCAAGAAGCACGGATTTGACTTCCTTTGGCTTCTGGACCACCTTTGCATAACCGTGGCTTTTGCCGGTTGCTTCATAAGGCTGGGCAATCTTTTCAATTCAGAAATATACGGCGACGTGACATCCCTTCCCTGGGGATTCATCTTCGAGAACAGGGGAGAGACCCTGCCAAAACACCCAACCCAGTTGTACGAGGCTCTCAGCTACCTTATCCTGGGCCTTGTGATGTGGCGCCTGTACAAGACTAAACTTGACAAGCTTCCGCGTGGTTTCTTCTTTGGGTTATTCCTGGTGGGATGCTTTGGAATGAGATTCCTCATAGAGTTCATAAAAGAACCGCAGGTAGGCTTCGAAGAGACCATGGCGCTTAATATGGGACAGCTTCTCTCAATCCCGTTCGTGATAATAGGAATAGCCGTTCTTATTTACGCATACAAGAAAAAGATTCCCGCTTACGCAACCAAACAGAAATAAACTATGAAGGCCGGCCACAAACCGGCCTTCGTTTAACCGGATTGAATTTATATGGAATATTTTTTGTTGCAATTCTCCGGTCTTAATTAAGTAAAATGATTAGAATGAGAAGGTTAGTTAGTTTAATCCTGGCCACATTCCTCAGTTTCCCTCTCCTGGCTCAGATAGCCGCCCCTCAGGCTGCCCCTGAGACGGTTGTCCTTACCCTGGACGACGCCATTGTCATAGCCCTCAGCGAGAATATATCCGTCAAGGTGGCAGACAAGGAGATAACCCGTACCCAGTACGCCCTCAAGGGTTCCTACGCGTCCCTGTTCCCGCAGGTGGACGGAAGCGGATCGTACCAGAGGACAATCAAGAAGCAGGTGATGTATATGGACTTCGATATGGGTTCAATGATGGGAGGCGGTTCGTCGGAAGGCGGCGGTGAAGAGGCCCCGAGCCAGAGGCCGTCCGGAGGCGGAATAGAGGTAGGACGCTGGAATACGTTTTCTACCGGAGTCCAGGCCTCCATGCCGCTGGTGAACGCCCAGCTGTGGAAGAGCATAAAGATATCCGGCGAAGACGTGGAACTGGCGGTTGAGAAAGCCAGGGCGTCGCGCCTGGATATGATAACCCAGGTCAAGCAGGCTTTCTACGCAGTGCAGCTTGCAAAGGAGGCTTACAAAGTTTACGAAGAAGTTTACGACAACGCCTTGGAGAGTTTCCGCCAGACCGAGATGCGATACAACGCGCAAAAGGCGTCCGAGCTGGAATACACCCGCGCCAAGGCTTCCGTCGCCAATGCGATCCCCAACCTTTACGACGCAGAGAACAACATAGATATGACCCTGTGGCAGCTGAAGGCTGTAATGGGCATAGACCTGGATATGGATATAGACGTTGCCGGCGAGCTTCAGGACAACGCCGCCCTTATGTTCCGCGACATACACGAGAACGACGACTTTTCCCTGGAGAACAATTCCACGATGAAGCAGCTCGAAATCCAGGCCGGGCAGCTGGCTGACGCCATAAAGATGCAGCAGTTTGCATCGCTGCCCACACTTTCCCTGGCATTTGCATACAGTGTGAACGCAATGACCAACGACTTCAACTTCAGGGAGTACCGCTGGTCTCCTTACTCCTACGTGGGACTGAGCCTCTCCATTCCCATCTTCGCCGGAGGCCGAAGGCTCAATTCCGTACGCCAGTCCAAGGTGCAATATGAGCAGCTCCAGCTCCAGGCGCTGAATACCGAGCGCCAGCTGAAGATAGCCATACGCCAGTACCTGAACCAGATGGAGACAAGCATGAAGTCCTACGACGCCGCCAAGGAGGCGGAGCAGACCGCCCGCAAGGCATACGGCATAGCCACCCAGTCATACAACCTGGGCCGCAGCACCCTTACGGACCTTAACGATGCGCAGCTGGCCCTTACGCAGGCCCAGCTGGGAGTTTCCCAGGCCGTTTACAGTTTTGTCCTTGCAAAGGCCGCCCTGGAGCAGACCCTGGGCAAAGATTTTTCCAAAGAATAAAATAGAGACAGATATATGAACAGAGCAGTCAAGATAATAATCCCTGCAGCCATCGCCGCACTTGCCGTATGCGCCTGCGGCCAGAAGAAACCCGCCATGGACCCTATGATGATGGCACAGGCCAACCAGATCCCAAAGGTTGAGACATATACGGCTTCCTTTATGGACGTGCCTCAGGAAGACACTTATTCTTCCACTGTGCAGGCTTATGCCGTGAACAACGTGGTTCCACAGAGCGGCAACAGGATTGCAAAAGTATATGTGGAGGTAGGAGACTTCGTGTCCAAGGGCCAGGTACTGGCTGAGATGGACGCCGTCGGCCTTACCCAGTCCGCCCTCAAGCTCGCCAACGACTCTACCGAGCTGGCTCGCCTGCGCGGCCTTTTCCAGGCCGGCGGCATCTCCCAGTCCGATTTCGAGGCCGTGGAGCTGGCATACAAGGTAAGCAAGAGTTCGTACGACAACCTTCTGGAGAATACCGTACTCCGCGCTCCTATGGGAGGCGTTATCACCGCCAGGAACTATGACAGCGGCGATATGTACGCTATGGCTTCGCCAATATACGTGGTTCAGCAGATCACTCCTGTCAAGATACTGGTAGGAATCTCCGAGACCGATTACACCCGCGTAAAGAAGGGCGACGTGGTTACCATCACCGCCGACGCCATCCCCGGCAGGACCTTCGAGGGCAAGGTGAACAGGCTTTATCCTACGATAGACCCGGCCACCCATACCTTCACCGCGGAAATCCTTGTGACCAACTCTGACAGGGTTCTTCGTCCCGGTATGTACGTGCGCGTAACGGTCACCTTTGGCGTGAACCACAGCATTGTCATTCCTGACAGCGCCGTGATCAAGCAGCAGGGCTCTGGACAGAGGTCAGTATATCTGCTCCAGCCGGACAATACCGTCAAGAGCGTAGTGGTGACCCTGGGAAGGCATTTCGAGCAGGATTATGAGATCCTTGACGGACTCAAGGAAGGAGACATAGTTGTAACCAAGGGACATTCCGCCCTCAGGGACGGTTCTCAGGTAACGTTGTAGCATTATGAGCATTTACAGAACCGCCGTCCGAAACCCGGTTACCACGGCCCTGATCTTCATGGCGTTCGTGGTATTCGGAGTTTTCTCCCTGACAAGGATTCCCATAGCGCAGCTGCCGGAATTCGATTCCAACGTCATTATGGTAATGTCTTCCTATCCGGGAGCAAGCGCCTCCGATATAGAGCAGAACCTTACCAAGGCGTTGGAGAACTCCCTTAACGGTGTGGCCAACCTCAAGGAACTCACCTCCCGTTCAAGGGAGAACATATCCATCCTTACCCTTCAGTTCGAGTACGGAATAGACATTGACGAGGCCACCAACGACGTCCGCGACAAACTTGATATGGCAAACACCGCGCTCCCGGACGGAGCTTCGGTGCCTACCATCTTCAAGTTCAGCGCCGACGACATGCCCATCATGATCCTCTCCGCCACCGCGGACCAGTCCCTCCCGGGCCTTGACAAGATCCTGGACGACAAGCTGGTAACCCCGCTGGCACGAGTGTCCGGCGTGGGTACCGTGGGCGTTTCCGGAGCCCCTTCCCGTGAGATACAGGTTTACTGCGACCCCAACAAGCTCCAGGCTTACGGGCTTTCCGTGAGCACGCTGTCCTCCATCATCGCGATGGAGAACAGGAACCTGCCTTCCGGAAACATCGACATAGGCTCCGATACCTACAACCTTCGCGTACAGAAGGAATTCAGCGACCCTTCTGAATTGCTGGACATTGTGATAGCCAACGTTGGCGGACGCGCCATCTACCTCAGGGACGTGGCCACCGTGATTGACGGGCAGCAGGAGCGCGAGCAGGAGTCCTATACAAACGGAATCCGTTCCGCCCAGATTACCATCCAGAAGCAGTCCGGAGCCAATACGGTAAACGTAATCAAGAACGTCAAGAAGAAACTTGCCGACATCCAGAAGGATCTTCCCTCCGACATTGAGATAACCACCGTTATCGACTCGTCGGACAACATCATCAACACCATCCATTCCCTGGAGGAGACCATCCTGATCACCTTCATAGTGGTTATGCTGGTGGTGTTCATATTCCTTGGCAGATGGAGGGCCACGTTCATCATCGTGCTTTCCATCCCTATCGCCCTGCTTGCATCGCTGGTTTACCTGCTTGCAACGGGCAACTCGCTCAACATCATCTCAATGTCCGCGCTGTCAATTGCGATTGGAATGGTGGTGGACGATGCCATCGTGGTGCTGGAGAACGTCTCCACGCACCTTGAAAAGGGAGAGAAGCCCAAGGAGGCCGCCGTGCTCGCCACTTCCGAGGTGGGAATTTCCGTAATCGCTTCCACCCTCACAATGCTCTGCGTGTTCCTGCCCCTTACAATGATCAAGGGAATGGCAGGAATAATGTTCAAGCAGCTGGGATGGATAGTGAGCCTCATTATGATAGTGTCCACTACGGCCGCCCTTACCCTGGTGCCAATGATGTGCTCCCAGATCCTTAAGGCCGGTCCCAAGACGGGCAAACTGCACAATGCCATCTTCGGGCCCATCAACAAGGCCCTGGACGCCATATCCAACTGGTACGCAAAGATTATCGGATGGGCTACTGTACATCGCAAGATAACCATCCTGGGCGCGTTTGCGGTATTCCTTATCACGCTCATCACCCTTGCACCCGGCCTTACCACGGAATTCTTCCCCACCAGCGACGGAGGCCGTCTGATGGCTACCATAGAGCTCCCTGCGGGAACCGCCCAGAGCGTCACCGCCGATATGGCAACCCGTCTGTACGACCAAATTTCGGCCGAAATCCCCGAGATCAAGATCATGAGCCATACCTTTGGCGCTGCAGATACTGACAACACCTTTGCCAGTATGCAGACCAACGGTACCAACGTGCTCTCCCTGAACATCAACGTGGGAAGTATGGAAGACAGGGAAAGGAGCACGGCCGATATCGCAGCGCAGCTGCGTTCCATCATCGCCCGTTTCCCCGAGGTCCGCAAGGCCAACGTGCGCGAGGGAGGAATGGCTATGGGAGCCGGATCTACAGTTGAGATAGAGATCTACGGATACGACTTCGAAGCTACCGACCAGGTGGCTCGCGCCGTCCAGGAGCAGATGCTCCAGAGCCCTATCTTCGCGCAGGTTCTCCTCAGCCGTGACGAATACAATCCCGAGTATCAGCTCGACCTGGACCGCACAAAGCTGGCCATCAACGGACTCAATTCCACCACCGTGGGTCAGGCCTTCAGCGCCGCGATGAGCGGAGCCGTGGGTTCCTTCTACAGGGAAGAGGGAGAAGAATACAGCATCAGGGTGCGTTACGCTCCCCAATTCAGGACCAGCGTCGAGGACATAGGCAATATTGTAGTCTATAACGCGGCCGGCCGTCCTATCAGGATGAAGGAACTTGGAACCGTAGTTGAGACAAGGGTTCCTCCTACCATCGAGCGCAAGGACCGTGAAAGGCTCATCACCGTTACGGGAATGCTCAACAAGGGATTTGCCTTGAGCCAGGCCGTGGAGGCCTCCCAGGCCATCCTGGACAACACCCAGATCCCCGGAGAGCTCAGCACCGTGATTGCCGGAGACTACGAGGACCAGCAGGATATGTTCTCCGACCTCATCACCCTTATGCTCCTTATCCTTATCCTGGTGTATATGGTGATGGCTTCGCAGTTCGAGTCCTTTATGAGCCCGTTCGTGATCATGTTCTCCGTGCCGTTCGCCCTTACCGGTGTGATAATCGGACTCAGGGTTGCGGGCGCAGCCCTTGGAGTGATGCCTATGATAGGTATCATAATCCTTCTGGGTATAGTGGTGAAGAACGGTATCGTGCTCATAGACTACACCATCCTCTGCCAGGAAAGGGGAATGAGCGCCGTGGAGGCGTCGGTTACCGCCGCACGCAGCCGTCTGCGCCCTATCCTTATGACTACGCTTACTACCGTGCTGGGTATGCTCCCTATGGCTCTCGGCATTGGAGAAGGCTCTGAAATGTGGCGTCCTCTTGGACTTACCGTCTGCTGGGGACTGAGCATTTCCACCATTGTCACGCTTGTCCTTATCCCGTCTGTATATTGCGTCTTCGCCACCAGGGCCGAGCGCAGGAAACTTAAAAAAGCTTAAGATATGAAAGCGATATTTATTTCTTACGGTCAGGCCTATAACGAAGAGATCGTGGAACTCCTTGAAGAAGTGGGACAGAGGGGATTCACCCGCTGGGAAGACATTGGCGGAAGGGGCAGCGAGACAGGGATCCCGCATTACGGGAACCACGCCTGGCCGTCGATGAACAACGCCGTACTTACAATTGTGGAGGATTCCAAGGTGGACTCCATACTTGAGAAACTCCGGAGCAAAGACGCTCAGTTCCAAGACCTTGGACTGCGCGCCTTCGTCTGGAACATAGAGCAGACTTGTTAATTTTTATTATATTTGTGATACTATGCAAATTATTACCAATACCAATATCAGCGACATCCTGGCTTCGGAGAAGCCTGTATTGATCGATTTCTGGGCAACCTGGTGCGGCCCCTGCCGCGTACTCTCTCCCACCGTGGACGAGATCGCAGATGAGATGGGCGACAAGGTGACAGTTGCCAAGTGCAACGTGGACGACGCCGACGAGATTGCAGCTCAGTTCGGCATCAGGAACATACCTACCCTTATATTCTTCAAGGACGGCCAGCCAGCCGCAAGGATGGTGGGCGTGGTTGCTAAAGAAGACATCGTAGCGCAGCTTGAGGCCCTTCTCTAAAAAAAGAGAAACTATGAAACGCCTGCTATTAATCATCTCAGTCCTGTGTCTGGGCGTCGTTTCCTATGCCCAGGACGGGTTGGGTCTGCTTGGAGGTCTGACTTCCTCCCAGGACAGGCTGCAGGAATTCGACTTCGACAACATAACCCAGTTCCGTGCCGGAGTGGCATATAAGCATCCTATCGCGCTGGGTTTTGCCGTTCAGCCTGAGTTTACGTACAGCGTCAAGGCCACCGCGGTTTCAATGGATGCGTTGCAGTTATCCAACTTCGAACTCAAGATGGGTTATCTGGAGGCTTCCATGCAGCTGCAGTGGGGTCCTGACCTTATAATACTGCGTCCCTATGTGCTGGCGGAACCTTTCGTTGGGTATGCCGTCAACAATAGGATAAGCACTTTTATGCTTGATTCGCCTAAACTTACTAAAGACAACTACTGGAATTCCATCCAGAGACTGGAGTACGGTTATGCACTGGGCGGCGGACTTGAAATGTTCGGCCTTTTCCAGATCAGTGCAAAGCGTTACGTGAACCTGGGTTCCCTTTACAAGGACCCCGGCACAGCCTCCTGGGATGCTTCTGATACCTTTACGGAAAGGCTTTTCGGAGAAGGGAACAGTTTCTGCGGATGGATGATCAGTCTAGCATTTTTCTTCTAGATGGAACAGAAAGCAGCATTGTTTTTTTGCTCGTCAAATTCAGATATCGATCCAAGATATATTCAGGCCGCACGGGATGTAGTCCGTGCGACTTGCTTGAAAGGGTACGCCATCGTTTCCGGCGGAGCCTCCAGGGGCCTTATGAAAGTGGTGGCGGACGAAGCCTGCTCCTGCGGGGCGCTGAACATAGGCGTCCTCCCGCGCTTTATGGAGGAGTTCAGCCACTCGGACCTTACTAAACTCGTGTGGACGGACACAATGTCCCAGCGTAAAGACCTTATGCGTCAGTACGGCCCGGACGTGGCGGTGGCTCTTCCTGGAGGAATAGGCACCCTGGACGAACTCTTTGAGACATACACGCTGGCAAAGCTTGGCAAGTATCCCGGCAAGGTGGTGGCTTTCAACTGCTTCGGGTTCTATGATCCCGTAAAGGACCTGATGGATTACTACGTACGGGAAGGTATGCTTGACCAGGCGACAAGGGAATTGTTGCATTTCCCCTGCACCGTTGAGGAATTCAAAGCTTTGCTGTAATGGAACTCTCCCAGGTACAGACATTTCTCGCACAGGACTGGAGCTGTTTCCAGGACCTTTTCAAAAAGGCCTTGAGCAGCGACGAACCCTTGCTGAAAGAGACCAACGCGTATCTTGCTTCCAATGAGGGCAAGATGCTGAGGCCGATGCTCAGCCTGCTGGTTTCCAGGGCCTGCGGAAATGTCACCGACGAGAGCATAAGGGTAGCGGCGGCATCCGAGCTTCTGCATAACGCCACCCTCCTGCACGACGACGTCCTGGACCAGAGCGCCAGCCGCCGCGGCGTGCCCACCGTGATGTCTCTGCTCGGCTCCAAGGCTTCCGTCCTTGCCGGCGATTTCTGGCTGGTGAAGGCGGTGGAAACCATCCTTGACTGCAGAAGGCACTCAAAGGAGCTGCTCAGGATGTTCTCGGGCACCGTCAGCGACCTTGTGGAAGGGGAGATGCTCCAGATGGAGAAGGCCGGGAAAGCCGATACGTCTTTGATGGATTATCACGATATAATCTTTCTTAAGACCGCCTCCTTGTTCAAGACTATATGCAGTGCCGCCGCATTGACGGCAGGAGCTTCTTCCAGGATTGAGAACGCCTTGATGAATTTTGGGATTCAACTGGGAATGGCTTTCCAGATTAAAGACGATATCCTTGATTACGACGGCGACGCCCTGGGCAAACCCGTAGGGACGGACCTCCGCGAAGGAAAGATAACCCTTCCTCTCCTCAAAGCCCTTGAAAAGCAGGAACCCCGCAAGCAGGCGTCCATAAGGCGTATGGTTTACGAAATCCCCCAAAAGGACGGCAACGTGGCCAAAGTGGCGGATTTCGTAAAAGAGAACGACGGAACCGCTTTGGCGGCTGTCACGCTGCAGGAATATGTCCAAAGGGCCAAAGAGTGTCTGGGACCTCTGCCGGAGTCCCAGGCTAAGGACTGGCTTATGAAACTGGCAGATTATTGCGAATACAGGACGATATGACTTTTGACGACATACAGGGAAACGAGCAGGTGAAGCAGGCTCTGTCCGGGATGGTAGCATCCGGCCGGATACCCCACGCCATAATGTTTCACGAAGACGACGGCGGCGGGGCGATAGCCTTCTGCCACGCCTTCCTGGAACTGCTGTTCGGCTCCGCAAAAGTTTCCAGGATGATCCATCTGGACGTCCACTATACCTTCCCTTGCGTCGGAGGCCTTTCAGAGCCGTATCTTCCGCAATGGAAGGAACTGGTGCTCTCCAACCCGGCTTTCACGGAGAACGATTTCAATGAGGCCCTGGGATTTGAGAGCAAGTCCGCCATAATTGCGGTGCCGGAGGCAAAGGCCATACTCAACTGCCTGGCGTTCAATCCAATAGAAGGAGGTTACAAGGCCGTTGTGGTTTACCTCCCGGAGAAGATGAATGCCGATGCCGCCAACCGTCTCCTCAAGGCAATAGAGGAGCCCGTAGGCAAGACCCAGCTCCTTTTCATAACGCACGCTCCGGAGAAAGTGCTCCCGACCATCAGCTCACGTTGCCAGAGGATCAGGCTGGTTCCTGATAGGAATGTGAAGGGAAATGACTATATTGGGGAGCGTATGGATTTGTTCCGCTCGCTGATGGACTCCCTGCTGGCCAGGGACCTTGGCGCTGCGCTGGACGCAGGGGAGACCCTCGCATCCCTCAAGTCGCGTGAGAAGATGAAGGCTTTCTGCCGCTTCGCGGGCGATGCGCTCAGGGAAGTCTTCCTGCTTCAGCAGGGGCTGAAGGATCTTTCGGCAGTGGACAATGAATACTTGCGGGAGCTGGCTGAAAAGTGCAGGCGCACCTTCCCGCGCAAGGCATCGGAGGTCCTGGACAGGGCCAATATGCTCATAGACAGGAATGTTAATCAGAAGATTCTGTTCTGCGATATGGTAAACAGGATGTTTCTTATGATATAAATGATATGACAGGAAACGAAAACGAATCAATAAGGTACGATTGCTTCCGTGGCTGCGTGGTTACAGACGGAGAGCAGGGCCAGGAGGTCACATACCGCCGCGGCTGCTGCAAGCTCAGGGACTACGACTGGCTCAAGGGCGTGCCTCAGGAAAAATATAAGGACCTGTACGAAGTGCGTTTCAAGAATACCCGCAAGGGCATTTATACAAACGCCTCAGGGCAGAGCGTGAAGCAAGGAGACCTGGTGGTGGTTGAGGCAACCAATGGCCACGACCTGGGAATAGTTACCCTGGAAGGGCCTATCGTGGTGCGCCAGATGAAGTGCAAGGGCCAGGATCCGGACAAGACGGAATTCAAGAAAATATACCGCAAGGCACGTTCCTTTGACATTGAGAAATGGCAGGAGGCAATTGCCCGCGAGCACGAGACAATGATCAAGGCCCGCAGGATTGCCACTGAGATGGGCCTTGACATGAAGATTGGCGACGTGGAATTCCAGGGCGACGGCACAAAGGCAATCTTTTACTACATTGCCGACGGCCGCGTGGACTTCCGCCAGCTGATCAAGGTGTTTGCGGAAGAATTCCGCATCCGCATTGAGATGAAGCAGATAGGTGCGCGCCAGGAGGCCGGCCTCATTGGAGGTATAGGCGTATGCGGGAGGGAACTCTGCTGCGCCAACTACATAACCAGTTTCCAGTCCATTTCCACCGCTGCGGCCCGCTGTCAGGACCTTTCCCTCAATCCGCAGAAACTTGCCGGCCAGTGCGGAAAGCTCAAGTGCTGCCTCAATTACGAGGTTGCCAACTATATGGACGCCCAGACGCATATCCCCAAGGTTTCGGAGCCTCTTGAGTTCGAAGACGGTCCCGTTTACCTGATCAAGACGGATATCCTGCGCCAGCTTATGTATTTCTCCTACGACAAGGGCTCCCTTTCAGACCTGTACGTGCTTACCGCAGAGGAAGTCAAGGAAGTCATAAAGATGAACCGCAACGGTCTCAAGCCGGAAAGCCTCAAGGGCGACGGCAGCATTGAGATACCGGAGTTCATCACGGCGGTGGGCGAGGGGAGCATCTCCCGCTTTGACAAGCCTGCAAAGAAGAAGCACAGGCACAAGAGGAACGGCAAGAAGAAAGCCTCCAAGACAGATGAGTAGGATTGCAAGCCGCATAGCGTTCTTTTCAGCACTGATTCTTTCAGTGCTGTCTTGTTCGGAGCCTCTCTCCACCGAGAAGTTCATCCAGAATACAGACGGGAGGTACAGCTTTGAGGTGGATATGACCCATACGGACTGCTCTTACGACCTGTTCTTCTATTCGAGGGTGGATTCCTGGAAGAAGGTGCCGGAGTTTCCCATTGACTTGGTGTGGACATCCCCTTCCGGGGCAAGGTATTCGGAAAGGGTGTATTTTGTGCGCGACGGGCACGACAAGGTGGCGTATCGCACCGGCCTGGTCCCGGAGGAAAGCGGAGTGTGGACACTTGACGCCAGGGCCGATGCGGAAGGCCTCAGGGGCCTTGGACTTATTTGCAGGAGGGTTTATTGATGGGACACGGAAAACTCAGGAAATTTGCGGAGAACGAGACTTTCTCCTGCCTTATACAGCCGGATTCGCAGGAAATCCTCAGGGAAGGTTATTTCAACCTGCAGGACCATCCGGTTAAGGGTAATTGGGGCAGGGAGGTCTTCCATAATGACAATCCCATTGTGCTGGAACTGGGTTGCGGCAAAGGAGAATACACCATAGACCTAGCCCTTAGAGACCCTTCCCGCAATTATATAGGCGTGGACATCAAGGGCGCCCGCCTTTGGAAGGGCGCCAAGGAAGCCACGCTGCGTGCGCTGCCCAACGTGGCGTTCCTGCGCACGCGCATAGAGTTCATCACTGCATTCTTCGCTCCCGGGGAGGTCTCGGAAATATGGCTGACCTTTTCCGACCCCCAGATGAAGAGCGAGAACTCCCGTCTCACCTCCCCGATGTTCCTGGAGCGGTACAGGTCGTTCCTCAAGGAAGGCGGAATTGTAAACCTGAAGACGGACAGCATGTTCCTGCACCAGTATTCGCTTGCGGTGGCCAGGAAGAACTCGCTGGAGGTGCTTGCGTGCACGCAGGACCTCTACGGAGGGCAGCGCCTTCCAATGCCGGAACTTTACGAGGTGCAGACTTTCTATGAAAAGATGTTCCTTGAACAGGGATACAAGATAACCTTCCTGCGTTTCAGGATAGACAGGGAAGGGGCATACGAGTACCCTCGGGACCCTCAGGAGTTCGATTCCAAGGCCTGGAGAGAGGCGGAAGGCCCGCGAAGGACTTTCGGTCATCAGTAAAATCACTACCTTTGCACCGTTATGCCAAAAGCCAAGAGCAAGATACAGATTAACAACAGGAGGGCCTCTTTCGATTACGAATTCCTGGAGACCTATACCGCCGGGATTGTCCTGGTGGGGACGGAAATCAAGTCCGTCCGCGCCGGAAAAGCCTCCCTGGCGGATGCCTACTGCTATTTTGACAACCTTGGCCAGCTGTATGTCCGCAACCTTAACATATCGCCCTATTTCTGGGCGTCCTGGGGCGCGCACGAGCCCAAGCGTGACCGCAAGCTGCTGCTCACGCGCCGCGAGCTCAAGCACCTTTCCCAGGCCGTCAAGGAGAAAGGCCTTACAATTGTGGCCGTACGCCTGTACATTGCGGAAAACGGTTATGCCAAGCTCCTCATAGCCCTTGCAAAGGGCAAGAAAGTCTTTGACAAGCGCCAGAGTATCAAGGAGAAAGATATTCGCCGCGAAATGGACAGATCATAACCCAGCCCTATGCCAAAAGTCCGCTTTACAATGTTCGCAGAGCTTCCCTCCCCGGAAGAGATTGACGTGCCCGCCCTTGCGGCGATGTACGCTTCGGGGGAGATAGACCTCATCTGCGTGCTGGGGCCCACCGCGTCCGGTAAGACACGGTACGCGGTGAACCTTGCGCGGCAGATTACGGGCGCGGAGATAATATCGGCGGATTCCCGCCAGGTTTACCGCGGGATGGACATAGGCACGGGAAAGGACCTGGAAGAGTATGGGGAGATTCCGTATCATCTCATAGACATTGCTCCCGCCGGTTCCAGGTACAACGTTTACCGCTACCAGAAGGACTTTGCGGACGCCTATCAGGATATCCGCAAGCGCGGGGGAGTGCCCATCCTGTGCGGTGGAACCGGACTTTACATAGAGGCCGCCACCTGCGGATACGACTTCTCCAAGGACATCCCCCAGGTGGATCCCGCGATGCTTCCCCACAAGACGTATTTCATTGGGACGCTGGTCTCCCGCGAGGAGAGGATCAGGCGCATAGACGCCCGCCTCAAGGAGCGCCTGGACCAGGGGATGGCGGACGAGGTGCGCGGGCTTATGGCGGGCGGCGTGGCGGCGGAAGACCTCATCTATTACGGACTGGAGTATAAATACGTAACCCAGTATGTTTTGGGCATACTGAGTTACGATCAGATGTTTACCTTGCTGTCAAACGCCATCCACCAGTTTGCCAAGAGGCAGATGACCTGGTTCCGCGGGATGGAGAGGGACGGCGTCCAGATTCACTGGACGCAGGTCCTTTAGTACTTGATGTGCACTGACTTGCAGAAATCAATTGCAGCCTGGTTGCCGCTCTTTGCGGCAAGCGCCATATAGTACTCGGTCTTTCCAATGTTCACGGAAGCGTACTGCCTTCCCAAGTCATAAAGGGTGTAGCTCAGGGTCTCGTCCTTGAACTTGCTCTTCTTGATCTCCTTCTCGGTTGTGTTGAAAAGCTTGCAGTACGTGGCAACGGCCTTCTCATAGTTCTCTATGGACTTCTTGACTTCCTTCTTGCGTGCGTAGCAGTCTCCAAGGGCGTCGTACATCCAGTAATCGAGGACCATGGCGCGGCCAAGGTTCTCCCCGACCCATTTCTCGCAGAGGGATATGCACTCGTCGCTGCGTCCCAGGATGTTCAGGACCATGGCGTACTGGTACTCATTGTACATATTCAGCTCGCCCATCTCCTTGAGGGAGTCGAAACATCTTGCGGCGGAAGCGTAGTCCTTGGCATCCAGGTACTCCTGGGCGTCCGCCTTAAGCTTGTCGGCCTCGTCCAGCTGATGGGTTTCCTGGGGTGTCTCTTCCGCCAGCACGGTGCCGTCATAGACAAGGAGCCTGTCGCCGTCCTGGACCACTTCTCCAAAGCAGTCGAAGGCGGAGTTGCCCACGATGAGCGGGACGTTCTGCTTGGTGAGCACGAACGCCGGCAGGTTCTGGACAATGATGTTGCCTATCCTGAGGTTCCTGATCACAAAGGAGCCGGCCTTTACAGTGGAGCCGTCCGGCATCTTGAGCACGGTGACGCCGTTTACGTCAGCGTCCTCTATGTAACCGTTCTCATAGAGGAACAGGTAGGTGGTGGAAGATACGCTTGCGAACCAGGTCTCGGCCGCATAGAATGTCTTGACGCCCACTCCGTTCACGGTGGCGTCAATGGTGTACCTTCCGTCAGACTGCGGGATAAGTTTGATAACGCTCTGGGCGCTCAGGCTTAGCGTGCACAGTGCGGCCGCCAGCAGTACAAGTATGGTCCTTTTCATCTTAATTGTGGTTTACAGTCCGAAAGCCTGTTTCAAGGCTTCTGCGGCATCCAGCTTCTCCCACCCGAAGAACTGTATCCCGTCCTTCACGTAAGGGTCCTTGCCAAAGTGCCCGTATGCGGCCGTAGGTTCGTAAATGGGGTTCTTGAGTCCAAATTTATCAATAATTGCGGCAGGACGCAAATCGAACAGCTCTTTTACCTTC
>JAGCYZ010000026.1 GCA_017960545.1 Bacteroidales bacterium
AGAAGATAGGTTTCTACCGCTTTGACAATTCCAAGGTCCCTATGTTCCCTATCTATTCCCCTAGGGGACAGGACGGAACTTTGAAGCAGACCCGCTATCCCAAGGCGGGGGAGACCAACCCGCAGGTGAAGATAGGGATGATTGACCTTGACAGGCCTTCGAACATTGTATGGGCTGACTTTGACCCAACGGAGGACCAGTACTTTGGAATCCCGTTCTGGGGACCGGACAGCAAGGACTTCTACATTGCCCGCGAGCCGCGTGTGCAGAACACCATAGACCTGTATGCGGTGAGCGCGGCTGACGGGTCCAAGAAGAGCGTCTATCACGAGGAATATCCTACCTGGCTGAACTGGTTCGAGGGGATTATTTTTACTGACAAAGGGCTCTATATGAGCCGTGAGTTTGAGACGGGCTGGCAGCAGATATACTTCCTTTCCTATGACGGAAGTGAATTCCGCCGCCTTACCAGCGGGGAGAACTGGGACGTGTCCCTTGTCCGGGTGGACGAGAAGAAAGGAGATGTCTATTACCTTGCCCGCAGGGACGCCACCACGCGTTTCACACTGTATAAGGCTGACAAGAAAGGAACCATCACAGCCCTGACGGATCCGGACCTGAATGTATCTTCAGTGACGTTCTCGCCTGACGGGAAGTATTTTGTATGCGGAGTATCTTCATTCACTGTTCCCAACCAGTTGTGGATATACGAGACCGCCCGCGCGGAGCAGGCGTGGAAGGGGAGGAAGATAGCGCAGGCCCCCGGCCGCGCCTACGACTCCCGCGCCGCGCGCAGCGCTTTCAAGGTGGCGGACAACGCCGGACCGGACTTCGATCCGTCCAAATACGCCCTGGCGCAGACCATCAGCATCCCGGCGGTGGACGGCCTTATGATGAAGGCGTATATAGTCTATCCCCTGGGGTTCGATCCTTCAAAGAAGTATCCCGTTCACGCGGAAATCTACGGCGGCCCTGACACCAAGTATGTGCGGGAGAGCTGGAGGGCTCCGTCAGAGAAGAACCAGTGGTGGAGCAGGAACGGTATAATACACATAACCTTTGACGTAAGGGCGTCAGGGCATAACGGCCGCGCGGGCGTTGACCAGATTTTCCGCAATCTGGTGGCCACGCCGGTGCAGGATGCCGTCACCTGGGCCAATTACCTCAAGAGCCTGCCCTACGTCCAGGGAGACAAGATAGGAATAGAGGGATTCTCCTTTGGAGGTACGATGACCACAATGCTGCTTCTTGAACACAGCGACTCCTTCTGCTGCGGAATTGCCGGAGGTGGCGTATATGACTGGATGCTGTACGATACCCATTACACGGAACGCTTTATGGACACTCCGGAGAACAATCCGGGCGGATACAGGATTGCAAGTGCGGTAAACCACGCTGCGTCAATGACTTCAGGGGTTCTTAAGCTGACCCACGGAACCGGGGATGACAACGTGCATTTCCAGAATACGCTGCAGATGATCACCGCCCTGCAGAGTAACGGAAAGCAGTTTGAACTGATGATTTATCCTGACGGTATGCACGGCTATTCCGGAGCCCAGGGGAACCATTCCTGGGAAGCGGACAAACTGTTCTGGCTCAGGAATTTGAAATGATGAGGAAACGGCCTGCGGGCGCGTCGCTCCAGGCAATCTCAACCCCGAATATATGGGCTTCGCCACCTTCGGCGGAGCCCATCTTTTTCCTGAGCGCCTCGCTGCTCATAGGGATGTTGCGCGCGGTGACACCGCATCTGGGAAAGTCCTTTCCCGTGCGGCGCATCTCCGCGCCGTTCAGCGGCCTGACTTCGCTTACGTGCCAGTATTTCCCGAACGCCTCGGCGGCAGGGTCCCTGCGGTCGCAGAAATAGAGATGGGTGGAGGGGGCGAGCTTGTTCATTTCCCAGCGATGGGCTATCAGCCTGAAGGCGCCGGCCTTCATCGCGGCGCTTCCGGGAACGAACAGCCACTCGTATTCCCTGGAGGTTTCCGGGAAACGGCATTCGCAAGCGCGCTCCTCGGAAGCCCGGAATTCAAACCGCGCCGCTCCGCTTTCCAGGATGGTGAGCGGCTCTGCAGAGAAGCCTTTCTCCAGGATGCAGAGCAGTTCCTTGCATTCGCCTCCGGATTCCACTATGTGAATCTCCTTAACGCAGGCAAGGCGGTCGCAAATCATCGTGGCGTCGGCCATAGGGGAGAGCTTGAGCATAATGTGCGGGCAGATGGCAAGCAGTTCGTCTTTCAGGGCGGTTATGTCGGGGGTGCAGTCTTCCAGCAGGAAAACCTTCTTTCCGGTGCCGTCCCGGCGGGCCGGGTCAAGGTATATGAGATGGGGCTCGAAATCTCCCAGGATTGAAGCTGCATTGCCGGGGCGGAGTTCCTGGTTCCTGAAAACGACGTTGTTCACGCCAAGGAGGGCGAAGTTGTGCTGCGCGGCCTGGAAGAGCGCGGCGTCCCTTTCGTTGTAGAGGACTTCTCCCACGGCTCCGGCAAACGCCCAGCTGTCAACGCCCAAGCCTCCGGTGAGGTCCGCGACGCGCCCCTGCGGACCGGCGATCCGCGCGGCGGTTTCCGCCTTGCGCAGTGCCGTGTCCGCGGAACTGCACTGCTCCGCAGACAGCCTTGAAGGCAGGCTTATTCCCGGGACCGAAGCCCACTGCGGGACCTTGCCCTCCATCTTTGAAGCGCCTTGTGATTCTATATCCCTGAGTATGTCCGCGAAACTGTTTTTCATTCTTTGATGCAAAGATAAAAATGCTTATATTGTAACAATGTATTCATAGTCTGAAAAATGAAAGATTTTGTCTATTACGCTCCAACCGAGGTGGTCTTCGGAGAGCAGTCGGAAGATAAGGTTGCCGGCCTTGTAAAGAAATACGGCGGCCATAAGGTCCTGGTACATTACGGAGGCGGAAGCGTCAAGAAATCAGGCCTGCTTGACAAAGTGTGCAATTTGCTGAAGGAGGAAGGCGTAGAGGCCGTCCTGCTTGGAGGGGTGGTTCCCAACCCCCGTCTTTCCCTGGTTCACCAGGGCATTGAACTCTGCCGCAAGGAGGGCGTGGATTTCATCCTTGCCGTCGGAGGCGGAAGCGTGATAGACTCTTCCAAGGCAATAGCATACGGCGTGCCCTATGAGGGCGATGTATGGGACGTGTACCTGAGGAAATACAATCCTGAGACCGCACTCCCCATTGGCTGCGTGCTCACCATACCCGCCGCCGGAAGCGAGATGAGCGACTCCAGCGTCATCACAAACGAAGAAGGCTGGGTCAAACTGGGCTATTCCAACAATGTGTGCCGCGCCAAGTTCGCAATAATGAATCCCTGCCGCACCTACACGCTGCCTGCATACCAGACAGCCGCCGGCGTCACGGACATTATGATGCACACAATGGAGAGGTACTTCACCCAGGACGATGACATGGACCTTACCACAGAGCTTGCGGAGGCACTCCTCCGCACTATGAAGGAAAGCGTCTTCGCCGTCCTCAAGGATCCTTGCAACTACCGCCACCGCGCCCAGATAATGTGGGGCGGAAGCCTTGCGCACAATGATCTCACCGGATGCGGCGTAACCGGAGACTGGGCAACCCACCAGCTGGGACACGAACTCAGCGGAATGTTCGACGCAACCCACGGAGCCAGCCTTGCCGCTATGTGGCCAAGCTGGGCCAGGTATGTTTACAAGTCCAATGTAAGCCGCTTCGTGCGCTTTGCCGTAAATGTGATGGACGTGCCCAATGACTTTACAGACCCTGAAGGAACCGCACTCAAGGGAATTGAGGCTATGGAACGTTTCTATTGCCGCATAGGCATGCCAATCAACATCAAGGGCCTAATAGGCAGGGAAGTCACTGACGAAGAGATCAAGGAGATGACCCGCAAGTGCAGCCGTGACTATACCACTGCACAGGGAGCCTTCCAGACCCTTGAGGCGAGTGACATAGAGGCAATATACAGGATGGCTAAAGGATGAACCTGAAAACCTAAAACTAATAATCTATACTATGGCAAATTATCTGGACGTAGCAAACAGTTGGCTGACCGGTGATTTTGACCCGCAGACCAAGACAAAGATCATAGAACTCAGGAACAATGACCCCGCCGGGTTCGAGGACGCCTTTTACAGGAACCTTGAATTTGGAACCGGAGGCCTCCGCGGCATAATGGGCGTGGGCACCAACCGTATGAACAAATATACGGTAGGAATGGCCACACAAGGTCTTGCAAACTATATCCTGGACCACGTGAAGTCTGACAAGATAAGCGTGTGCATCTCCTATGACAGCCGCAACCACTCCAAGGAATTCGCAAAGATCACCGCAGACGTGATGTCCGCCAACGGCATTGACGTTTACATTTTTGACAACATCCGCCCCACGCCGGAACTCAGCTATGCCATCCGCCTGAAAGGCGCCACGGCAGGAGTTATGGTAACCGCATCCCACAATCCAAAGGAATACAACGGATACAAGGTGTTCTGGAGCGATGGCGGACAGATCACGGCTCCCGTCGATGCAGACATCGTTGCGGAGGTTGCAAAGATAACTGACCCGTCTATGGTGCGCTTCAGCAGCGGTCTCCGCTGCGGAGAGATCAACATTATGGGAAAGGACGTGGATGACCAGTATCTGCGTGATATTCTGTCACTTACGCTCAGCCCTGAGGCTTGCGCAAGGCATAAGGACATCAAGTTTGTGTACACCCCGCTCCACGGATGCGGCGTTCGCCTTGTGCCGGAATGCCTGCATCGCCTTGGCTTTGAGAACGTGTTCCACGTTCCTGAGCAGGACGTCAGCGACGGAGACTTCCCAACGGTGGCTTCCCCCAATCCTGAGGAGCACGCCGCCCTTTCAATGGCCATCCAGGTTGCTGAAAGGGAGAATGCTGACATAGTAATGGCAACGGATCCCGATGCGGACCGTATGGGAATTGCAGTAAGGGACAATGACGGCAATATGACGCTGTTCAACGGCAACCAGACGGGAGCGATGCTCACATACTATATCCTTAGCCGCTGGAAGGAACTGGGCAAGCTCCAGGGCCATAAGTATGTGGTCAAGACCATAGTCACCACCGAACTCATTAAGGAAATCTGCGACTCCTTCGGCGTCCCGGTTTACAATGTGCTCACCGGCTTCAAATACATAGCCGAAGTGGTGAAGCGCAACGAGGACAGTGGGGAATTCATCTGCGGCGGCGAGGAGAGCTACGGCTTCAACGTGGGCCAGTTCGTGCGCGACAAGGACGCGCAGATAGCCTGCAGCATGGTGGCGGAGTGCGCCGCCTGGGCCGCCGACCAGGGAATGACTCTCTATCAGCTGATGCAAAAGATATATGCCCTTTACGGATATCGCAAGGAGGCTCTCACATCGCTCGTGCGCAAGGGCAAGACCGGCGCGGAGGAGATCCAGAAGATTATGGCCGATATGCGTACCAACCCTCCTGCAGAGATGTGCGGAAGCAAGGTGACAAAGGTGATCGACTATCTTGAGCCGGAGAAGACAGGGCAGCCGAAGAGCAACGTGCTGCAGTTCTTTGACGAGGCTGGAGACGTGGTGAGCGTGCGCCCGTCGGGAACGGAGCCCAAGATCAAGTTCTACTTTGGCGCCAAGGGCGACGATGCTGACAAGAAGATCGCCGCGCTGGAGCACCAGTTCGTGAGCGCGCAGTCATAGCACTTTGGATTCCGCGCGGTGCACACGTAGCGGCCGTGGAGGATAAGCCAGTGATGGGACCTTGCCCGGAGTTCCTCCGGGATGTGTCTCTCCAGGTCTTTCTCCACGGCCGCCGGCGTTTTGCCGTTGCTCAGTCCAATCCTGTGCGCAACCCTGAACACGTGGGTGTCCACTGCAATCACGGGCTTGTCGTAAATGATCGAGGCAATGACGTTGGCTGTCTTGCGGCCCACTCCCGGGAGGGACATAAGGTCATCGATGTCAGAAGGGACTTCGCCTCCAAAATCCTTGACAAGTTTCTGGGCCATTCCAATAAGGTGGCTGGTCTTGCTGTTGGGATAGGATACGGACTTTATGAGCTGGTAAACGTCCTGGGACGAAGCCTGGGCCAGGGACTGCGGGTCCGGATAGCGCTGGAAGAGGGGAGGGACGGTGGCGTTGACCCTCCTGTCAGTGCACTGTGCGGAAAGGATCACAGCCACCAGAAGCTGGTAGGGGTTCTGGTAGTGGAGTTCCGTCTCCGCTAGGGGCATGTTTTCCTGGAAGTACTTGATTATGTGGAAGTACCTGTCTTTGCGGTTCATGAGTCTTTCTTCTCGTGGCAGTGCTCGTTCTTGCAGACGAAGATCCTGCCCGGATACTTCTCGTAGATGCCCCTGTTGTGCGTCACCATCACAATTGCGGTGCCGTTTTTCTGATTGATTCCGGTGAGGAGCTGCATGATGCCGTCGGCGGTCTCGTTGTCAAGGTTGCCGGTGGGCTCGTCCGCTATTATGACCTTAGGGGAATTGAGCAGGGAGCGGGCTATTGCAATTCGCTGCTGCTCTCCTCCTGAAAGCTGGTGGGGCATCTTATGGGATTTGGTCTGCATTCCTACGGATTGCAGCACTTCCTCTATACGCTTGTCTATTTCCGCATTGTTCTTCCACCCCGTGGCCTTGAGGACGAATTCCAGGTTCTCATATACGGACCTGTCCATCAGGAGCTGGAAATCCTGGAATACGACTCCCATTTTCCGGCGCAGCATGGGGATGTCTTTCTCCTTGATTCCCACCAGGTTGAAGCCGCAAACCTCCGCAGTTCCGGTATTGAGCGGATTTTCTGCGATTATGGTACGGATTATGGAGGTTTTACCTGTGCCTACCTTGCCCACGATGTACACGAAATCGGACTCGTAAACATCCATGTCAAGGTCAAAGATGACCACTTCTTCGCCATTGATGATATTGGCTTTGTGAATGGAAATCAGAGGGGTGTCGTTCATTGTTTTTATTGCGTAATTATCGTTCGGAATTATACAAATATAGCAGAAAAATAAGTAAATTTGTTTTCTATATAGAAGAAATGTTATGAGATTAAAATTCATTGCTGTAGCCTTTGCCTTGCTCCTTCTGGGAGGATGGCAGATGAATGCCGCGCCGGCAGATCCGCACAAGGATTTCAAGACTGCTGTAACCCTTTATGAAAGAGGGCTTTACAATGAAGCAAGAAGCATTTTTGAAGACCTTTCCAAGCAGGAACCTGACGTTCTTACAGACGGTTATATAGTGCTTTGCGCCTTGAAGACCAGGGCCGCCGGATACGAGGGCATCCTCTCCGACTACGAAAGCAGATACATCAAATCCACCCTTTCTCCGGAAATCAACCTCCTGTACGGAAACATGCTGTTCGATGACGGCAAGTATGCCGCCGCCGCGGAGCGCTTCGCAGCCGTCCCGTCCATCTCCATCGACCGCAGGGAGCGTACTGAACTGCTCTTCAAGCAGGCTTACTGCGACTACGGGGTGGGGAACTTCCCCCAGGCCGTGACCAAGTTCAGGCAGCTGGAGGCTATGCCTTATTCTGACTATACTTCTCCCAGCCGCTATTCGCTGGGCTACATAGAGTACAACAACAATAATTTCCAGGAAGCGTACGACTGGTTCGCCAAGTGTCTCAATGACGAGAGGTTCGCCCTCAACGCGCGATACTATATGCTTGAGTGCCGCTTCATGCAAAAGGACTACAGGTACGTGGTGGACAACGGCGAGGCCGTCTATGCGGAGAGTCCGCAGGAGCGCAAGGGACATCTTTCCCGAATCCTTTCCGAGTCATACCTTGTCCTGGGCAACGCCGGAAAGGCAAAGGAGTATTACGATGCCAACTCCATCTCCAACGCCACAATGAACAGGTCCGACTATTTCTACGCCGGATCCCTCCAGTACGCGCTCGGAGACTATCAGGGAGCCATTGACAACTACTCCCTGATGACAATGCGCACGGACTCCCTCGGCCAGATAGCCAACTACCAGATGGGCTACTCCTACATCCAGACCAAGGATAAGGTAAAGGCCCTGGCCGCATTCGAGCAGGCCGCCGCCCAGACCTATGACAGGCAGATCCAGGAAGATGCGTACTTCAACTACGCCAAGCTTGCCTTTGACATCAATCACGACACTTCCGCCTTCAAGGAATACCTCAGCAAATTCCCTGATTCCGGGAAGCAGGACCTCTTCTACAATTACATCGCCCTCGGCTCCCTGGCAAACCAGGATTATGCCGCTGCGGTGGAGGCTTATGACAACATAGAGCATCTGGATGGCGAAATGCGCAGCAACTATATGAAAGCCAATTACCTGCGCGCCCGCCAGCTCATTGAGAACGGCGCCTGGAAGGATGCCATTCCCTGCCTGAGGGCCGCCACCTTCTTCACTGACCGCCACGACAATTTCAACAAGCTTGCACGCTACTGGCTGGCCCAGTCCTATTACTACACTGACAATTACAACGAGGCCATAGACATATTCAACGACCTGTACAACCTCTCCGCCCTTGAGAACGAGGACGAGGGCAAGATGATCCCGTACGACCTTGCCTACTCTTATTTCAAGAAAGCAGATTACACCAACGCCTCCAAATGGTTCGACAGGTTCATAGACTCGCGCAACAGGACCAACCGCCAGGACGCGCTGGTGCGCCGCGCGGACTGCGACTTCCTGCGCAAGGATTACAGAAACGCCATCTCCTCATATCAGAAGGCCATTACCGAGTATCCTGACGCCAATTACGTCTATCCTTACTACCAGATGGGCCTTGCTTACGGCCTTAACGGAGACAACAACGCCAAGATAAACGCCCTCAGCAAGGTCACCGACGCTTCGCCGTCCTCTCCCTTCTATTCCGAGGCGCTTTACGAGCTCGGCCGCTCATACGTGACCGCGCGCAATGACAACCGCGCAATGGAGTGCTTCTCCCTTCTCAAGGACACTTCCCGCGACAGCACCTTCATAGCGTCCTCCCTCATAGAGATGGGAATGATCTACCGCAACAGGGCTGACTACGACAGGGCCCTGGAACTGTACAAGCAGGTAGTTGAAAGGATGCCCGGCAGCGGTTCGGCAAATGAGGCCCTCCTGGCCATAGAGTCCATCTATCAGACAAAGGGAGAGCCTGACAAGTATATCCTCTACGTTACCGGACTGGGAAATCCTTCGCTCAACAAGACGGAGGAAGAGACACAGGCCCTGTACTTCAATTCCGCGGAGCAGATATTCCTCTCCGGCAACTACGAGAAGGCCATCACCTCCCTTGACAAATACCTGGCGGAGTATCCCCAGGGCGCGCAGAGAGCCCAGGCGGAGTTCTATCTGGCAGAGTGCTACAAGAACCTGGGACGCAAGGAAAAAGCCCTCGATTACTACAAGAGGGTGGCCGATTCCTCCGGATCCGATTCCTTCAAGGAGGCGGCAATACTCAATTTCTCCGAGATATCATATGAACTTGAAAAATACACGGATGCCTTTGAGGCGTACAGCTCGCTGCTGAGCGTAGCAAAGCTGGAGAATAACGTCAGGACGGCGCGCGTGGGTATGATGAGGTCCGCTTACAAGGCCAAGAACTACAGCGGTGCCATCCGCTGCGCCGATGCCCTGGCAACCTCGTTCCCCGAGCCCGATCTCGCCAGGGAGGCACAGTACATAAAGGCAAAGTCCTATCTGGAGTCTTCCCAGAGGGACAGCGCATACGAGATCTTCCGCCAGCTGGCCCAGCAGCCTTCCACTTCGGAAGGCGCGGAGGCCGCTTACCTGATTATCGAGGACCTGTACAACAGAGGAAACTTCAGCGAAGTTCCGGATAAGGTTTACGCCTTTGCCAACGACGCTCCGGGACAGGGATACTGGCTTGCCAAGGCTTACATAATCCTGGGCGATTCCTTTGCTGAACAGGAGAACTACCGCCAGGCACGGGCAACGTTCGAGAGTGTCCAGAACGGCTACAAGCCGGCTCCGGGCAAGACCTCCGACGATGTTACCGAAGCCGTTAGGATGCGTTTGGAAAAACTTAACCAGCTAAATCAGTAGAAGATTATGAACAAGTATATAAGCGTTGCAGTTTTACTGTCCCTGTGCCTTGCCGCAGGTGCCCAGACATTCAACCCCACCGTGGTTGTCACCAACACCTACGAGGGCAAGACAATGGAGGCGCACAAGAAGGATCTCCCTATGAGCGTGCCGGATTCCCTGAGCCGTTTTGACCTGACCTTCGATTATTCCGTGTTCGACCATCCGTACAGGGGGGCGTACGAGTTTGTCCCTTACGCAATGGATATCCGCCCGCAGAGCAGGCCCGATGCCAAGAAGATGCTGTACATAAACGCCGGTGCCGGTTATACCCTGCATCCGGAAGTGGACATAGTGTTCAGCCCCAAGCTCAAGAACAATTTCCAGTTTGGAGTATATGACAATTTCAGGGGCTACTGGGGCCCGTACGTGGGCAGTACTTTCGCTCAGGCCGGAACCGGCGACACTTACAACCTTATCAGGGGAGACGCCTTTACCGGATATGATATACGCAACCAGGCTGGACTGGACCTGATGTATGACAATTCCCGCACGGCCGGATTTGCAAAGGCCGCCTTCAGGACCATAGTGACCTCCGACAATGTGGAGAGCAGGGTATTCAACGCTGCCGACGTTAAGGCAGGACTCACTTCCGACAACGGAGACAAGCTGGATTACAATGCGGACTTCGGCTTCACATACGGCTGGGACCAGATACACCACGCAGACAAGTATTATCTTCTGTCAGAGATGGACATCAACCTCAGCGGAGGAGCCCATTACGAACTCTTCAAGGCTATGCGCATAGGAGGAGTGGCCGGGTTCAACTACGTGTCCACCGGCGGGGAAATCATCAACACGGGAGCAATGGAACTGTTCGCCATCCCCCAGGCTATATGGCAGTATGACCGCACATTCCTCAAGGTCGGCCTCAAGATGGCCTATCTGTTCTCTTTCGACACCATCAACAAGGCCGATGACAGAGCCCCGTTCAGGAACTTCAGGCAGCCTTCCGGATATCTTTTCCCCGATGTGGAATTCTCCTATCGCCTGATAGACAGGAACCTTGACGTGTTTGTCAAGGCCACCGGCGGCAACGATATGGCCTCATACGGCCAGGCAATTGAAGGGAACCACTTCTTCAAGCCGACGTATTTTATGATGAAGGGTCCCGTGATGGACAACAGCGTGGAGAAATTCAACGGTACCGCCGGACTGCGTTTCGGTTCGTCGCACTTTCAGGCAGAAGTTGCCGGAGGTTATGTGACCTATCTGAACGGACGCCTGGATTCCTTCTTCCTTGAGAGCGACCTGGAAAACGCTTCCGTGTTTAACGGATACAGCTATGTGAACTATGACCAGAGATACCTCCAGGCCAGGCTTCTCTGGGATTCTGCAAGGCTGAACGCTTCCGCCTATGCAAAACTCAGGGATACAAAGATACGTACGCAGGAGAGTTTCTATGGAGTTCTTCCTTCCAAGCTCGTTGCCGGAGGATCCATTACAGCAAACCTCAATCACAGGCTGTATGCGGGAGTCACCGCAGAGTATGCCACGGAGCGTGACGCTTACTTCGCTTCAATAGCAGGCAATACCGACCTCAGGGTTGGAAAGATACCGTCATACCTTGACCTTGGATGCAACGCCCGCTTTGATTTCTCGGACGGTTTCTCCGTATGGGCAAGGCTGAGCAACATCCTTAATTCCAACGTTCAGAGAACCATTGGAAGAGCCTATGACGGGTTGTTTATTACGGGTGGAATTTGCTTGAATTTCTGATAGAAATTTAGTAATTTTACCCAGTTTATGGCTATATAAAAAATGGTAGAAAAAGAAGAGATGAAAATTGCGGAAGAACAGTATTCCGCGTCCAGTATCCAGGTGCTCGAAGGCCTTGAGGCCGTAAGGAAAAGACCTTCAATGTATATCGGAGATATCTCCGAAAGAGGTCTGCACCATCTGGTATATGAAGTAGTAGATAACAGTATTGACGAGGCCATGGCCGGCTTCTGCGACACAATCCTCGTCACCATCAATAAAGACAATTCCATTCGCGTCCAGGACAACGGCCGCGGTATCCCTACGGGCCTTCACGAGAAGGAAAAGCGCTCCGCCCTTGAGGTGGTCCTCACCGTCCTTCACGCCGGAGGAAAATTCAGCAAGAACAGCTACAAGGTTTCCGGAGGACTCCACGGAGTGGGTGTTTCCTGCGTAAACGCCCTGTCAGACCTCCTGGTGGCCGAGGTTCACCGCGAGGGAAAGATCTTCCAGCAGAAGTATTCCAAGGGCAAGCCCATCACGGAAGTGGAGGTGATAGGGGAGTGCGATGACACAGGTACCATCATAACCTTCCATCCGGACCCTACCAACTTTGTCCAGACAACCGAGTACAAGTACGATACCCTTGCCGCCCGCCTTCGCGAACTTTCGTTCCTGAACAAGGGCATCAAGATCGTCCTCACTGACAAGCGCCAGATGGTCGAGGAGTTCGTCAAGGATGAGAACGGCGAGAGCAAGCCTACGGGCCGCCAGGTCCTGCGCAGCGACACCTTCTATTCCCAGGAAGGCCTGCGCGAATTCATCGGATACCTGGACGCCGGCGCCCAGCATCTCGTCCCGGAGCC
>JAGCYZ010000027.1 GCA_017960545.1 Bacteroidales bacterium
AACGGGATGTTCTTGGAATGCTCCGTTACCGTCCATCCTGAGATATCCACCGCATTGTCCGATGCGTTGTAAAGCTCTATGAAGTTGTTGGTGGAATTGCCCTTGTTGTCCGCTATGCGGAACTCGTTTATCTTGATTGGCTGCACGTTGCGCACCTTTGAGTGGGCGGTCTCGGACCAGGTCTTCCCAAAGCTGTTCCAGTTGGCCCTGGCGTTGATGTCGCCGTTGAATTCCTCTTCCGAAGAAGTGACGGCGAAGGTTGCGTAAACGCTTTCGCCCGGAGCTATAGTCTTGAAACTCTGTACTTTATCCGTGCTTCCCAGGACATTGTACTTCCAGCCTCTAGGCGGAACCACTGTGAGGGTGAGGCCAACCACGGTCTCCCCTATGGTGTTGGTGAACTTCACAGCCACGTTCTGTGTGGTTCCCGGCGCCCAGGTCTGGAGCCCCGCCGGAGCGTCTATGGACTGGGCCGATGCCACCTCAAGCATTGGAACGTCATACTTTGCAGCCACGATGTTTGCCTGCACCGCCTGGTTTGTCTCCTCGGAAGGGAACGTGCCGGCAAAGGTCATCGCTCCCTCATAGAAGGTTCCGGACGATACGTTGCCGTTGTCGCCTCCGTTGCCCAGCAGGATGGCCCCCTGCTTGCGCATAGGGTCATAACTGCTGCGCTCGTTCTTTATGCGGCCGCCGTCGTACAACATCTCCAACGCTCCCTCCTGGGCGTTTCCGCCCATTGAGCGCCAGCGGTGGGGAGCGCCGTCCACCATCTGGGTCACGAACCTCCAGTTGATACTCTTGAGGGTCTCGCAGTATTTGTCGTCCGGATCTTCATTGACGCATCCCACAAGGTTGTTCTCCTGGTCGGTCATAAGCCACGGGCCCGGATAGTCTCCGTGATACCACTTGGATTTTATTCCAAAGTAGGTGGTCTCCATTGTACCGTCGCCGTCGTCAGTGGAGTCTGTCTCGGCGTTGCCGTAGTCAAAGCAGCAGCCGTCGCTGTAATGGTGGCCGTTGATCACCCAGTACTGGCCTTCCGCCTGGTCATCCACGGCGGTGCCGGTGGGGTCGTTCCATCTCATTCCCATTCCGGGTATGATGAAGGTTCCGTAAACCTTGTGCCCGTTCAATGTCACAGGTGCGAGGTCTGCAAGGGGAACGTTGTCCATCCCGCCCATCGCAGGGCCTATCACATAGCCGCGCGGGGCCTGGATCAGATGGTTCTTCTGGGGAGACTGGTCGTAAATGATGGAAATGAAGCAGTATGTGTCCGCACAGAAGGCATCCTGGGCGGCAGCATCGGCATATCCGCCGGCTTCTCCCCTGCGGGAAGGCACTACGCCAATGTCCAGGGTCTTTCCGTCTGACTGGCGGATTACCTGGTACAGAGGCCCGTCGTAGTCTTTATACAGGGCCCTGGTGGTGCTGTGCGCGGCGGCGCAGGGCGCTCCGCCGGCCGCATAGATGTCACAGGGGCCCTCCGGCCTGGGTGGAACGGGAACGTTCACCTGGGCCCGGGAAAGGAAAGTCATCAGGGTTGCCGGAACAGCCAGTGCGGCCACTACCAGCAGGGTCAGTGTCAGCTTCTTCATAAAGTATTTATCTACATCTATTGCGCGCAAAGGCGGTCAAAAATATCCTTGTCATACTCTTCGGTCATATTGATTCCGAAAAGATGGTTGGTGGTCACCCAAGGCATCCACTTCTCCGCAGTTCCAAAGCCGCGTCCCTGACGGTCCGCTCCCATCCTGAAGTTCTCGGTCTGGTATCCGGGAGCATACATCCCGTACAGACGTCCGGGGAGAGCGAGCATAGCCTTGCAGTTGTGCATAAGGATGCGGGCGAAGTCAAAGTAATGCTGGTCGCCCGTGTATTTGTAAAGCTTGACGTAGGTTGGAATGGACATATCCAGGAACTGGTCTGTATGACCGGCAACCTGGGCAGTAATGCCCTGTACGCCCACCGTGGGAACGCCTTTCTTCCAGTTCAGGTCCTCATCCGGGGCATCGTCCGGCATTGGTACGTTCCATATCCAGGTCCAGGTCTCGGCAAAATCGGCGGCGCTCTGCGCGCGCTTGAGCCACTTTTCCTCGCCTGTCTTCTCGTAGAGGAACATAAAGGCCTCGGCGGAAAGCAGTCCGGCTTCCTTGTCCGTGATATTGGGGTTGTCAATGGCTCCGCCAATGAAGACTCCCCTGTTGCCGTAGCTGTCCCAGACATAGTCGGCCGCCTTGATTGCGGCTTGGAGGTATTTGTTGTCCCCAAGGATGTCCGTAAGTTTCACGAACATAGGGATTATGTTGTACGAAGTGGTTCCGGACTCTTCCACAATTTCCGCCGTCTCTATCATAAATGAACGCGGCAGCGAGCCGTCCGGGCGCTGGAGGTTCAGCAGCCAGTCCGCAAAATCCCGGCACCAGGTAACCCAGTGCGGATGGTCTATTCCCTTTGCCTTCTCGCGCTCGTAGGCTTCGAGGAGGCGGACCATATCGTCAGTTCCTTCACGAACGTACCAGATTGGAAGGTTTGTCATAGAATGCGAGCCGTCCATCAGGTTGAAGCCCATACATACGGGATTCTTGGTGGGGACGTACTTGATGGCCGTCTCTATCATATCAAGGCCCTGCTGGCGCATCTTCTGTCCGCGCGCCGTCTGGTCGCGGTCACCTTCCATAAGCAGCATACAGGCGCTCTCTATGTGCTTGCCCACAAAGCCGAATGGATCCCTCCAGTAGAAGGCCGGATCCCCTTCCCTTTCCCAAACCTTGCCGGATTTGGTACGTACCTGGTACGGGAGTCCGGTGCGGTCGTCCATCTTGGTGACCAGGCTGGAAAGCTGATCGGAAAGGCTGGTGCGGACAACTTCTATGTCGTGCCAGAACAGTTCGGGCTTGAGGATACCCCAGGCCCAGCGGTAGGAATTGCGGGTGAGGTCCGGGAAGGATTCGTTCTGGGCTATGCGGAAGGCCAGGGTGTAATGCTGGGAGGCGCCATCCTTTATGGGATGGAAGCGCCTTGCCCAGACGGGTGTGGAAGCCGGCTCGGGCGGCCTTGGGGCGCCCCACTGCGGCTGAGCCGCACCACCGCCCTGCGGCCTTACGCGGTTCATTATTGCCGATGTATTGGGGAAGCAGAACCCTATGCGCACGCCTCCGTTCACTGCATCGGCCGAGCTGAAGGCTCCGGTGGCGAATATGGGATCTATCATCACGCTCTCGCCCATTCCCCTCCTGGTCTCTTCAAGAGTAGTTGTGGCATCGGGGGCGGCATCCAGGATTGTAAGGGTAGTGCCGTCTCCAAAGCGCATAGCATACATAGGCGCAGGCAGGAAATCTTCACGGAAAGTGAAGAAATG
>JAGCYZ010000002.1 GCA_017960545.1 Bacteroidales bacterium
GTTGGGCTTGATCTTCTTGGTGATGATTCCGGTGGTGTCCGGCAGGAACTCCGCTTCCTTGACGTTCACCTCGCTCAAGATGATGCCTTCCACGGCCTCCAGCTGTGCGCGGAGCTTGTCTGAGATCACGGGAATCACAAGCTTGGAAAGCGGCTGGCGTACCTTGATGTTCACCTTGCGGCGCAGCGCAAGTACCATTGAGGTAGCCTTCTGCGCAAGGGCCATCCTTTCCTCGAGGTCCTTGTCCACAAGATCCATATCGGCCTCAGGCATAAGCACGTAGTGTACAGACTCCTCTCCGTCCGGAACCAGGTCAAGATAGAGGCGGTCCATATAGAACGGAGCTATTGGAGCGGACAGGATCGCAATGTTCTTGAGAACCTCGTAAAGGGTCTGGTATGCGGCCAGCTTGTCTTTGGTAAGGCCGCCGCCCCAGAAACGCTTGCGGTTCAGGCGGACGTACCAGTTGGAAAGATGGTCGCAGACAAAGTCCTGGATGAGGCGTCCTGCAAGGGTGATGTCATAGTCCTCGTAAGCTGCGCGGACGTTGCTGATGAGGGTGTTCATCAGGGAGATGATCCACCTGTCGGTCTCCGGGCGGAGGCTAAGGGCCACGTTAGGAGCGGCAGGGTCGAAGCCGTCCACGTTTGCGTACAGCGCGAAGAATGAGTATGTGTTGTAAAGCGTTCCAAAGAACTTGCGGCGTACCTCGTCCACTCCGGCATCGTCATAACGGAGGTTGTCCCAAGGCTGGGAGTTTGTGAGCATATACCAGCGGAGGGCGTCAGGGCCGTATTTGTCAAGCTGCTGGAAAGGATCCACGGCGTTGCCAAGGCGCTTGCTCATCTTGTTGCCGTCCTTGTCAAGGACAAGGCCGTTGGAGATGACGCGCTTGAAGGCCGGGGTGCCGCTTACCATTGTGTGGATTGCGTGAAGGGTGTAGAACCATCCGCGTGTCTGGTCAACGCCTTCCGCAATGAAGTCTGCGGTGATGCCAAATTTGCCGCCGTTCAGGCCGCGGAGGCCTTCCTGTGCGTACGGCATTGCGCCTGAATCGAACCAGACGTCAATGAGGTCCGTCTCGCGGGTCATCTTGCGGCCGCTGTCGGATACCAGGAATATGTTGTCCACGTAAGGACGGTGGAGGTCAATCTTGTCGTAGTTCTCCTTGGACATATCCTCCGGGTCGAAGCCTGCGTCCTTGAAAGGATTGCTTGCCATAACTCCGGCGGCCACGGCCTTTTCAATCTCCGCGTAGAACTCCTTGAGGGAGCCTATGCACTTCTCTTCCTTGCCGTCTTCCGTGCGCCAGATTGGGAGAGGCGTGCCCCAGAAGCGGCTGCGGGACAGGTTCCAGTCCTGGATGTTCTCCAGCCACTGGCCGAAGCGTCCGGTTCCGGTGGATTCCGGCTTCCAGGTAATGGCCTTGTTCAGTTCCACCATCTGGTCCTTGACTGCGGAAGCCTTGATGAACCAGGCGTCCAGAGGGAAATAAAGCACCGGCTTGTCTGTGCGCCAGCTGTGAGGATAGCTGTGGACGTGTTTCTGGATCCTGAAGGCCTTGCCCTGGCTCTTGAGCATCACGCAAAGGTCTATGTCAAGGGTTGGGGCATCCTTGGGGAGGGAATCGTCATAGGCGTTCTTTACGAAGCGTCCGGAGTATTCAGCATATGAAGGATCTACGGTTGCCGCGTAAGCAGGGTCCATATCCTCAAGCCTGTAGAAACGGCCTTCGCGGTCTACCTGAGCCTGATTGCGGCCGTCCTTGTCAACCACCATCATTGGCGGAACTCCAAAGTTGGCGGCAACCTTCTTGTCATCGGCACCGAATGTAGGGGCGATGTGCACAATGCCGGTACCGTCTTCCGTGGTGACGTAATCTCCGGAGATTACCCTGAAGGCATCTCCCTCAAGAGGCTTGAACCAGGGGATGAGCTGCTCATAGCGCATACCCACAAGCTCGGAGCCCTTATATGTGCCGGGGAGCACCTCGTAAGGGATCTTGTCGTTGAACCAGGTGCCCACGAGGGCCTGGGCCACGATATATGTAGCCTCCTTGCCTGTGTAAGGATTTGAAGACTTTACTTTTACGTAATCTATGTTAGGACCTACGCACAACGCTGTATTGGAAGGAAGGGTCCAAGGGGTGGTTGTCCACGCAAGGAAATAGAGCTCGTCCTCCCCTGTCACCTTGAACTGGCAGGTGACGGTGGTGTCAGTCACATCCTTGTAGCATCCCGGCTGGTTGAGTTCGTGTGAGCTGAGGCCGGTTCCGTCAGACGGGCTGTACGGCTGTATGGAGTAGCCTTTGTAAAGGAGGCCCTTGTCATAGATATTCTTGAGAAGATACCAGAGGGTTTCAATGTAGCGGTTGTCATAGGTGATGTACGGGTCGTCCATATCCACCCAGTAGCCAACCCTTTCCGTCATATTGACCCACTCCGAGGTGTATTTCATAACCTCGCTGCGGCAGGTCTTGTTGTACTCCTCTACGCTTATCTTGGTGCCGATATCCTCCTTGTGGATACCCAGCTTCTTCTCTACGCCAATCTCAACGGGAAGACCGTGGGTGTCCCATCCGGCGCGGCGATCTACCTTGTATCCCGTCTGGGTCTTGTAACGGCATACCGCGTCTTTGATGGAACGGGCCATCACGTGATGGATTCCCGGCATTCCGTTGGCGGAAGGCGGACCTTCAAAGAATATGAATTCCGGCGCTCCTTCCCTTACTTCAAGTGATTTCCTGAAGGCATTGTTCTTACGCCAGCGTTCCAGAATTTCGTTTCCGGTACTTACCAGATCCAGACCTTTGTATTCTTTGAATGTCATATTTTTTATATAATTTTGCAGTCGGCAAATTTAATCATTTCCCACGTCTTTTACAAAACTATGAGCGCTTTGGACATCATAATTCTAGTCTGCCTGCTCCCCGCTGTATATCAGGGACTTACAAAGGGATTTATGTCCCAGGCGGCTTCACTTGTATCAGTCATTCTGGGGTCCTGGATGGCTTTCCACTCCTCCAACGCCGCCTGCACCGCGCTGGCTCCGTCCCTGCCGGACGCTTCGCCCGTCGTAATGCACGTGGCCACGTTCCTGGTTTTCTTCATCCTGTATGCGCTTGTATTCACCCTGATAGGCAAATTATTGGAGAAAATCCTCAAACTTGTTATGCTTGGATGGCTCAACCGCCTGCTGGGACTGGTGCTCGCAATTGCCAACGGACTTCTTGTGGCCTCGCTGCTGCTTGTCCTTTTCACGGCGTTGAACAACACCTTTGAGATAGTGGAGCAGAAAACCCTTGCGGAATCAGTCCTGTACCAACCGCTTTACAACTTTGGGTCCGCCCTTTTCCCTTATCTCAAGGCCTTGATTTTCACCAAGTAAGATGGCCCGTATCATCTTGATAGAAACCTCTGCCGCAGTTTGCTCCACCGCGCTTGTCAGCGACGGAGCCATAGTGAGCTTGCGCCTGTGCGAGGATGCCAGGCGCCAGTCATCGCTCACGGCTCCAATGATCAAGGAGATGCTAGACGAATGCTGCATCAGCGCGCGCGACTGCGATGCCGTTTGCGTAAGCAAGGGCCCTGGATCGTACACAGGCCTGCGCGTGGGTGTGTCATCGGCAAAGGGGCTGTGCTTTGGCGCGGGACTGCCGCTGCTGGCCGTGGGGACGCTGGACCTTCTGGCCGCACAGGCGGCCGACGAAGGGGCAATCCCCCAAGGCTGCAAATACATCATACCGCTTATCGATGCGCGCAGGATGGAGGTTTACACCGCCGTCTTCTCCCCGGAAGGCAAACGCCTGGACGAGGTGCGCAACCTGATAGTGGAGCCCGGATGCTTCTCCAGTCAACTCTCAGAAGGCCCCGTGCTGTTCATTGGCGATGCCGCTGGCAAATGCAAGGACGTGCTTGCCGGGCCCAACGCCTTCTTCCATCAGTGCAACCCCCTGGCCACCTCAATGCTCCGCCCGGCCCTGGAGGCCTATAAAGAAAAGAGATTCGAAGACATTGCGTACTTCGAACCTCTCTATCTCAAACAGTTCATAGCGACTGTCAGCAAGAAGAAGCTATTTTAGAATCCCGTCCAGATACCTGCGCAGCTCCTTTTCCGTAGTCATTTCCCTGGTAACCAGTTGCCCGTTCTCAATTATGTACAGGGTTGGGATATTGGTTATGTTGTAAGTCTGTACGGCCGGTGAAGCCGCGCCGAGCCCGTCATTGACATTTATCCACTTGAGGTTCTGGTTCCTTACTATGTTCGCCCACAGGGCCTTGTCCGCATCTAGGCATACGGCATAAATCTCAAGCCCCTTGGGTTTGTAATCGTCATAAATGGGCCCCAGGAACTCCAGGTTGATCAGATTCTGCTGTGAATGCTGTGACGTCCAGAAATAAAGGAAGATCACCTTGCTGTCAAGGGAGGCGAGCGAAACCTTCTGGCCGTCCATTCCGGGGAGATTCAGGTCAGGGAAGGCCAATTCCTCTGCAGAGTCCACCCTTGAATAGATATCCATAAGCTTGAGCCTGTTGTCCGCTTCGCGGGAAAGGGCCTGGACATACTTGGAATCCGGATAGACGGACAAGAGGGTATCGGCAACGCTGCGGTAGCGGATGGCATCCGTCTGCTGGCTGAATATGGGTGTCTCCCCCTCGAAGGTCTGGTACATTACCGGGACCACGGTAAGGGAGTGGGAATTCTGGGTGATATACTTGAGACACTGGCGATAATAGTTGACGTAAGCCCTTGCAATGCTGGAAGTCTCTGTCATTGAGGCAACCGTGGAAAGGAAATTGGCATAGCTCTCCTCAACTTCCTGGAGCTTCTCGCTCTCGGGAGAACCTTCAACGGTGTAATTGCCTTTGGTGTCGGAAGTCACATTCACCTGGTCTCCGGCCTCAAGGAGAAGGGAGGCTATCTTGGTGTCGCCGTGGTAAAGGTAAATGAACTCCGGCTGGCCCTTCTTGACATCCACCTTGCAGGAGTACTTGCCTGCGGCGTCAGTCTTAAGGGTGTCCAGCACCACGTATGTATTGACATCCAGGAGCTTTACTATCACATTGTCAGACGGTGCCCCTTCCAGGGTGCCGCTGATACGGGCTTTTGGAGTGCAGGCAGCCATTAGCACTGCTGCCAGGATCACGCCCGCAATTCTATAGTTTTTCATATTCGCTTGCTATTGAACCTGCTATCTGCTTGAATTCTTCATTGGTGAGGGACAGCTTTGCCTTGCGGAAATCCATATCCGCCTCTGTCTGCAGAGGCACAAGATGGATGTGCGTATGGGGCACTTCCATTCCAAGGACTGCAACGCCCACCCTCTGGCAAGGGATGGCGGCCTTGACGGCTATTGCAACCTTGCGGGCAAACTGCCACAGGCCGGCGTATGTCTCCGGATCCAAATTGAAGATATAGTCATTCTCTACATTCTTGGGGATCACAAGCGTGTGTCCCTTTGCCATAGGGTTGATGTCCAGGAAGGCGTAGTAGTTATCGTCCTCCGCCACCTTGAAGGAAGGAATCTCTCCCTTGGCTATTCTGGTGAAAATAGTAGCCATTATATTGATATTTCCAAAACCTTGAACTGAATAATGCCTGAAGGGGTTTTTGCATCTACCACATCGCCCACCGAGTGGCCTATGAGGGCCTTTCCTATAGGAGTTGTGGCGGCGAGCTTGCCCTTTGAGAAGTCAGCCTCCGTCTCGCCCACGATGGTGAATTCCATAACCCTCTTCAGGGCCAGGTTCTCCACCTTGACCTTGTTCATTATCTGGATCTTGTCAGTGCCTATCTGGGATTCGTCAATGATCTTTGCATTAGCCACGAGGTTCTTAAGCCTGGCTATCTTCACTTCCAGAAGACCCTGGGCCTCGCGGGCCGCATCGTATTCGGCATTTTCTGACAGGTCGCCCTTCTCACGGGCCTCGGCTATCTGCGCGGATATCACCGGACGCTGGGCCAATGCCTCTTCCAGATCCTTCTTAATTTTTTCCAGACCCTCCTGGGTCATGTAATGAGATTCTGCCATAATTCAAATATACTAATTATTTTATTGTCGCTATGTCCTTGTCCTTTGCCAGCTGGCCCGCCAGGGCCTGGAGGGAAGGGAACTTCTTTTCATCCCTGATCTTTTCCTTGAAAGTCACCTTGAGGTCAAGCCCGTAGATGTCCTGGTCAAAATCAAAGATATTGGTCTCTATCGAGGGTGCGCTGCCTTCCGCCACGGTGGGGCGTACGCCAATGTTGCACATCCCTTTATATGTATGCCCAAGTACCTGGGCCTCAACCGCATACACTCCGTTGCGAGGCACCATCTTGAGCGGGTCGTACAGCTTCAGGTTGGCCGTAGGGAATCCTATTGTCCTTCCCAGGCGGTTTCCCGCAACCACCACGCCCGTAAGGCTGTACCTGTACCCCAGCATCTCTGCCGCTCCGCTCACATCCCCCTCTTCCAACGCCTTGCGGATAAGGGTGGAGCTCACGTTGCCGGGAGCCTTATCAACCATTACTGTTTCCAGCCCAAGGGCCGATGCCGTCTTTCTCAGTTCCTCCGCTCCCGGAGCATCGCACCCAATCCGGTGGTTGTAGCCCAGCAGGACCGTCTTCCCTCCAAAGAACCCCTTCACATAATCCCGCAGATACTGCTCTGCGGTGAGGCGGCTGAATTCCCTGTCAAAGTCCAGAACCTGCACCTGGTCCACCCCAAGGGCGTACAGGAGCTGCTTTTTCTCTTCCAGGGAGTTGAGCAGCCGCAGCTCCCTGGCGCCATCCTGGAGAACCGTTCGCGGGTGGGGCCAGAATGTTATTACAAGGCTCTTCTGTCCCCTGTTCCGGGCCTCACAGACGAGCCTTTGTATTACTATGCGATGCCCTTTGTGGACACCGTCAAAAAAACCTGTCGTTACAACCATTTAACAAGCGGAAGGTCCTGTTTATGCGGCAGCAGGGCGTTCTTTGGATAAATCCTGGTGGCAACCTGGTACATACCCGTCCTTTCAGGGAAGATGGATGCGCTGTACTTGGCTATGCCATCGTTGAATTCTTCCAAAGCGAACTCGCATATCTCGCGGATATGGAGCTTGCCCTTTGCGTCATATGTGGTAAACAGCATCTCCACGCCAATGTCTTCCGGCTTTATCTTGCCAAGGTCCAGCACAACCTCGGAAGTGAGGTCGCGGCCTGGCTCAAGGCTGTAGGATGAGGCTGGCTGGGTATAGGAAACCACCTTCAGGCCTCCCCAGTTCTCCTTGATCTGGCGTTTCCAGTCTGCCAGGGAGCGGGCAACGGCAAAGTCTTCCGCCTGGATGTCCTGCGAACGCTTGTACTGAGGGTCATAATACTGGTTAACATAGTCAGTAAGCATCCTGTTGGTAGTGAAGTTGCTGGCTACGTAAGCGATTGTATTCTTTATATAACCCACCCATTCCTTGGAAATGCCGCTGTTCTCCTTGTTGTAGTAAGCGGGAACTATGTCATTCTCAAGGATAGTGTAGATGGTTGCGGAGTCAAGTTCGTTCTGGTAGTACTGGTCGTCATAGGTCCTTTCCTGAGGCAGTGCCCAGCCTGCACCCTGACGGTAACCCTCAACCCACCATCCGTCAAGGACGGAGAAGTGCATAACGCCGTTCATGGCAGCCTTCTCTCCGGAAGTTCCGGAAGCCTCCTGTGGACGGGTAGGGTTGTTTAGCCATACATCCACTCCCTGAACGAGCCTCTTGGCCAGGTTGATGTCATATCCGGGGACAAAGATGATCTTGCCCAGGAACCTGTCCTGCTTGGAAATCTCCACTATCTGGCGGATAAGGTCCTGGCCTGCCCTGTCGGCAGGGTGCGCCTTTCCGGCAAAAAGGAACTGAACCGGATGCTCGGGATTGTTGACGATGTCGCTGAGACGGTCAAGGTCGCTGAACAGCAGGGTTGCCCTCTTGTATGTTGCGAACCTCCTTGCGAAACCTATGGTAAGGACATCGTCGCGAAGGTTCTTCTTTATTGTCATCGCCTGCCTCGGGGAGTAGTGGCTGCTCTGGACGGGATCGGAAATCCTGTCGATTACAGCCTTCACCAGGTCCTTCTTGAGCTGCTTGCGCACGCTCCAGATTTCCTCGTCACTTACGTCATATATGCCCTCGAAGCATTTCTTGTCGTAATGGTGTGTCTTGAATGCGGATCCGAACACCCTTTCGTGTATCTGCTGCCATTCCTTGGCGGCCCAGGTGGGATAATGCACTCCGTTGGTCACGTAGCTTACGTAAAGCTCCTCCGGAAGGTATCCCGGATACATATTGGAGAAGATGTCCTGGCTGACCTTTCCGTGAAGCATTGACACTCCGTTTACGTTCTGGGAGATGTTGGCTGCGAGGATGCTCATCGAGAACTTCTCGTACCTGTTGTCCGGATCAAGTTTTCCAAGGCTCATAAGAGTGCGCCAGTCGATGTTCATCGCAGCAGGGTATCCGCCTATGTAGCGGCCAAGCATTCCTTCGTCAAAGGAGTCGTGTCCTGCAGGGACGGGGGTATGCGTTGTGAAAAGCGAAGAAGCGCGCACCACCTCCAGGGCTTCGTCAAAGGACAGGTTGTACTTTGGAATGTACTCGCGGAGCCTTTCGAGGCCGATGAAAGCGGCGTGACCCTCGTTGCAATGGTAAATCTGGGGGTTGATGCCTAGGGCGCGAAGGGCGCGAACACCTCCTATTCCAAGGATAACCTCCTGTTTGAGGCGGTTCTCCCAGTCACCTCCGTAAAGATGATGGGTAACCTGGCGGTCCTCCTGGTTGTTGGCCTCGTAGTCTGTGTCAAGCAGATAGAGGTCTGTGCGGCCAACCGCAACCTTCCAGATCCTTGCATATGCCTGTCTTCCAGGGAAATCCACACTTATGGTAACCCAGTTGCCGTCTTTGTCCATAACCGGCTCGGCAGGTATCTTGAGGAAGTCCTGAGGCTCATACTTGGAAATCTGGTCTCCCTGTGCGGAGAGAACCTGGGTAAAGTAGCCGTAACGGTAAAGAAGACCCACAGCCACCATATTCACGTTCATGTCGCTGCTCTCCTTGAGATAGTCTCCGGCAAGGATTCCCAATCCTCCGGAATATATCTTGAGGGAAGAGTCAAGGCCGTATTCCATACAGAAATAACCTACCAGAGGATCCTTGCGCTCGGTTTTCTGGGACATATAGTTGTCAAAGTCCGTCATAACGGCCTTGAGCTCGCTTAGGAAAGCGGCATCCTTGGCCAGGGCCTCGAAGCGCTTGATACTCACCGTATCGAGCACCGCCCTTGGATTATGGCCTGACTTATGCCAGATGTCCGGGTCAATCTTTCTGTATAATGTCTTGGCGGAATCGTTCCAGCACCACCAAAGGTTCTTGCTTAATCTTTCAAGTCCTGATAATGCCTTCGGAAGATGACGTGTTACCATCACGCTCTTCCAGGAAGGAGCGTTATTGTTCATATCCATATTTAATTGATTACACTACTAATTATCTATTGTTTTTCCGCCAAAGCCTCGTTGACCCTGATGATGAAATCGCTCAGGACGTTCATATAGTTGATGAACGCCTCGTAAGGGGTGTCGTAAGGGTTGAATCTCTGGTGGATCTCTCCGTCGGAGAAGAACTTTGTACACATATAATAAAGGTGGTCGCTTTCCTGAAGGTGCCCGAAGTCTGCCCACAGGGTACCGTCATTGATGATGGAAAGCTTCTCTGTAAGGGAATACAGCTTGTTGAAAGCGTCCTGCTGAAGCTCGTTTCCAAGCCAGGCGGACAGGTCCCTTTCCTCGTCCGCCCAAGAAATGGGCTCCGGAACGGAAAGGTCAGCCACCGGCTTGAGCTTGGCACCCGCCTCTGAAGGGGTCACGAACTTGAGCCCTCCTGCGAGTACTGCCTCCGGGAGATGGCTCATGAAGTCCATTATTCCTGAACTCTCGCTCTGGTGCTCGCCAAAGGTCTCGTAGTCCATAAACAGGTTTATGATCTCGCCATCGGCCTGGTTGAGCCAGCCTACATACTTCTCGGTTGTCAGCGGCCACTCGTTCCATCCCTTGTTGGAGAAGCGGAAGGCGATGTCGTCGCTGAGCGGATAGTTGCGGAGGAGAAGTTTGAGCTTTGGAGCTATGTCGTTGGAATATATATGGTTGGGGCTCTTCCATCCCATAATGTGACGGGCACCCTCGGTAAGCATGGTATTGAAGCCAAGGTCGTGTACCATTGAACCTATCTCATCTGAATAGATGAGTTCTGTGTTCCTGAAAGCGGTTGGGGTAACTCCAAAGAGATTCTGGATCATCTCCTTGTGCTTGTTCACCTGCAGTTTGAACTCTGCCGGAGAGCGGAGCGATGCCAGTGAGTGGTAATAGGTCTCGCTGAGGAACTCCACGCAGCCGGTAGCAGCCAGTTCACGGAAACTGTCCAGAACTTCCGGAGCGTATCTCTCAAACTGCTCCAAAGCCGAACCGGAAATGGAGAACGCCACCTTGAACTTGCCCTTGTTGCGCTTAATAGCCTGCAGAAGGATGTCGTTCATAGGTTGGTAGCACCTTTGGGCCACTCTCTTGAAAATGGTCCTGTTGGCAAAGTCGTCGTAATAATGTGAATCCTTGCCTATATCGAAGAACCTGTAAAGACGGAGCCTTGTAGGTTGATGAACCTGAAAATACAAACAAACGCTCTTTTTCATAATTCGACTTGTTATAATACGGATTTGTAAACTTCTATCATTTTCTTGGTGGCATTGTTCCACTTGAGGGCATTGACCTCCTCATAACCCTGCTTTGCGGCGAACTCTGAGAGGGCCGGATACTGCAGCAGGGCGTAAATGTCGTCAGCCATTGCATCCACATCCCAGAAATCCACCTTGAAGGCATATTTGAGCACCTCGGCGGCACCGGACTGATGTGAGATGATGGACGGGACGTTGGTCCTCATAGCCTCAAGCGGAGAAATACCGAACGGTTCGGACACTGAAGGCATTATGTAAACGTCGGAAAGGGCGAACATCTTCTGTACGTCCGTTCCGCGCAGGAAGCCCGTGAAGTGGAAACGGTCGGAAATGCCCATCCTTGCCACCTGGCGGATGGCGCGGTTCATCATATCACCGCTTCCGGCCATTACAAAGCGCACGTTCTTAGTACGCTTGAGGACCTTTGCGGCGGCCTCGATGAAGTACTCGGGACCCTTCTGGAAGGTGATTCGGCCAAGGAAAGTGACAACCTTGTCCTTGACTCCCCTTTCCACCATCAGGTTCTCCCTTCCGGAGAAATCAACTGCATTGTGGACGGTAACCACCTTGTCCGGGTTTATGCCGTACTTGTTTATCACTATGTTCCTGGTAAGGTCGCTCACGGTTATCACCCTGTCTGCGGCCTCCATTCCCCTTTTCTCGATATCAAGGACACGGGTGTCCATATGCTTCTCGTCTCCACGGTCATAGGACGTGGCGTGGACGTGAACCACCAGCGGCTTTCCGGTGAGCTCCTTGGCGGCTATGCCGGCAAGGTAGGTGAGCCAGTCGTGCGCGTGGATCACGTCAAAGCGGTCCCTGTTCTGCAAGGCTATGGTTCCGCCCACCATCGCGTAGCGGGCCACCTCTTCCATAAGGTTGGCGCCGTATTTCCCGGAGAACTTGAACTTTTGGCCGTACTGGATGCGGAAATCCTTCACCTGACGCTTGCGCTCCTCTTCCAGGACATTGGAGAACTCTTCAGGGCCCACATAAGGCACAAGGTCCGAATCAATATGTATGAACTTGACTTTTCCCAGGAATTCATCTAAGGTACTGCTCACCGTGTCAACAGCCACGTCGCTGGCATTGATGATAGTGGTAGCGCTCTGGTCCTCGTCTCCGGAAGCCGAAGGCATCACGAACAGGGTCTCCACGCCATTATGCGCGAGGCCTTTTACTATACCCTCGCAGGCGGTTCCCAGACCACCTGCAATGTGGGGAGGAAATTCCCAACCGAACATCAAGACTCTCATTGGCAAACCTCCTATTCTGCTTTATATTTATCCAACATATAATCCACTGCCAGAAGGGCTGCGGTGCTGAGCGCAGACGATATGGCTCCGTGGGGCTCGTGAGGCGGATCTCCGTCATAAAGCTCCGCAAAGGCGCCAACTCCGTGCTTTCCAAGGTCGTCATAGAAACCTTCCGCCAGCCACTGGGCTTTCTTCCAGAAGGAAGGGCCCTTGATGTGGAAGCACAGTGAAACGTAGGCCTCCAGCAGGAAAGGACGGGTGCATCCCTGATGGAATGCAAGGTCCCTCTCCACCTGGGATCCTTCGTAAACCCCGCGGTATTTCACGTCGCGCGGAGACAGCGTGCGTATTCCCCTTGAAGTTACAAGCTCGTTGTCTATGATCCTGAGGATGGACTGCTTGAGCGAGTCGTCAACGGGGCTGTACTTGAGGGAGATGGCAAGCATCTGGTTGGGACGGATGTCCATATTCTGGCCGTTGTTGTCAACATAGTCCGCGAGACATCCCATACGCTGGTTCCAGAACATATTCTGGTAGTTGGCCTTTACAAGGTCCCTGATAGGGGTCCACTTGCGGATAAACTCATCGTCCTTTCCATACTTGCGCTCCATTTCCAGTGCGAAGCAGATGGAGTTGTACCAGATGGCGTTGGTCTCCACCTGATATCCTGCCCTCTCCGTGACGGGATGGAAGTTCACGTAAGCGTTCATCCAGGAAAGTGCTACGCCGTCCTGCTGGGCCCAAAGGAGTCCGTTGGGCTGCATTGCAACCTCGTGCCTTACGCCAGGCAGATAGCTCTCAAGTATCTTGCGGACAACATCTCCGTACTTGGCCCAGACCTTCTTGGCGTCGGCGCCAAAGGAAATGTACTTCTGAAGGCTTATGGAAAGGGTCAGCGGAGCTTCCACCTGGGTTGTCCTGCGGTAGAGGCGCTCGCTCTCGTCAGAGATGAGATTGTCAAGGATCTCTTCGAATTCCGCAGGGTCGTGCTTGCCGTAAAGGGTGAGGCCGGGAAGGGCTATGAGGGTTTCCCTGAGAAGTCCGGTGTACTTCCAGGAATAACCGGCATTGATCATCTTGTAACCGTTGTGATGGGTTATAAGAAGGTCTGCACAGCGCAACAGCTGCTCGCGTCCGCTGGTGATGGCCGGGGTTTTCTTGAAGATATTTGTGAAACTTCTCTTCAGGGAGGCAGGTTTCTCTTCATTGAGGGAAGCGGAGAATACTATGGAATCTCCCGGCTTCATATCGGTCTGGAACCATCCGGGTACCAGAAGGTCCTCTATGCAGTCATATCCGCGGCGGTACTCGTCTGAATAGGTGATGTTGGAATACCAGAGCGGATGATGGGTGTAGCTGAATTTGGCCGCAGTACTGTTCAACTGCAGGTTGAGTGTAGGGAATCCCTTGTACATACAGAATGACGCGCCGCAAGGAATCTCCTTGTAGGAGGTGTCCGCCTGGGCGTTCTGGTGGGTGAGCTCGTGGATGTTCCTGAAAGCCAGGAAAGGCTTGAGCTGCAGGGTAGCCTTTGAAGGAGACTTGAGAAGCTCCATCTTTATGAGCACCTGGTCCTTATTGGGAACCAGAAGGATGCTTTTGCGGAATACAATTTCGCCTACCTTGTATGTAAGTTGGGGAACCGGGTCCGCCTCGAAGTCAACCACGTATTTGTGGCCTCTTGGCTCATAGATGTCCCCGTAGCAATGGATGCCCAGGTTGAACTGCTTGCCGTTCACGATCAGACTCTCGTCCAGCGAGGACAGCATCAGGTACCTGTCTCCACCAAAGCGGTCTAGCGTTATGGCCAGGAGGCCGTGATAGCGCCGGGTGTTGCAGGCAACAATAGAAGTGTTGCAGTAATCGCCTCTCTTGTTGGCAGAAAGAATTTCGCGCTTGAGTGAATAGGAAAGATTCACCAGCTCGTTTTTGTTAAATTTCAAAAAAGGCATAAACTAATCAGTTAATTTTGTCAAGGACTATGGCGCACCTGCTGGGCAGATAAATAAAAAGACGGTCATTGACCGTTAAATGCGTTTCGCCCTTTCTTACCCTGTCAAAACCATCGTAGGCTACTTCATCGGAACTCAACGCAACGCGGTATTCCCCTGCAGGAGCCGCGAACGAATAATCCGAGAACGATTGGTCTTTGTTAAAATTCACCGCAAAGATACTATTCTTTCGCTTGAAAATCAATATTTTCTTTTCTTCATCGACCATAAGGGGCTCCGGAACACCCTCAAGTACCCGCGCTGAGCGCAGATAATGCACCATTGCCGCGTCAAAAGCGGACAGACGTCCATAGCGCAGCATAGGATTGTCCTCCAGCGACCACTGGCGGCGTGCGTACTTGTAGGACCATCCGTTCCCCTCACGCGGGAAGTCTATCCACTCCGGATGCCCGAACTCATTGCCCATGAAATTGAGGTATCCATTGCCTGCGGTGGCCGCCGTCACAAGGCGTATGAGTTTGTGCAGGGCTATACCCCGGTCAACGGTCACATCCATTGAGCCGATGTTCATGGCGTAATACATCTGTGCGTCTATCAGGCGGAAGATTATGGTCTTGTCCCCCACCAGTGCCTGGTCGTGGCATTCAGCATAGCTGATTGTCTTCTCGTCAGCCCTCTTGTTGGTGAGTTCCCACCATATCTCCCCCATACTCCACTGCTCATCGCTCTTTTCCTTGATCCATTTGATCCAGTGGTCCGCAATTCCCATTGCCATCCTGAAGTCGAAGCCAACCCCTCCGCACTCGAACGGGGCGGCCAGGCCGGCCATTCCGCTGACATCCTCGGCAATGGTAATGGCATCCGGATCTATCTCCTTTATCAACTGGTTGGCCAGGGCCAGGTAGATGACCGCATTCTCATCCACGCCCTGGTCAAAATAGAACTTATAGTCCCCGAAATCTTTTCCAAGGCCGTGGTCCCAGTACAGCATACTGGTGACTCCGTCAAAACGGAACCCGTCAAGGTGATACTCCTGAAGCCAGTATTTGCAGTTGGAAAGCAGGAAAAGACGGGTCTCGTCCTTGCCGTAGTCAAAGCAGCGGCTTCCCCACGCGGGATGATGGCCCTGCGGACCCGAGAAGAAGTAGAGGTCTTCCCTGCCGTCGAACATACTCAGGCCCTCCGCGACGTTCTCTACGCTGTGGGAATGGACTATGTCCATAATAACGGCTATTCCGCGCCTGTGCGCGTCATCTACCAGGGCCTTGAACTCCTCCGGCGTACCGAAGCGGGAACTCAGGGCAAAGAAATTGGATACCTGATACCCGAAGGAGCCGTAATACGGATGCTCCTGCAGGGCCATTATCTGTATGGTGTCATATCCCAGCTCCTGTACGCGGGGCAGGACCTGCTTGCGGAAGTCCTTGAAGGACGCCACTTTCTCCTCTTCGGAACTCATTCCTATATGGCATTCGTAGATGAAGGGATTCTTGCGCCTGCCCGGACGCTTGTACCTCCAGGAATAAGGTTTGGCAGGACTCCAAACCTGGGCGCTGAACACCTTGGTGTCAGGATCCTGTACCACCCTGTTGGCATAGGCCGGAATCCTCTCGCCGCCTCCGCCGGGCCACTCTATGTATAGTTTGTACAGGGAACCGTGGTGCAGGAACATCTCCGGAAGAACAATCTCCCAGTTCCCCCGGCCAACCGGTTTGAGGGCATACGCCTCTGTGCGCTTCCAGTTGTTGAATTCCCCCACCAGGAACATACGGGTGGCGTTGGGCGCCCACTCGCGGAACACCCAGGAGCCGTCCTTCTGTTTGTGAAGGCCGTAATACAGATGGTTGTTCACGGCCTTGTCAAGGGTGCCTCCCTGCGTCAGGTGCTCTCTCGTGGCCAGGATATCCTTATGGCGTTTGTCTATTGCTTCCTTCCACGGCTCAAGCCATGGATCGGTCTGGTATATCATCTGTTTTGGCATATCACTGTTTCTCCATTTGGTCAACTTTGTCCCTGGCCGTGCGCAGGTACGCGCGGCAGGCTTCAGCCAGCTCGCGGGTGCGCGCCAGGTACTTGTCAATTTCCTCAATGCTGGAGGAGGGGTCCTCAACTTTCAGGGCTATCTGCTCCAGCTCTTCTATGGCTTTATTGTAGTCAAACATAATCAATCCGTTATGACGGCGTCAAGGGTTCCGTCTGCAAACATAATTTTCACCCTGTCCCCCGCCTTGAGTTTTCCGGCGCTCTTGAGCACCACCCCGCCGCTGTCCGTCACAAGGGTGTAACCCCTTGAAAGGACACTGCGCGGGTCCGCTGCGCTGATGCGCTCAACAAGCATATCCACCTTGGAGGCCATCGCCTGCAGCTTTGAGTTGAAAGCCAGGCGCAGGCGGGACATATAGGATTCAATGCGCTCGTCCTCCGCCATATAGCAGCCTATGAATTCATCGGCAAGCGCCGTAGGCGTCTTTACGAACGAATAGGCCACCATATCTGCCACGTGGTAATCCTTGTCGTGTCCTATCGCCGTGAACACAGGCAGGGGGCAGTTTGCTATGTTGAAGCAAAGGCCGTAGTCGTCAAAGCACTGCAGGTCAAAGTTGGAGCCGCCTCCGCGCAGTATGAGCACTGCGTCATACTGCTTTGAGGCTGTCTGCACCTCTTCCAGCGCATCGGATATCGACTCCGGCGCCTGGTTCCCCTGCATCGTGGCCGGGAACAGGTCCACGCTGAAGGCAAAGCCATATTCGTTCTCCAGCAGATGCCTCCTGAAATCCCCGAAGCCTGCCGCATCCGGAGCGGAGATGACCGCCAGCGAGTATGGGAGAGGCGGGAGCTTCAACTCTCCCTGCTTCTCCATCAGCCCCTCTTCCTGAAGCTTGGCAATGGTCTCGCGCCTGATTCTCTCCTGCTCTCCCAGGGTCACGTCAGGGTCTATGTCGTCAATGGTGAGCGTGAGCCCGTAAAGGGCGCTGTAGCTCACCTGCACGCGTACCAGGATGGACATTCCCACCTGGATGTCCCCGCCCGCAGCCTCTTTGAACATTCGGCTCAGCAGCGTATAACGGCTCCTCCATATCACGGCCTTGGCCTTGGCCACCACGCCCCCCGCGCCGCTCTGGCACAGGTCCATATAACAATGCCCGTTGCTTTTGACCTGGATGGAACTGACCTCCGCCTTGACCCACAGCCTGTCAGGGAAAAGGTCTTCCAACCCCTCCTGTATGCTGTCCTGCAAGGTCAAGAGATCTATATACGCCTCATCCATATCCTAATCTGCAAGCTTGTCTATGTAAAGGATCCCGTCCAGATGGTCAGTCTCGTGCTGGAAAATGACGGCCGTGAATCCCAGCACCGTCTCCACCGTATCCTTAAGCGTAAACGGAGAAGTATAGCTTATATCTATGTTCTGGTAACGCAAGACTTCCCCCCTGCGGTTGGGTACGGACAGGCAGCCCTCGCCACCCGGGGCCATTTCTCCGCGAGTACGTATTACTCGTATGTTGGGATATACCTCGAAGGGCTCTCCCTCCTTGTCCAAACGCTGTACGGCCACCACCCTTCTGAGCAATCCCACCTGCGGGGCTGCTATTCCAACGCCGTCCTGATCCGGAGAGGTCACCGTTGCTATCAGTTTCTGCTCAAGGGACTTGTATTCGCTGCTTGCCACCAGCTCTGCCGGAAGGTCCTGGCTGGGCGTGCGCAGGATAAGGGAATCCTTCCTGTTGTCTATGGTAAGGACCCTCATCACAGGGTCGGGATCCACTATAAGGGCCTTCTCGGCGAAAGTCCAATTTTTATTCGGGTCCTCGCTGCAGGATACCGCGGCAAGGACAAGGGCAATCAAAGCAAAGCGCTTCATCTTTCTACTTTTGTCTGATATATATCTGGACCGGACAGCCGCTGAACGGGAAGTTCTCCCTGAGCTTGTTCTCAAGGAAACGCTTGTACGGATCTTTCACATACTGCGGAAGATTGCAGAAGAAAGCGAAAGCCGGGAATTTGGTTGGCAGCTGGGTCACATACTTGATCTTAACGTACTTGCCCTTCCAGGCCGGCGGCGGAGTCTCCTCGATTATGGGGAGGAGCACGTCGTTCAGGCGGGCGGTAGGTATCTTTCTGGAATAATTCTCATACACCGTGGCAACAGCGTTCAGCACGTCAAGGATACGCTGCTTGGCGGTAACGGAGGTGAAGATGATGGGGAGGTCGTCAAACGGAGCTAACTTCTGCCGCAGCGCCCTCTCATAATCCCTGAGGGTGTTGCTCTCCTTCTGGAAGAGGTCCCATTTGTTCACCACCAGCACGCAGGCCTTGCGGTTCTTCTGGATAAGGTTGAAGATGCTCATATCCTGGGCCTCCATTCCGCTGGTAGCGTCAATCATCAGGACGCACACGTCCGCGTGTTCTATCACGCGTATGGAGCGCATCACCGAGTAGAATTCCAGGTCCTCGTGCACCTTGGCCTTGCGCCTCATTCCGGCGGTGTCCACCAGCATGAATTCGTGGCCGAACTTGTTGTAATATGTGGATATCGAATCCCTGGTGGTTCCCGCCACCGGGGTGACAATGTTCCTCTCCTCTCCCAGCAGGGCGTTTGTCAATGACGATTTGCCCACGTTAGGCTTGCCCACGATTGCTATATGCGGGAGGTCAGTGCGGTCCCTGTCGTCAGGGGCGTCATCCGGAGGGAGGACTCGGAGAACCTCGTCCAGAAGGTCTCCGGTTCCGCTGCCGTTGGCCGCGGAAATGCTCCAGATCTCACCAAGGCCCAGCCCGTAGAACTGGTATGCGTCGAACATCTTCTCTCCTGTGTCCACCTTGTTCACGCATACCACCACGGGCTTGCGTGAACGGCGCAGGACGTCTGCGATCTCCGCATCGTAATCAGTGATTCCGGTTGCCGCCTCCACCATGAAGAGCACGGCGTCGGATTCCTCTATGGCTATCTCCACCTGACGGCGGATGGCTGTCTCGAACACATCGTCGGAATTGCTGGTATAGCCCCCCGTATCCACTACGGAGAACTCCCTTCCGCACCACTCGCAACGGCCGTAGTGACGGTCCCGCGTCACTCCCGCGGTATCGTCAACAATGGCCTTGCGCATACCTACAAGGCGGTTGAAGAGAGTGGACTTGCCCACGTTGGGGCGTCCTACTATGGCTACTAAACTCATTTGGAGGAAGTAAATGTATTGTTCCTAAAAAATAAACTCCGTGCTCACCGGCTCATAGTAGTAAACCTTGCGGATGATGCTGGCGAACACCTCCGCCATTGAGATTACGGTAATCTTGCTGGTGTCCGTCCCCTCCGGAGCGTGGAGAGGAATGGTATCGGTAATCATGACCTCGGTCAGGTAAGAGTTGTTGATATTGTCGAAGGCCTTGCCCGAGAGGATTCCGTGGGTGGCGCAGGCCCTTACGCTTGAAGCGCCCTTGGACATCAGGACCTCGGCCGCCTTGCGAAGGGTGCCGGCGGTGTCAATCATATCGTCCACTATTACTATGTCCCTTCCTTCAACGTCTCCGATGGCGGTGATGGAGGATACCACATTGGCCTTCTCCCTTGTCTTGTGGCAGATGACCACCGGGCACGCCAGTTCCTTGGCGTACGCATTTGCCCTCTTGGCTCCACCCATATCGGGAGCTGCGATTGAGAGGTTGGGGAGGTTAAGGCCCTGGATATAGGGGATGAATACCTTGCTGGCATACACGTGGTCCACCGGGATGTCAAAGAATCCCTGGATCTGGGCTGCGTGCAGGTCACAGGTCATAACCCTGTCCACGCCGGCTGCGGTAAGGATGTTGGCTATCAACTTGGCACCTATGGAAACCCTGGGGCGGTCCTTGCGGTCCTGCCTGGCCCAGCCGAAATAAGGGATTACGGCAATCACCTTTGATGCCGAAGCCCTCTTTGCGGCGTCTATGGTGAACAGCAGTTCCATAAGGTTCTCTGCCGGAGGGAATGTTGACTGGAGCAGGAAGACGGTAGCGCCGCGGACGCTCTCGGTAAACTGAGGCTGGAATTCCCCGTCACTGAAAGGGGTTACCTCCAGCTGGCCCAGGTGGAGCCTCTCTTCTCCCGGAAGGATGTGCGCGTTCCACGATTCCACTACTTTCTCCGCAAAACCCTTGGACGCCCTGCAGGCGAACAGTTCTATTCTGTGTTCCTTGATCATAACGATGCCAGTATTGATTCTATATAGTTTAAAATTTCTTCTTTCCCGGCGGATGTGCGCGAGGAGCTGGTGAACATAGGAGGCAGTTCCTCCCAGGTCCTGGACAGTATCTCGCAGTCCTTCTCCACCATTGCCTTGAGTGCGTTGGGACCCATCTTGTCCCCCTTTGTGAAGATGATTCCAAAAGGAATCTGGTTCTCTCCCAGGAAGGATATGAATTCCAGGTCCGTCGCGGTGATCTCGTGCCTGGAGTCAACCAGCACGAACAGCATCACCATCTCCTGCGAATTACGGACATAGTCCGATATCACGGCAGCCAGCTCCTCCCTGCCCTTGTTGGACATCTTGGCGTATCCGTATCCCGGAAGGTCAACCAGATACCACTTGTCATTGACAAGGAAATGGTTCACCACCTTGGTCTTTCCGGGCGTGGCGGAGGTCAGGGCCAGCTTGCTTTGGCCGCACAGCATATTAATCAATGAAGACTTGCCCACATTGGAGCGGCCTATGAAAGCGAACTCAGGCAATTTACGCCCGGGCTTACGGCTTACCCTTGTGCTGCTACCGGCATAACTGGCCTGCAATATCTTCATAGTCCACAATGCAATGTATGACTTACAAAGATAGCAAAAAAAGAATGATTATTTAGGATAAACTATGGTAAAACAAGCCCCTCCCAGAACAAAAGAACGGGAATAGGAAATGCGGGCTCCGCAACGCTCCAATATGCTTCTGGAAATGGCCAGTCCAAGGCCCGTTCCGGAAGATTTGGTGGTGAAATTGGGGGTGAACAGCTTGTCCACGTTCTCGCTTGCCACGCCGGGGCCGCTGTCCTCGAAAACTATGTCATAGAAGCCGTCTCCGGAAGAGGAATTCCGCAGGGAAACCTGGATGGTTCCGCCACCCTGTTCCTCAACCGCCTGTATGGCGTTGTTGATAAGGTTGACGAATACCCGGGTGAGCTGAGGCTTGGGCCCTGCAGCCACTGCGTCCTTCAGTCCCATATAGTTGATCTTGATGTTCTCCCTGTTGTCGAACATTGCGATCTCCTCCCTGAGAACCACGTCAAGGTCCATTGAAGTAGGCTCCTCTGTGTAGAGCTTGGCAAAGGTCGAGAACTCGTTGGCCGTCTCGGACAGTATGTCTATATGGTCCAGCACCACCTTGGCCACCTCGTCGAAAATGTCCTGCCAGTGAGGGTCCCCTTTCTGCTTGAGGCGGATGAGCCTCTGCAGCTGGAGCTTCATTGGCGTCAGAGGGTTCTTGATCTCGTGGGCCACCTGACGCGCCATTCCGCTCCACGCCTTGTCCCTCTCCGCCTGCGCCAGCTTGCGCGTACTGTCGGAAAGGTCGCTCACCATCTTGTTGTACGATTGCACAAGGGTGGTGATTTCGTCGTCCCTGTCGTAATCCAGGTACTCCAGACTGTCCACGTCCGATGCCCCCATCTTGCTGCCAAGTTCGGAGAGCGGCTTGAACATCCTGTCAACGATGTTCCCAATAAGGATCCTGGCCACGAACATAAGGATCAGGAACACGCACAGGAGGGCGATGGTATGGATAATGGCTTCCGTCTCAAAGTCATAGTTGCTGGCTATGTACGGGCTGCTGGCTATTGCAAGCATCTGTCCGGAATCGTTGCAGACAGGGGCATACAGCGAGTAGTATCTGTGCCCGTTGAGCATATCCCTGTCAATGAAGTAACGGCTTCCGTCGTAAGATATCTGCTTGAAGGCGTCCGCGTCTATACGGCTTCCGAAAAGCATATTGTCAAGCACCTCCTGGGTAGTGGACTTGAACGCCACGCCGGTGGGAGTGTACAGCATTATGTCCGATCCGGTCATATCGCTCACGGTCTCAAGTGCGGAGGTGAACTCCTGCGAAGTGAGTTCCGTGAAGTCCCTGACATTGCGGCAACGGCTTTCCAGAAGGTTCTGGATGGAGCTTATCTTCTCCACCATCATAGTATGCCTGTTGGCGTCGTTCCTCCTGTAAACGAACAAAACGCTCACCAGTGCCAGGGTGACCATAGTCAGCACCAGCGATGCCGCCAGGATGGTGGTTACCCTTGTCCTGTAATAAGTCCTTTCCATCACCGGCCTGCGTTTGCGCGAGAAAGCCATTATGGAAAGGGCGGCATAGGCTATCAGGGCCACGAAGATGAAATCCAGCAGGAAACTTGAGTTGGGAATCTTGGGCCTGGATATGACTATTATCTCCTCGTCGGATATGTTGTTCACGAAATGGGAGTAAGACGCCCTGTCCAGGTATGTCCGCTGCGCGGAGGTCATTTCCTGCAGCAGTTCGTCGGACAGTGTACGGACATATGGATATGCCCCCCTGTAGGAGGTCAGTTTACCGGAATCGTATTTGGCATAGGAATAACGCGCAGGGATGGTGACCCTTCCCGGTGACGTATAGCCCAGGAGGGAGGAAAAGCCCCTGTCCTCCTTGTTCGCCTTGGGCTCCACTTCCAGGAGCATATTGGAAGGCCCGTAGGCGTCGGAGTAGAAGGTGAACAGCGCCGCATAGCGGGAATGGCCCTGGGACGTGGTATTGTAAACGAAGCGGGAGTTGTCGAATATGGGCTTGCCGTCCTGGATGCGGGAATAGACGTATTCAGCCGCCTGCTGGGTTGTGTTGTCCTGGTTAAGGATGAACACGGACACGTCGTAATCCTGGGAAAGGCGGCTCATATAATAGTCCATTATCCTGTTCAGAACCACTGAGTTGGTGTTGTCCAGGACGGAAAGGGACGCAATGAGTACGTCGGTGGCAATTTCATTCTCCACTGACCGGAGTTCCAGTTCAAGGGTGATGTCACGGTCAATGGAAAGCCTGTTCGCCCACAGGCTTACCCTGTCCTGTTCCTTGCGGAAACCAAATACTGCCGCCACGCTCACCATAAACACTGAAATCAGCAGCGCATATATGGCCAGATTGGTCCTGGACATTGTTTCCAGATGGATGTCCATCCATTTCTTGAGAGCCGGACGCAGCATCTGGACCAGCAGCGGAACCATCATCAGCAGTGCAAGGAACGAAGCATAAACCACAAGGGTGTACCAGCTTAGCCCGTCAAGCTTGTACAGTTCCAGGTTGATGCTGGAATTGAGAATGATGCTCCGCAAGGCGAAGAAGGAATATACAAGGATCCCCGCCGCCAGCGCACAGGCGCAAAGGGAGAGCGCGGCCAGCGGCCCGGCGGTCTTTTTCTCCTTCAGCCTGCGGTACAGCTCCCCGCGGATCATATATGTGGTGCCCACCAGCAGCGTCAGCGTAAGGTTTATTATCACCACGGCCGCAAGCGAGTACAGGAGCGGGCCGTCCGCGAAGAGCGTCGGCGAGAACATCTCCGTCTCTTCCTGCAGCCTGAAGCCGAACAGATACATTCCCAGCATCACTGCCAGCAGCCCCGCCAGGACTATATAATACCTCTTCAGGGTTTTCTCCGCCGATAGGAAGAGCAACAGCGCAGCCACGAACAGCAGCAACGCCACCCATATCATATATGACTTGGACAGTGTATAGCTCTTGAAGGTATCGAAGAGTATCTTGAACTGAGGGACATCCTGGAAAGACACCGCCGACCCGCCGCTGAAAGAAAGCGGCTTCACAGAGAACTGGGAACCCAGGCTAAGGCTGCTGTTAACTCCGTTCCCCTGAGTTGACAGCGTCTCGCTCATTATCTCGAGGCCCGCTATCACCTTGGTGTCCCCCCTCTCCTCAAGATAGGTGAGATACCAGGTTGGACCAAGGTTCAGGAACTGCACCACGGGGGTTACGGCCAGCAGCGGCGAGGACAGTGACGCCCTCTGGCTGGTGAACTGCTGTACCACAACCTTGCGGCCTATGTCATCGTTGCTTATGGTGAACCTGTTGGCCCAGGATTGGAGGGTATCGTTGACATAGCGGTAGATCACCATGTCCTCCGGGACTTCGCCCAGGTCCATCCACTGTGTGTTGTCCCCTTCCAGGGCCTTCTTCACGTAGGAATCCAGCTGCCCCATCCTGGCGTCAAGCACCTTCTGGACCTTTTGCGCCGCCACCTGGGAGTCCGCAGGATACGGAGAAAGGTTCAGTGCGAGCAGCAGGCCTATGGCGCTGCAAAGCAGGAGTATCCCGCTTGCTATGTTCTTCCAGTTCCGTTTCTCAAAAAAGGCCATTATTCGTGATGATACGGTTCTCCACGCATTATTGTGAAAGCACGGTATAACTGCTCAGCAAAAATCGTTCTAACTATCTGATGGGAGAAGGTCATTTGCGACAGGGAGATGCGTCCGCCCGCCCTGTCATACACTTTCTGGGAGAATCCGTAAGCCCCGCCAATCACAAAGACTATGTCCTTTCCGCCACGGTTCAGTTTTTCTTCCAGCCAGGAAGCAAAAGCCAGGGAGCTGCGCTGCACTCCACGTTCGTCAAGCAGGATGACTTCATCCTGCGGACGCACGTTCCTGAGGATAAGCTCCCCCTCCTTCTCCTTGATCTGCTCCCTGCCCGAGGAAGCCACGTTCTTGAGTTCCGGAATCTCAATCACGCTGAACGGAATATAGTGGCTCAGACGCCCTGCATACATATCCAGGCCCTCTTTCACCCATTTTATATCCGTCTTACCTACGGTCAGAAGAGTCAGTTTCATATATTATTCTTATATTCGCAAAGATAACCAGATGGCTCGGTATTTGCAATCAATTTTTGTCGTTATGAGCTTATTAAGGAAAATATTGGTTCTGGCGGCAATCCTCCTCTCCGGATTGTCCCTCAGGGCGCAGACAGACGGGTATGATGTATTCATCCCAATCTCAAAGTATATTTCCCAGGGCAATTCAGACAACTTGTCCGCCTGGTTCGCAGACAATCTGGAGGTATCCATCCTTGCCAACGCCAACGACTGCAGCCGCAACCAGGCAAAACAGATCCTCAAATCCTTCTTCAGCTCACATACCCCCCGTTCGTTCAGCATCAACCATACCGCAAGCCGCGGGAATATGAAATATGCCCTGGGCAACCTGAACGCCGGAGGTGAAATCTACCAGGTCACCATCTTCGTCAACTACAGCGGTGACACCTACAAGATCCAACAACTTAAGATTGACCGTATCCAATAAAAAAAAGCAACTGGGTTCCAGTTGCTTTTTTTAATTCCTTTGACCGGGATTATACCCTCTGGCCGTATGAGCGGTCAGTTGTGTTTACGGTGATGACATCGCCCTGGTTGATGAACAGGGGAACCATTATCTTGGCTCCGGTCTCCAGGGTCACTTCCTTGAGGGCGTTTGTAGAAGCGGTGTTTCCCTTCACTGCCGGCTCGGAATAGGTAACCTCCAGGGTTACATATGTAGGGAGCTCGCAGGTGAGGCACCTTTCCTCGTCAACCCAGAACATCATCTCCACGTGCTGTCCTTCCTTCATAAGGTCTGAATTCTCAACCACGTCCTTTGGAAGGGTGATCTGCTCGTAAGTCTCTTCGTGCATGAAGTTGAAGCCATCTTCCTCGGCATAGAGGAACTGGTAGGGACGCCTCTCAACGTTGATCAAATCTATCTTCATACCTGCGCTGAAGGTATTCTCCAGGATGCGGCCGTTCTCCAGGTTACGGAGTTTTGTCTTTACAAAAGCGGGGCCCTTGCCGGGTTTCACGTGCTGAAAATACACAACCATGCAAGGCTTCTCGTTATACTTGATGTAAAGGCCGTTCTTGAAATCTGCAGTTGTTGCCATAAATATCTATGTTTTATTATGATTAGCTTATCTGTGCAAAAATAAAAAATCCTATTTATAATGCAAAATTTCGGATTCGGGAGGCCGCCTCTTCCAACAGCCACTGCGGAGTGGAGGTGGCTCCGCTCACCCCTACGGAATCTCCGGGACGGAACCAGGAGGGATCAATCTCGCCGCCGGAGCCCACGGTATGGGTGCGGGTGTTGGCGCGGGCGCAGAGCTGCGACAGCACCTTGCCGTTGGAGCTCTCCTTGCCCGTGACGAACACTATTACGTCGTGCCCCTTGGCAAACTGCTCAAGCTTGCGGTGCCTGGACTCCACCTGGGTGCAAATGGTATGGTGAACCGTAACGGTTCCCCCTACGCTTTGGCAGAGAAAGTCGCATACCAGCGAATACTCCGACGGGTCCTTTGTGGTTTGCGAGAATATTTCAATGGGGGCGTCTTTCCGTATGCGGCCCTCTGAAAGCAAGTCGCTGAGCATTGTGCGGTCCTCTACCACTATGGCTTCGCCCTGGACCTGACCCACCAGCCCCAGCACCTCGGCGTGGCCTATCTTCCCAAAGATGAGCACCTGGCCGCCGGCGTCGCTCACCCGCAGGTATGCCTCGCGTATGTCTTTCTGGAGTTTGAGCACTACGGGGCAGGTGCAGTCTACCAGGCCCACTCCCTTTTCTGCAGCCAGCCTGTAGGTGGAAGGCGGCTCGCCGTGCGCCCTTATAAGCAATGTGCTGCCTTTATGCACGACAGGATCGTCAATGCTGTCCACGCGCAGCAGGCCCAGGCCTTCCAGCCTGGAGAGCTCCTGCTCGTTATGGACTATTGCGCCAAGGGAATACAGATTGCGCGAAGGATGCGCGGCCAGGAACTTTTCCGCCGTCCCGATCGCCCTTATCACTCCGCCGCAGAACCCGGCGCCGGAATCGATTTCTACGCTGAGGGCCATTATTCCAAGATGCCCAGCTTACCCTGGATCACTCCCCTGACCCACTCGAGCTCTTCCTTAATGGTCATATCGGAGTTGTCCATGACATAGGCGTCGGCTGCGCGGGAAAGCGGCGATGCCTCGCGGTGGGAGTCTATGTAGTCCCTTTCCTTGAGGTTGGCCAGCACTTCGTCAAACGAAGGGTTCTCTCCCTTGGCAACGAGCTCGTCAAAACGGCGCTGCGCGCGCACCTGATCGGACGCCACCATAAATATCTTGAGCTCCGCATTGGGGAAGACTGTTGTGCCTATGTCCCTGCCGTCCATCACCACGCGGCCGGCCTTGGACATTTCGTGAAGCCGGTCATCTACAAAGTTGCGTACGTACGGTACGGCGGAAATGGGGCTGACCTGTGCGGAAACGCCCATAGTGCGTATGAGTTTCTCTATGCACCGGTCCCCTATATACGTTCCGTCCTGGCCGAAATACAGGTCCAGGCCCTCCAGGGCCTTTTCCAGGTCCGGAGATATTACGCTGTCCTTGTCAATGAACCCGTTCTCCTGGGCGAAGACGGTAACTCCCCTGTACATTGCTCCTGAGTCCAGATAAAGGAAACCGAATTCCTTGGCTATGAGCTTTGCCAGGGTGCTTTTGCCGGTGGATGAATAGCCGTCCACCGCAATGATTATATCAGGTACGTGCATATCCTATTTCGCTTTCTTTGTGTACTTGTCCGCCATATCCTTGACCTTGTTGGCCCTGGTCACGTTGTCCGGGTGGGAAGAGAACATCTTCTCCAGATATGAAGACTGGCGTGATGAAGAGAGTTTCTGGAGCTTTACAAGGGAATTGTACATACTGTACGGATCCTTGTTGTAAGCAACCGTGAACTCAAATCCGAACTTGTCAGCGGCAAGTTCCTGCTTCTGGGAATACTGAGAATTGAAGTATGCCTGGCCAATGTCGCCCAGCACGCTCTGCGAGAGAACGCCTACGGCACCCGCTGCGTTCACCACTCCGCGTGCCGCCGCGGCAAGGTAAGCGCTCTTCATAGCCTTCTTTGTATCCTGGTTAACCACGTGACCAATCTCGTGGCCTATGATGGCGAACAGTTCGTTATCGTCCATTACGTCCATCAGACCGCTGTAAACGCGTATTGATCCGTCGCCGCTGGCAAAGGCATTGATCTCGTTCTTGATATAGACCTTGGGGTCAAGGGTCATCCCCTGTATCTGGACACCGGCAAGGACCCTCCTGAGCCTTTGCGCATATGCTCCGTTGTCAATCCTGTTCTTGGCGTCCTCCTGGGCAATTGACTGGGCGCAGAGAGAGATTATCTGCGCATCAGTGATGGACATTGCGGTCATTGCGGCGCCTGCCGCCTGGCCAAGCTGAGCGGAATCCCAATTGATGTTTCCGAGTAGGCTGCAGGCCGTCAGGGACAGCGTTGCGGCTAAAACGATTAATATCTTTTTCATAATGCACAAAGTTAAATTATTTATATATGAATTGCAATTGCAATTCTGGCACACGACTTGCAATTTGCGAGATGAACACTAAATCTTACGGTCATGAAAAAGTTTACTTACATACTCGGTTTAGGTCTCGCAGTTCTCGCAGTTTCATCTTGCGGAGTTGAGTACAGGACGGTAGCTGCTACACCAAGTGTAATAGTTGAACCGCGTGTAATCATCGAGCCAAGGGTAACTGTCAGGACCGGGATACTTTATAGGATTTTCCATCGTCGTCCGACGCCCCCGCCGCCTCCGGCTCCGGTTTACGCGCCGTACTACTCTCATACTCCAGCTCCGCCGCCGCCACCGGCTCCGGCTCCAGCTCCCAAACCGGCTCCGGCTCCCAAGCCTCACGCAAATCCTGCACCTGCACCTGCACCGCACGGAAATGTCGCTCCCGCCCCTAGGGACAATGGTCAGCCTCGCTCCGGCGTAAGTTCAGGAAACCGTGTGGAGACTCCCAAGGCACAGCCAAAGCCTCAGCCCAAAGCTGATCCCAAGCCGGCGCCTCAGATGAAGTCCAACGATGTCCGCAGCAGCCAGCCAACGGTAACCCGTTCTGCAGTAGCATCTTCAAATGCCAACAGAACCACCGCCGCCCCGGCCACCCGCTCTGCAAGCCCCAGCACTGCTACCCGCAGCACCGGGAGCACAGCTACCAGAAGCACTGCAAGCGCAAGCGCCACCCGCAGCAACGCAGGAGCAAGCACAGCGAACCGCAGCTCTGGCAACACCGGAAGAGGAAGGTAACCCTTTCAACTATATACAATAAAAAAAGTGACCCGCGCGGTCACTTTTTTTATTGCCTCTACCTTTGGCGGCGCTGCTGGGCTTGCTGGACGGGAATCTCCCAGTGCTCTGTGTAGGCGCCGTTACCAAGGTCTATGGTGAGGACTGTTCCGGGAAGGGTCTGGGCATCGCTCTTGACGGGGATGACCAGGCGCTGGCGGTCTTTCTGCTTGGAAATATCCGCCTTTACCGCCTTGCCGTTCCTGGGGTTGACCCAGGTGAGGGTTCCCTTTATGTCATCGGTGAGCGGTTCACGCAGCGAGATGACAAGCTGCGAGGGGTCGCTGAAGCTGACGCTCTCAGGGAACATCCACTTTGCCCAGGCCACGGAGGAAGCCTGGCGCGAAGCATCGTCCCTGCGGGCAAGTTCGGCCTTGTCCGCAAAGGCGCCGCTGCCAAGGAACTCAAAGGCGCCGTAGTCCGTATGGCCGTCCTCAAGGGACTGGCCAAAGAAGTCACGGCCGCCGTTGTCCGGCACATACATTCCTGTA